>NZ_DAOTWH010000001.1:0-1762 GCF_034435895.1 Chloroflexus sp.
CCGGCGGCGGCGGCCATACTTGAGCAGGTGGATCGCCGCGACCAAGCTGCCCTCATAGCGAAACGCCACCCACGCCGCGTCAAGGCCGGCTGGCGGCGGGAAGGGCGGATAAGGCCGCAACCGCGCCCGGCATGCTGCGCAGAAGAGGTCGCCGGTCAGCCGCCGGCAACCAGCGCAGCGATCGGGAAAGAGCCAGTTGAGGAGGCGTTCAAGCATAGGGTTGACACCACGATAAACCTGTACGACGATGATCAGAGACACACACGATGCGCAGCGCCGGACGGCCCGCGCCTTACTTGCTCTATTGATGAAACCGTGGCAAACCGGCAAAGGATTCGCTATGGCGCGCACCAAACTCACCACTGCGACTGCCAACACTCCCAAACGCAAAGGCCAACTGCCGACCAAAATCTGCGCTACTTGCGGGAGACCGTTTGAATGGCGCAAAAAGTGGGCGCGCTGTTGGGAAGAGGTGCGCTACTGCTCGGATCGCTGCCGGAATAGCGCGCGGCGCTAAATGCTCGCCGAAGACACGAACTCTCTGCGTCCGCAACCTTCCCAGCGGGATACCCCAAGCGCTGCCGGCAAGCCGTGATATAATTGCAATATCCGGTACTCGCCGGCGGAAACGGATGGGGACGACAAGTATGCCGCGATTCGGCGCACACATGTCTATTTCGGGTGGCGTCTCGAAGTCGTTTGCTCGCGGAGAATCGGTTGGGCTTGAGGCGATGCAAATCTTCGCCAAAAACGAACGGCAGTGGACGGCCAAGCCCATCCCGGCGGAAGAGGCGGCAGCCTTTCGCGCCGAGCAGGAGCGCACCGGCATTCACCCGGTGGTCGTCCATGATTCCTATCTCATCAACCTCGCCGCCCCCGCCGATGAACTGCGCGAGAAGTCAATCGCCGCGTTTGCCGACGAGTTGGAACGCTGCGCGCAGCTCAATATTCCGTACCTCGTCACCCATCCCGGCGCGCATACTGGAATTGGCGAAGAGGCCGGATTGGCCCGCGTCGCCGATGCGATTAATCGTCTGTTGGCGAAAGGGGTCGGCGGCCCAACCATGATCTTGCTTGAGACGACCGCCGGGCAGGGCACCGCACTCGGCTACCGCTTCGAGCATTTGGCGCGCCTGTTTGAGTTGATCCCCCACCACGACCGGTTAGGGGTGTGCGTTGATACCTGCCACATCTTCGCCGCCGGTTACGACATTCGTGACGAAGCGAGCTATCACGCCACCTTTGCCGAACTTGACCGGCTCGTCGGGATCGAACGAGTCAAGTGTTTTCATCTGAACGACTCGCAGAAGGATGTAGGCAGCCGGGTTGATCGCCATGCTCATATCGGCCAAGGCTGCATCGGCGTCGAAGCCTTTCGCATGCTGGTAAACGATCCGCGCTTCGTTGATCTGCCGATGATCATTGAGACACCCAAAGGCGAAGATATGGCGGAAGATCGCATGAATCTGGCCCTGTTGCGCTCACTGGTGCAGGCCAGTCACTAATGTTGGTTCAGATGACGGCAGAGCGCCCTTATGATACCGTCCCAAAAGCCGGCATCGACGCAGCTCAATAACGAACATTGATTCGGATTCGCGCCTACAAATTGGGGAGCACACGGTTATGTGGCGTAAGTTGCTGTTGGTTGTTCTCCTATTCGGCATTGGGTACCTGATTTGGCGCCGGATGCAGAGCAGCAGCGAGGCGATGCCTGCGCTACCGCTCACCCCGCCGGCCAGCCCGCCGCCGGCGCCGGTGATGC
>NZ_DAOTWH010000002.1:0-49197 GCF_034435895.1 Chloroflexus sp.
TGCGGGTGGGTGCAGCAGCGGCTTGGGTGGGGGTGGCGGTCGGCGCGGCATTGCCGCCGCCGCACGCGGTGAGAGCAACGATGAGCAGACCGACAAGGGCGACGAACCAGTACCGGTGAGCAAAAAACATACGGCCTCCCTACAACGAGCGCTTTTCTGCCGTCTTGTCATTTAAGACGGTAAACGACCTTGAGGTATCGAATTCGAGCAGCCGAGAAGACTTGCATGCATCATGCATGTACGCGCTATCTGCAGAGAGGTTGCACTGCTGGCAGATAGATTGTACTGCTACTATAGCATTGTGCAGGGCGGGAGGGAATGGGGGATTTTCAGGATGGTGGATGGAATGTGCGGTGCGGAAAGCATCGGCACCCATGTGCTCACTCCTGCCAGAGCATAGGGGTGCTGTGATACGCAGAGCTATTGCTGATCATTCACAACTGACCGTCAAAGGTGCTTTCGCGGACAATTGATGTTAAGACAAGGAGATAGTCTACGCGAAGTATTTGTAAACTTGACCCTGCCGATGCGCCGAAACGATCGGCATACTGGCAAAATTCGCGAAATGGGCCGGTACCACATTTGTCCGATTGCACCGATCCCAGATTCTTCATCAGTTCATGAATCGTGCCGCGCCCGCGCACGAACTCATCAAGATGGTCCGAGTTGAGCTGGTAGTACATAGCGATCAAAAACAACACCTAGAACAGATATGACTCAGGCAATTGGTTTGCCAGTGGATGCTCCCTGAGAAATTCTATCACCGGCTTAAACCGGTTCACGATCTTGAGCATGGTGCGCGGCACGAGCAGCGAGCGCAGTGCCAGTAATTGATCAATGTGCTGCACGCCGGGGCAATCGCCGTCACGTAACTGTTGGGCAATTTCACTGACTCTGCGGTACGGCACTTTATGCGGATAATGCACTTGCCGGATGGCCATCTGCTCGACGTCGCGCGCAATGCCTAATTCGTACTCCACTCGATCAACTTTTCCAGATAGCGCAACCCATAGGCAAGATCTTGGTCTTCGCCTAAGTACTCGCGGTAGCGGCCAACAATCGCACGGGCAGCGGCGATGTGATCCAGCGCCAGCACGTAGGTGCATCTTTCCACCAGCATATGCACCTTTAGCCATTCAAACATACGCACCATCCGCTCGGTCGAACAGCGGTCAAGATCATCGATGAAAATAACCAGCCGGTATTGTTTCTGCTTCGTTGGATCAGCTTCATGCGCGCTATCTAGAATGGCCTCAACCAACTCGGCCATCTTACCCTTCACCTCATCGATCAGCAGGGGTTGCGCGCGTTGATCTTTGGTCTGTTGAAATTTGCTCGTCGCTGAGCGAATCGCCTTGCCCGCCGCTGCCGCAACACCGCCACCCGGGACCACGAGCGGGGAAACCTCGATCAGGAGGTCGATCAAATACGAAGCGATCAAGCGATGGGTGGTTTTGCCGCCAAGGGATGGGTTATGTAATTGATACCCCTTTTCCTGACACCCCGATCACGCTGGGCGGCCGTTCACTCAGAATGTCATTGGCAATGATGTTGGCAAGGCTAGACCGGCGGAGATCGTCAGCCAAATGATCGATATCGGTGATGCGGTGATCGAAGCGGAGAAAAGGGCGTTGCACGACGTAGCGGTTTTTCATCATCGCTTCTCCATGTCCAAGGCGCGCACAATTCGCCGTAGGATGCTAACGATGGGGGGATTATTTTTGGCGATTTCAAGCAATAGGCTTCCCTCATTGGCGAAGATGAGCTGAAGAGCTTTTTCGAGATGTTCTGCTGCGGTCTTCTCCGCTGCCGGACCAGCAATGGTTGCGCTCCGATCCGCTTCCTGCTCAGACTCGCCGGTCATGTAGGCCGCGGGTTCATACATGATGGTGAGCGATGGATCCCCTTTCTGCCTCTGCTCAGGCAAGCTGCGCAAAATTTTCGCCATATTTGTGTTGGGCCATCAGAATGCGAACGCGCTGCACATAGATATTCCAAATCTGATGATTAGGATCGCCGGTATAGAGCTTTTCGGCAAGGTCGAGGTATGCCAATGCCCTTACGAAGGTAGGCATCATTCTCGTTTGGGGTGGATTCGTCTGCTTCGACGCCAGCGCGTTCCTGATGCAACCGGGCCAAATCTTGCGCCAAGACGTAAGCATTCTCAATGCCAAGCTGGATGCCCATCCGGTAGCGCGACTCAAGGATGCTTATGGCCTCTTGCTGGTAGGCGGCGAGCTGGTCAATGCTGTCAAGCTTACGCAACGGCACCGAGTCGATCAAGACGCGGCGGTAGGTGCGCAAGATATCCATTAACCCGTCGCGCTTCACAGCAAGCAGGCCATCATCAAGCAACTGCAGTGCCGTGGCTGGATCGTTTAGCGTCGTTGCGTGATAAATTGCGCCATACCCCCAAAACCGCCAGTATGGCCCGGTCTGCTTGCGTGGCATGCCGGCAAGCGTTTGCTACAGCCGCTGCGCTTGTTCTGGATCAAAGTGGCTCGAGAAGCGGTATTGGAGCGCATCGCACAAGAGATCAACCTTTTCGAGCCACTCGCGCAAACCTTCTTCCACAAAAGCGAGCTGGGCTTGGTTATGCTGGACACATCCCGCCGTTATAGCGATGTTGTGCCACAAATCGGGTGGACCGGTGTAATGGCTGAGACCTTCAGCCAGAATTTGATCGAACCGTTCTCTAGCTATTGGTGGATTGGAAAACTCCAACCCATCTACCTCACGGTAAAATGGCCAGAGAGATTTGGAGCGACTAGTCTGAGACCCTAGCTCGGTCATCTTCGCTCTCCTTTCACACTGTGTTGATATGGTTCTTAGCCTATGTCGTGAACGTATTGTTGGCAATATCTTACAATTGCAATATTTTTTATTTTCTATCAACATTCTTGAGGCGGTGTAGCGTCTACGTTGATCAACCGCTGGGATTTTCGCCAATGTGAGGAGCACGTTGGGATCGGGGCTTGACGCGGTGTTGACCGATTCGGAAACGCACGCTAAACGACACGATTGGGAGTCGATCAGCGTCCTACAGCTTGCTCGGTGGCCAGCCAAGCGCTGGCCTGTGCGGGCAGCGCATTACTCGCAAAACCGTTATCTCATGCGTTCCATTCCTGACAAATTTGCCATCCAAACATCCGGCGCTACCCCCTATAATAGAAAGCAACCGCTGCTGCTGCGAGGGAGGGTTGCATGCGCCGTTATCTTGCCATCGTATTGATCGTTTGGTCGCTGCTTTCGGTATCGGCGGCGGCTGCCCAAGCGCAGCGAACGTTTACCCTCGATTTTGAAGGCTTCCCTGATAATCAATCGATCGATGCCTACGGCGGGTTGGTGTTTCAATTGGGCTGGCGGTTCGGCGATCTGCGCAGCGGGCGCTATAATGCACCGTTTCCTGAATCATGCCCTGACTTTGGCGGTACCTGCGCTTTTGCGGTGAACGGCAATGGTTTTGCGCGGGTGAGCGGCGCCGGTACCGGCGAGATTGCGCTGCCAGAGGGTGTGATGTCATTTAGTGCAGCAGTATCAACCTCAGACCCGCTCACCTTCACGGCGTTCGCTGCTGGCGGTAGCGTGTTGGGGACAGCGGTGGTTGAACCGAACACCTTTACCGGCCAGCTTGATCGGGTGACACTGACTGCGCCGCCGAACCAGACCATCGCGACAATTGAAGTCAGTGGCACACGCGACACGTGGCTGATTGATGATGTGCAGTACACGGTAGATCTGGCGCGTGGGGCGCGTCCGGCTCGTCTTGCGTTGGCGCAGCGAGTGGATGATGTGGCGCGGCCCGGCGAGGTGTTGGCGCTCGATGTGGTGTTAGAGAACTATGGCCGCGGGCCGGTGTTTGATGCGACGATCGAGCTGCCGTTTGATGCGCATACGTTGATCTTGCTCGATGCGACGCCGAGCCGGGCTGGGGTGTGGGTGAGCGAGGTGCAGCCGGGGTTGATTACGATCCGTACCGGCCCGCTGGCGGCTAACCGTGATCTGGTGAGGATGACGATCCGTTTCCGGGTGCGGGATGATGCGCCGAATGGGGTTGCGATTGGCCGATTAGCCCGTTTGGCGTACCGCGACGGCGTGACCGAAATGGGGCGCGGGCAGAGTAATGTGCCGCGCGCTACTATAGGCCTCGGCCCGGAATTGACCTACTGGCGCGCGCTTGAGGTGACGATAGTTGGGCAAACGTTATCCTATGACGCCGAAGGGTTTGCTCCCGGCGAGCCGGTGGGGATTTGGTATAACCCGCCAGATGGCGCGCCGCCGGTGACGGTGACAACGGTGCGGGCCGATGGCGATGGCCGGGTGAGCGGGACGCTATCGCTGCGCGATGTGCCGGCGGGAACGTATACGCTGGTGTTGTATAGCCACCATTCGCAGCAGACGTTTGTGGGTGGGTTTGCGGTGGTTGCATCTCAATAAGGAGTGTTAAGAGCCGCACCGCCGTGCGGCTTTACAGGAAGATCGCTACGCCTGTAGGGAGCTAGTTTTACCGCAGAGGGCGCGGAGAGCGCAGAGGCTTTGTCAACTCTAACATCTCTGCGACCTCTGCGTTCTTCGCGCCTTTGCGTTTGCGATCTCTGCGGCCTCTGCGTTCTTCGCACCTTTGCGTTTAAGGTCTCTGCGCCTTGGCCCCCTCTGCGCCTTGAGCCGCACGGACGTGCGTGATGAGAGCCACACGTTCGTGCGGCTTTACTTACTTATGCCGCCAAGACCCGCTCGTGGCCGAGGAGCTGGCGCAATTCGTTGACCAGCGCGTCTGACAGTTCGATGGTTTGTTGCGATTGCAGCACCACCATGCCAACACCGTTGGGCAGGTAAAGCGTGACCTGATCGTGGCCGTGGCTGGCGCTGAGCAGGCTGTGAATGTGCTGCATCAAGGCAACGTCGGCGTCGAAGTCGTTGCTGCGCGGCAGGTAGATGCGCAGATTGCGCGCCGGCGGGCCATCGGCGCGGGCCGGTTCGGCTGTCTTCCCGTGGCCGTTGCCATTGCTATGCCCGTTGCCATTGCCGTTGCTGGCTAGCTTGACCGGCTGGCGCGGACGCACGGCTGGCGGCTTAGCCGGCGGCGGGGCAGCGGCAGGCGCGGCAGCAACAGGCGCGCTGGCGGGAGCAGCAGCTAGTGCTGGCGCCGGTTGCGCGACGGGTGCCGGCGCCGGTAGCTCGATCACCATGTCGCTGATCAGCTCCTCACCCATCCCTTCCAGATCCATCTCAACTGGTTGCGCACTGGCGGCGACATCAATCGTGCTTGGCGCTTCCACACTCTCGACCACCAACTGCGGCGTATCGCGCCGGTTATCAACTTTCGCCGTCACCCGCACCACCGCATCGTTCTGCAACAGATCGGCGGACTTCGCCAGCACCTTGGGGAAGACCACGATCTCGATGCTGCCGGTGAGGTCTTCGAGCATCGCCACCAGCATCGAATCGCCCTTCTTGGTTGCAATCCGGCGCACGCCGCTCAGCACGCCGACGAAGGTCAGCGTTTCGCCGATCAGCTCTTCATTGATCGAGCCAAGCTCGGTAGCGCCGCTGAGGTCAATCCCTTCCAGCGCCTTGGCGATCGGATCGTCCGAAATATTCAGCCCCAGCAGCTCTTTCTCCCACAGCAGCACCTCTTTCTGCTCGGCGGGAGTCTCGGTGATGAGCGGCATTGGGATACGGGCCACGGTCGGGCCGCTGTTGCTGCTTTCACCGAAGATATCGAACAGGCTGCTCTGGCCGATTTCGCGCGCCTTCTGCGCTTCAATGCCGGCGTTCACCGCCTGATCGAGGATGGCCAGCTTTTGGCGGCGGGTGCCGGGCAGCGAATCGAGCGCGCCGGCCTTGATCAAACTTTCCAGCGTGCGCTTGTTGAGCGCGTGGCGATCGACGCGGGCGCAGAGGTCTTCGAGCGACTGGAACGGGCCGCCGGTCTCGCGGGCCGCGATAATTGCCTCAACCGGCCCTTCGCCGACGTTCTTGATTGCCATCAGACCGAAGCGAATGCCGCGGTTATGGGTGACGCCGGGGGGCAGCGGCGGCGCCAGCGGCTCGATGGCAAAGCCCTTCTGTGAACGATTGACATCGGGCGGCAGCACCGCCACCCCCAACCGGCGCGCCTCAAGCGCGGCCTTGGTCACATCTTCAATCACGCCGCCGGCCCCGGTCAGCACCGCGGTCATATACTCAACCGGATAATTCACCTTGAGCCACGCCGTCTGATAGCTGAGCAAGCCGTACAGGGTTGCGTGGGGGCGGTTGAACGAATAGCCGGCGAAGGGCAAGATCAGCTCCCAAAGCTGGTCGGCCACCTCTTTGCTAATGCCTTTGCGCTGGCACCCCTGCTTAAAGATCGCCTCGTTTTCGGCCATCAGCTCCTTGTTCTTCTTGCTAATGGCCTTGATCACGATATAGGCTTGGCCGAGCGTATAATCGGCCACCGTCTGGAGCAGTTGCATAATCTGCTCTTGGTAGACGATCACGCCATAGGTATCGGACAAAATCGGTTCAAGCACCGGGTGGAGATAGCGGATTTGGGAGGGATTATTCTTATTCTGGATATAGACTGGAATCTGCTCCAGCGGGCCGGGCCGGTAGAGCGCGACCATCGCGTAGAGGTCTTCAACGCGGGTCGGTTTCAACTGCATGAGATAGCGGGTCATCCCCGCTGACTCCAGTTGGAACACATTCTTGGTCTCGCCGCGACCCAACGCCTCAAACACCTTCGGATCATCGAGCGGAATCTCATCGAGCCACATACGGCGACCGGTCGTCTGCTCGATATACTTCAGCGCCTCGGCCACCACCGACAAGTTGGTGAGACCGAGAATATCCATCTTGAGCAGACCCATCTTGGCGAGCGTCGGCCCCTCAAACGCCGCCATCAGCGCATTCTCGTCTTTGGTGGTGCGTTGGAGCGGCACCAGCTCTTCGAGCGGGGTGCGGCTAACCACCACGCCACAGGCATGGGTGCCGACCGAGCGCATACGGCCCTCCACCTTCTGCGCTTCAATAATCAACTCGCGCAAATGGGGCTGGGTCTCGTAGATCTGCTTCAATTCAGGCACCCGCTCAAGCGCCTGCGCAATAGTGGTGCCAACCGGCAGCGACGGGATCAGCTTCGCCACCCGGTCAACCTCGCCGGGATCGAGACCGAGCACGCGGCCCATATCACGGATGGCCGCCTTGGCGCCGAGGGTGCCGTAGGTGATAATCTGGGCCACATTCTCGCGGCCATACTTCTGGGCAATGTAATCGAGAATCTCGTGGCGGCGCGAATCGGCGAAGTCGGTATCGATATCGGGCATCTCAAGCCGTTCAGGCGAGAGGAACCGCTCGAAGAGCAGCTTATTCTTGACCGGATCGACGTCGGTAATGCCGAGGGCGTAAAGCACGAGCGACGCGCCAGCCGAACCGCGGGGCAGGCAGGGGATGCCGCGCGAACGAGCAAACTTGACGTAATCCCACACGATCAACATATAATCGGGGAAGCCGGTTTTATTGATCACGTCCAGCTCATACTCCAACCGGCGCAGATACTCTGCGGGCGGCTGGCCGTGAAAGCGGCGCATCAACCCCTCTTCGCAGACGAGGCGCAGGTACGAGGCGGCATCGTGCCCTTCCGGCAGCTCGAAGACCGGCAACTGGACGCGGCCAAACTCCAGCTTGAGCCGGGCCATATCGGCGATGCGGCGGGTATTTTCCAATGGCTCGGTGCCGTACCGCTTAAAGCGGTCCCACATCTCTTCGCCCGACAGAATGTGGTAGGTTTCGTCCATCGCGTATTCGCGGGCGCAGAACTCGGCAAGGGTCATATTCATGCCCATCGCCATCACCTTATGCTGGGTGTCCTTATCTTCGGGGCGGACGAAATGGGCATCGCTGGTGGCAACGAGGGGAATGCCGAGTTCGCGGGCGATTCGCACCAACTCATCGTTGAGCGGTTCGAGTTCGGGCGTATTATCGTGCAGTTGCAACTCGATATAGTAGCGGTCAGGGCCGAGCAGATCGCGGTAATAGGCCGCCGTCTCAACGGCGGTGCGGCGATCGCCGCTCTTGAGATAGTGCAACACCTCGCCGGCCAGACAGGCCGAGGTGACGATCAGGCCCTCGTGGTGCGCTTCGAGCAGATTGCGGTCGATGCGGGGGCGGGCGAAGACGCCTTTGCCCATGCCTTCAAGGTGGGCGCGGGTGGTAAGCTTGACCAGATTGCGATAGCCGGTTTCGTTTTGGGCCAGCAGCAGGAGGTGGAAATAGTTCTTGGCCCCTTTGGTCATCGGGTCGCTCAGCGACCCGGGGGCCATATAGGCTTCGACACCGAGGATGGGGCGGATGCCGGCTTTTTTGGCTGCCTCGTAAAACTCTATCGTGCCGTACAACACCCCGTGGTCGGTGAGGGCGATGCTATCCATGCCCAAATCGGCGGCGCGCTGAACGATCCCTTTGGTGGTGGCGTAGCCATCGAGCAGGCTGTATTCGGAATGGACATGCAGGTGAACAAAGTCGCGCATGGTGTGCTCGCGTCGAAAAATTCTTTACACTTGACAGGCGTGATCAAGGGCAAACAGGCGATCTAAACCTAAAACATTTGTCCGAAAAAATGATAGCGGTGTCGGTTTTTTGGTATTATATCGACATAAATCGCTACCGATGGTGCGGCGGTTTGGTCTGATTATAGCACATCGGCAGCGGGTTGCGAATACAGTTTCATCAAACTGTAAGGGATTTTTAACAGCCGGACGGCTGTCCGGCTCATAAAGGCACAGAGGGGGCAAAGGCGCAGGGATGTAAACGCAAAGACGCGAAGGACGCGGAGAGGCGCAAAGGGGATAGATGTAAAGACGGACGGCTGTCCGGCTCGCCGGTGCAGGTAGATCCTGCCCCACCCCAACCCTCCCCCGCTAGGGGAGGGAGCGGGCGCCCTTACCCCCCAACCCCCTCTCCCACCGTCAGGTGGGAGAGGGGGAGCTGCTGGACGGGAGGGAACGGCACGGCGGGAGCGGTACACAACATCTCCCCACCTTGTCCACGGGGAGGAGGCAAGTAGTTTACCGCAGAGGGCGCCGAGGACGGAGGGTGGTGAGGGACGGACAGAACCGTTGGTCTGTCAAAATCGTTGTCGTTGTGCGATACCTCGAAGCTTAACTGTGCGCTCCCCTCTCCCGCGCCAGCGGGAGAGGGGCTGGGGGTGAGGGTAAATCGGTGCCTCCAAGGCGGTCGATTGCATCTGCGCTTAGAGGTTCTGTCCGACGTGAGTCCTGATGAGGTTGGGGACAATACCAAAGCGCAAGGTGATGATGATTGACCAACCCGAATCATCGCCTTTGCGCTTTGGTATTGGTGCGGCTATGATACAATCGCGATGTGATGTGATCTGCCCCATGCCGAACAGAGCGCAATATGCGCTCTTGCTACATGAAAAAAAGGAGTTGAACTCATGGCTGAGCGTTACCGCATTGAACGCGATTCGTTGGGTGAGATGCAGGTGCCGGCTGATGCGCTCTACGGCGCGCAAACGCAACGCGCTGTCTTGAACTTCCCGGTGAGCGGGATGCGTCCTTATCGCGCCTTTGTGTGGGCGCAGACGATGATCAAGCGGGCGGCGGCTGAAGTCAACCGCGATTTAGGGCTGCTTGATCCGCAGATCGCCAATGCAATCATTCAAGCTGCCGAAGAGGTGCTGGCCGGCCAGCATGCTGACCAGTTCGTAGTCGATCCGTTTCAGGCCGGTGCCGGCACTTCGCACAACATGAACGTCAACGAGGTGCTGGCCAATCGCGCGAACCAGATTTTGGGCTACAGCCTTGATGACCCCAAGAAGCCGGTCAGCCCGAACGACCACGTGAACATGGCCCAATCAACCAACGACACCATTCCGACCGCGATCCGGTTGGGGTGTCTGTGGCGGTTGCCCGAACTGCTGGCAGCGATTGACGATCTGGCCGATGCGCTGGAGGCGAAGGCCGTTGAGTTCGATGATGTGGTGAAGTCGGGCCGCACCCACTTGCAAGACGCCGTCCCAGTGCGGCTCGGCCAAGAGTTTGGCGCCTATGCGAAGGCGGTGCGCAACGATATGGAACGGATATCGGCTGCTGCCGACCGCCTGCGCCGGCTGGGAATTGGCGGTACTGCCACCGGCAGCGGCCTCAATGCCCACCCTGAATACCATGCGCGCATGGTTGCCAAGCTGAGCGAACTAACCGGCCATGAGCTACGCTCGTCGGGCAACTTGTTCGAGTCGATGCAGAGCATGGCCGATCCCGCCGACTTCTCGGCCAGTCTGCGTACGCTCTGTATCACGCTGGGTCGCATCGCTAACGACTTCCGCCTGCTCTCTTCCGGCCCGGCCACCGGTCTCGACGAGATCCGCTTGCCCGCCGTGCAGCCGGGGTCGTCGATCATGCCAGGTAAGGTGAACCCCGTGCTGGCCGAGATGCTGAACATGGCGTGCTATCACGTGCAGGGTTGTGATCTGACCGTGGCGTTGGCGGCGCAAGCTGGTCAGCTTGAGTTGAACGTGATGATGCCGATTATCGCGCACAATTTGTTTGAGATGATGCATGTGCTGATCGGCGCGATTAACGCCTTTACTACGAAATGCGTGGTTGGCATCACTGCTAACCGCGAGAAGGCGGCGGGCTGGCTCGCCAAGAATGCGATTCTGGTCACGGCGCTCAATCCGGTGATCGGCTACCTGAACGGTGCGGCGGTGGCGAAAGAGGCCATGGCCACCGGCAAGACGATCAAAGAGGTGGTGGTCGAGAAGGGCCTGCTCACTGCCGAACAGGTTGACGAGCTGCTCGATGTCTACAAGATGACCGAAGGCGGTATTCAGGGCATTGCCGCTGCGGGCTAAAGGTAGGCTGGCTATCCCGTTGGGGGTGTGATACGTTGACTTCTCCCGCTGGGGGATGTGGCCCTACCCCCAACCCCTCCTCCAGCGGGGGAGGGGTGAGTTTACCGCAGAGGGCGCGGAGGTCGCAGAGGATGATCGACATCCCACAGATCTTTGCGCACTCTGCGTTCTTGGCGTCTTTGCGGAGCCGGACAGCTGCCGGATCTACTGTACCTTTGCTTCCTCTGCGTCGTGGGGACGGGCGGACGTCTCTCCATACATCGCGGCGTTGACTAGCATCTCGCGGTGAGGCAAGCTATAATATCAAGCATCGCCTATCCGTTCCGTGCCTCGGAGAGCATCGATGGCGTCAGTGACCCTCTCCGTCCGCATTGTGTTGCTCGGTGATATCCGGTTTGAGGCGGGAGCAGACCGTACTATCTTTCCGTACCGTGAGAGTCTGCGCCGGTTGTTGGTTCGTTTGGTCTTGCGTCCGCGCCAGCCGTGTGGCCGCAAGCAACTGGCTTTTATCCTCTGGCCCGACGCTGAACCGGCTGAGGCGTTGGCGAATCTGCGCCGGCATCTGTACCTCTTGCGCGAGCTGTTGCCGCCGGCGGCACGGCCATGGTTGGAGGTTTCAACGCAAGAAATTGTCTGGAATGCGCCGCCCGACTGCCAGCTCGATGTCACTGCCTTTGAACAAGAGTGGACGACGGTGGCGGAGATGGAGGCGGCAGCGGCGCTGTACGGCGGTGAATTGGCCCCCGGCGTTGATAGCGATGACGAGATTCTCTCCCGGCGCGCAGTCTTGCACCGGCGCTATCTGCTCTTGCTTAAAACGCTGGCGCGGGTCTGGCTCGATCGCGGCGATTGGCAGCGGGTAGGCGTATGGGCGCGCCGGTTACTGGCGCTCGATCCGTGGGATGAAGAGGCGGTGCGGTGGGCAATGACGGCGGCGGCATCGTCCGGCCAGCGCGCGGCGGCGCTCGATCTGTATCGGGCGCTGGTCGAAGAGTTGCAGCGCGAGTTGGATGCGCAACCGGCCCCGGAAACGACGGCGCTGTATCACGATCTGCTCCATCACCGGTTGGAGCTGCCGGAACCTGCCCGCCAATCGCTGGCGCTGTTTATCGGGCGTGATGAACCGCTCCGGCAATTGCTTGAACTGATGCACCATGCCGGGCAAGGGCAGGGCCGGATCGTCTTTGTCTCCGGGCTGGCTGGTGTGGGCAAGACGGCACTGGTGCAAGAGGCGATCCACCGCTCGAACGGGATGGCTACCATGCCTGCATGGCAGGTATTGCGAGGGTATTGCCAGCCGGCCCGCAGTATCGGCGAGCAGCAGGCATATCTACCGTGGCGGCAGGTCTTGACCGCCGCTGCCACTCATTTGGTGCAGGCGGCAGCGAACGCCGATTGGCTGGCGCGGTTGGCTCCGCTAGCGCCCGAATTGGCGCTATTGCGGCCCGGCTTGTTCGTGCCTGATCAGCCTGATGCCGCGGCGCTGCGGCTGGCGATCCGGCAAGCGTTGCAAGCGTTGGCCGCTACCCAACCACTGCTGTTGCTGATTGAAGATGCGCACTGGATCGACCAAGCTTCGCTGGACGTGCTGAGTGACGTGGCTGCGGGGTGCCGTTCGCTGCCGCTCTTGGTGATTGTGACGCACCGGTCGGGCGCGATTACGCCGGCATTGCTGGCGCTGAAGCGGAGTCTGCGCCGCCAGCAATGCGCGCATGATGTCTCCGTGCAACCATTCACAGCGGAGGAAACGGATCGCTTTTTGACCCAGATGCTGGATCGGCAGTCGCTTAGTGCGTCTACGCTGGCCGATATCCGGCGGTATGCGGGTGGGTTGCCGCTCCTCTTGCATGAAGCGGTAGCGGCATTGGGTGAGATGCGTCAAGTGACCAAGAGTGGTCTGACCGGTCTGCGCGATATCCTCAGGTTGCGCTTGCGCGCGATCGGCGAGCACAACCGCCAGATGCTGGAAGCGGCGGCGATCTTGGGTTTTTCCTGCGCCGATGCGGTTTTGCAACGGATGCTCGCGTGGTCGCCGGCCAAGTACGCTTCGGCGCTTGATGAGTTGAGCGCGCGCCACTTGCTAGTGGATACGGTGATCCACGGCGCTGACGATTACGCTTTTTCGCACCATCTGATTCACGATCTGATCGTGAGCGAGACTCCCGCCGATCGGGTGCCACTCCTGCACGAGCAAGCCGCCCGCGCGTTAGCGGCGGTCTACGCCGGCCAGAGTGGCTATGCGGCGCGGATTGCCTATCATTACGAGCAAGCCGGCTACCGGTTGCACGCTGCCCGTTGCTGGCTCGACCACGCCCGCGAGAGTACTGATCTGGCGGCATTTGTGCCGGCGGGCGAGGCAATTGCCCACGCCGAAGCGTTGCTCACCGGCGCGAGCCGCGCCGAGCGTGAACTGCGGGCGCGGGCCGCGATGCAACGCGGGGTGGTGGCGCTGTATCAAGGTGATTCGGAGCCAGCCTTCGCTCTACTCGCGCAGGCGGTGGCGGCTAGCCGTGAGTTCCCGGCGCTCTATGTGCAGGCGCTGGTCATGCAGGCGTATGCCCTCTACACCCGCGATCGGGCTGGCGAGGCATACGCTGCGGCGACGCAGGCGCTGGCGCTGGCGACATCGCTCAACGATACGATCAATCTGGTGCGCGCGCGCAATATTCGTGGCGTTAGCGCCTTGATGTTGGGGCAGATGGAGGAAGCGATTGCCGATCTGCGCCAAGCGTGCGCCAGCATTGAACATATCCGGCCCGATGATGATCACGGGCCGGGGGTGATGGCCCAAACCGCGCAAAGTTTGAACCATCTCGGTACGGCGCTGGTCTTTGCCCAAGAGTACCGGCAGGCCCGTGATGTGCTCGATCAGACGGTCGCAATCGCGCAACGCAGCGGTTTGCGCCGGTTGGAAGCGGCGGCGTTGACGATGATCGGCCAGATGTTGCTGAACTGCGGGCGGTACGATGAGGCCGAGCGGGTGTATACGCGCTCGCTGGAAGTCGCCGGCGAGTCGTATAAGCCGGGGATGTGGGGCAAGTATGCCGGTCGCGGTTGGGTGTATCTGCGGATTGGCGAACACGAAGCGGCCCGGCGCGATTTTACGAGTGGCTTGGATATCGCGACGCAGGTCAAGAGCCAATATGGCGCGCTTTTAATGCAGAGCTACTTGACCTTCGTTGATTTGGCCCAAGGCCGGACGCCGGCATGGTCGTTGGCGCAATTGGCGGCGCAGGCTGAGGCTGCCCAAAGCCATCCGGTGGCATACATTGCTTGCCTGTTGGCTGGTCAGATTGGGGAATTGCTCGATCAGTCAGAACTGGCGCTCGCACTGTATGAGCGGGCGTGGCGCGCAGCGCAAGCGAGTAATGTGCCGTCGTTTGTCTTGGCGGCGCGGGTGCGGTATCTTGGCCGGCGGATCGCGATGGCGCCGCAGAGCGATCTTTGGGCCGAACTTGATGCGCTCAGCGCACAGGCCGCGCAGGCCGGCGAATTACCGGCGCAGGCGTTAGTGGCGTTGGCGCAGACCAACGGTTGGTTGGCGAGCGGCCAAGCGGCGCAAGCGGCACTGGCAGCCGAGCAGGCGGTGATGCTGGCCCGCGCCTGCCCTGATGTGCCGTTGCTTGGCGAGAGCTTGCTCGTACTGAGCGACATTTGTTTGCGGTTGGGCGATGCTAGCCGCGCGCAGGCTGCGTTGGCCGAAGTGCAGAACATTGCCCGCCAATCGTTTGCTCCGCTGGCGATTCCGCTCGGTTTGGCAGAGGCGGGCCGGTTGCGCGCGGATTGCCTCAGGAGTTTGACCCCGCACGCGCCGGAACGGGCGGTTGCGCCGCGGAAGCGGCGGGTGGGGTCGTAGGCCGCTGTTCTTATCGCAGAGACGCAGTAGGGGCAAAGACGCAGAGATACTTAACGTAAAGGCGTAAAGGTCGCGAAGGACGCAGAGGGGGTTGGAATAACCCTCACCCTCTGCGCTCTCGGCGCCCCCTGCGGTAAACGTTAGGCAAGCCCTCACCCCAGCCTTCCCCCGCTGGGAGACTGTCAAGGCGCAAAGCGAGCCAAGGCGCAGAGGTTCTTAACGCAAAGGACGCAGAGAGCGCAAAGGTTTTTTGGTTGACCCCACCCCAGCCTTCCCCCGCTGGGAGACTGTCAAGGCGCAAAGCGAGCCAAGGCGCAGCGGGGGTTGGAATGACTCTCCCCCGCAGTGCTCTCGGCGGTAAACCTGATCGAACCCTCGCCCCCGTCCCCTCTCCCGCGCCAGCGGGAGAGGGGCGCTACTGTGTTCCGCTGAAACACGGTCGTTTCCGCACACCACGCGGCTCCCCCTCTCCCACCTCACGGCGGGAGAGGGGGCTGGGGGTGAGGGCAACTGCAAGGCGCAAAGCGAGCCAAGGCGTAGAGGTTCTTAACGCAAAGGACGCAGAGAGCGCAAAGGTTTTTTGGTTGACCCCACCCCAGCCTTCCCCACCGGAGGAGGGGAGAGCGCAGCTCCCTCTCTCCTGCCGGCAGGTGAGACCGGGGGAGGGAGTGAGGCCTGTCCTCACTTAAGGACGTTTTGAGGACGCTGGCCTGCTACACTACGAATGCCCCGGCCATGCTTGCAGGCTGGGCGCTTTTTGTATCAGCAGTCACGTTCTCAGAGGTGCTCGTATGCGGCCAACGCTCCTTGTGCTCGTTGTCTTGTTGCTGCTTTCCGCCTGCGGTGGCGGGACGCCTACCACCAATGCGCCCACTACCGCTCCGGCTTCCGCCCCTACCCAAGTGTCTGCTCCCACCACTGCGTCGGCTCCAGCCTCGACCCCAGCGCCGGCGCCTACCACCGCACCCGCGGCAGCCGGCCAGTTCGACCCGCGCGCGGCAGAGCCGTGCGCCGTTTTCACCCCTGATGAGCTGGCGGCTATTACCGGCGTGCCGTTGTTGGATGCGTTTCCGGGGAACGATCGCTTCTTTGCTACCTGCGCTTACGTGTTTAACGACCAAGATCAGAGCAACGCCAATCTCGGTATTGATCTGCGAAATCCCGGCGCCGAAGCCTTTGCCAAGGTAATCCAATTCAACCAAGACTCAGGCAAAACCGTCGAGCAAATAGACATTGGCGAGCGCGCGGCGATTGTGGAGAGCGATGGTGAATTCTCGCTGTATGCCGTGGTGAATGGCTGGAACGTCACTCTTTACGGCTATAAGCTCAGCCGTGAAGAGGTGATTGCGATCGGCCAGTTACTCGCCGATCGGCTTGTGCCGTTTACGCCGCCGCCAGCGGGTGATGTGGCTAATCAGCCCGCCCCTCAATCTGGTGCGCTGATCGGGATGGAGGTGGTGATCGAAGAGCCAGCGAATATGGCTGGCGTGACCACGCTCGAAAGTCTTAACATCGTCTCGATTGCCGGCTTTGCGATGTGCTCATTCGATCCGGCAGCCGATCCGTTTATCGTCTCATTCATCGCGCGACCCGGTGAAGACCCGCCCACGCCGGTCGGCGTCTTTACCCTCTCGGCTTCCGGCGGCGTGAAGCCCAATCAACCGTCGCCGGCCAGTTTTGAGGTCGGACTTGGCCGTTCCGATGAACCGCAAATGTTTGCTGGCGAAGGGACGGTGGTTGTTGCGGCAGATGGGAAGTCGGGCACGTTTGAGGCTGGCCGGCTGAAGGGTCGCTGGAGTTGCACCTTCTCGGAATAAGATAATGCCTGTTCTTGGTAAGGAGCGTGGCGCAATGCCGCTGCGCTCCATCATAGGAACGATGAAGGAGAGCCGTGATTTATGAAGATCCGTTATTTGCGGTTAGGGTTGTTGATCGTACTTGGGATGGCGCTGATGAGTGGCGCGGGCACGGCGCCGATACAGGCGGAAAGTGGCCGTTGCTACGTCAAATGGAATGCGCTGGGAAGCAATAATGGTACGGCATGGAGCGATGCGTACAACGATCTCCAATCGGCGCTAGCGAATCTGGCGTGCGGCCAGATTTGGGTGGCGGCGGGGTTCTACCAACCCGGCTCCGATCCGAACGATAGTTTTATCCTCAAAAACAACGTGGCAATCTATGGCGGATTTGCCGGTACCGAATTGAATCTGGATGAACGCAATCCGGCTGCGAACCGCACGGTGCTCACTGGTGACATTGAGGACAATGACACCTACAACAGCAACAGTATCGTCATAGAAATTAACGGCACGAATAGCTACCACGTCGTGAGAGCGGTCGATGTCAATGATGCGTCTATTCTCGATGGGTTCACCATTACCGGCGGCAACACTGCCACCGGCAAAGGCGGCGGCATCTGGCTGTCCAATAGCCGTCCCCAATTGAACAATCTAATCATTGGCGGCAACACCGCCAGCCAAGGCGGCGGTTTAGCGAATGAGAACGGTTTTCCCATCGTCACCAATGTCACCTTCCGGCAAAATAACGCCCAGACCGGAGGCGGCATGGTGAATATCGCCGGTTACGCCACCCTGTTTAACGTGACCTTTCAGGGCAACCGGGCGCAACGGGGCGGCGGTATGGCCAATCTGAACAGCACAACGACGCTGGGCAACGTTACCTTCAGCGGCAATGACGCCACGGTCGATGCCAACAGCGACGGCGGTGGCATGTACAACAGCCTCAGCGCCGCGTACCTCAGATACGCCACCTTCCTTAGCAACAATGCGAATCGGAATGGCGGCGGCATGGCCAACGTTGACAGCACTATCATTTTGGAAGATGTCGTGCTGTCGCTCAATGCCGCTAATAATTGGGGCGGAGGCGTCTTTAGCCGCAACCAGACCCTTATGATGACCGGCGTTACCATCCACGCGAATAGGGCCGATTACGGCGGCGGCGTGTTTATGCAGAGCGCAGCAGGGACTTGGGTGAATGTTACGTTTAGCCAGAATAGCGCCAGCAGTTTTGGCGGCGGGATCTATCTCTACAGCAACAGTAGCCCGACCTTGACTAACATAACGGTGACGGGGAACAGCGCCGGCATGAATGGCGGCGGTATGTACAACGATAGTTTCAGCAATCCGTTGGTCAGGAATGCAATTATTTGGGGTAACAGCGCCAATTCCGGCGGTGGCATCCATAATTTCTCCAGTACCCCGACGATCGCCTACAGCAACGTGCAGGGTTGCTTCACCAGCGGATCGTGGAATGGGTCATGCGGTACGGATGGCAGCAACAATCTTCAGCTTAATCCGTTGCTAGGCGCCTTAACGAATAATGGCGGCTTCACGCCGACTCATGCGTTACAACACGGTTCACCGGCGATCAATAGCGGTCTGTGCGGGATTGGCAACTCGATTGATCAACGTGGCGTCAGCCGGCCACAGGGTGGCGCGTGCGATATGGGAGCGGTCGAGCGTGCCTTTATTCATGTGCCGTTGGTGCAGCGGTAGGTGTGCTGTTGGGGGAGCAGGGAACCCGGCCCTTCAAGGCCGGGCTAGGATTACGAAGCCCGCTGCGCGGGCTGATGGCCCTCACCCCCGGCCCCCGCTCCCACCTGACGGCGGGAGCGGGGGGAGCTGCTGACACCTTCCCCCAACATGGGAAGATTGGGGTGGGGGTATCCCTCGCTCGCGTGTTCAGGCGCCCCCCCCCCTTGCCCCTCCCCCACTGGGGGAGGGGCGCCGCGGGCGTAGGGTGAAGGCACCCATCACCAACCCTTCGCGACCGCTGCGTTCTCTGCGGCTTTGCGTTAAAACCTCTGCGCTTGGCAGTGGCCCCCACCCCTTGCCCTGTTATAGTTTCTCATGCTATCACTACTTCCCCTAGTACTGCGTCCTGTAACTCGGCGCGCAGAGCGCGTTTCGGCGCCACATCCACCGGTCGCTGGAAGATTTCTTCGAGGTAGAGCGCCAATCCGATGACGTCGAATACATCTGCGCTCTCAGCAAAATCCGCTAACAGGTCAATATCACGCGTGGCAGTCTGTTCGCCGCGCGCAAACGACCCGAAGAGACCGATTGCCGCGGCTTTATAGCGTGTGGCAATGATTGGTTGCAGCTCTTTTAACGTGGCGAGGATCGTTTCGGCGTTGAGCATTGGGATTGGCTGGTTTTATCTGCTACTCGAACTACTATAGGATGGCCCCATCCGCGTGTCAAGCAATCCCACCATCGTCTCTCTGCGTAAAGAGCGCAGCTTCCCCCTGAAAGCGCTTTCACGGTTTTGTGCAACTGATTCGCGCTTTTTGAAAAGCCAGCGCAGCGCTGTTTCGGTACTATACGGGTAGTTGGAAGCGTTCCCAGTCAATGGTGGCAAGCGATGAATATCACCCTTGACGACATCGCCCGGCGAGCCGGGGTTTCGCGAGCAACCGCCTCGCGGGTGATCAATAATCACCCGCACGTCAATTCGGTGGTGCGCGAGCGGGTGTGGCAGGCGATCCGCGAGACGAATTATCAGCCTAATTTACCGGCGCGCTCGTTGGCCAGCCGCCGCTCGCAGGTGATCGGGATCATTATTCCGCAGCCGATCCATACCCTCTTTGCCGATCCTTACTTTCCGCTGCTGATCGAGGGGATTGCCCACGTCTGCAATGAACGGCAATTTTCGATTATGCTCGATCTGGCCACCACAACTGACGGCGACCCGTATCGACACCTTGGCCGGCGCGGGTTTCTGGAAGGGGCGATTGTCGCTTCGGCGGTCGAAGACCAATTCCTCTTGCAGTGGCTGGCGCAAGAGACGATCCCGGTGGTGTCGGTGGGACGGATTACGTCGCAGCAGACGATTCCCTATGTCGATGTCAATAATCGCCACGGCGCGCGCACGTTGGTCGAGCATCTGCTCTGGCAAGGGTATCGCCGGATTGCGACGATTACCGGCCCGATGAATATTGTGGCTGGCCGTGACCGGTTTGCCGGTTATAGCGATGCGCTGCATGCTGCCGGGTTGCCGGTGTTGCCGGAACTCGTGATTGAAGGCGATTTTAGCGAGCAGAGCGGGTTTATCGCGATGCAAACGCTCTTGCGGCTGGTGCCGATCCCCGACGCGGTCTTTGCCGCCAGCGACATGATGGCGCTCGGCGCGTTGAAGGCGTTGCGCGCCGCTGGCCTCAGCGTTCCCGGCGATATTGGCTTGGCCGGGTTTGACGATATTCCGCTGGCGGCAGCGATGACGCCAGCGCTCACCACCGTACGTCAACCGATCGGTGAATTGGGCCAGACAGCGGCCCAATTGCTGCTCGACCGGCTCACGACCGATTCTCTCACACCCGTGACCCAGCGGGTGATGTTGCCAACCGAATTGGTGATCCGCGACAGTTGCGTTCGCCAGCAGTGAAAGGGGGTGCAAGCGACCAGACGTGAGTCTAGCACTGGGGATGCGGGAGGAGAAGATATCTAGTCATTGCAGATGCCCAACTCGCCCGCCAGTTCAAACCATCTTCGGCACGTGAATAGCAATGGCGACTCATTCCAGAGGAGGAGATTCAATGAAATCGCTGAAACCGCTGCTCGTTAGCCTTATGTTGATCGTGGCCGCGCTGGTCAACGCTGCCTGTGGCAGCGGCGGCGCGACGCCGCCGGCCCAATCCACTAGCGCACCCGCGGCGAGTGAACCAACCGCTGCTGTTGCTCCCACTTCAGCTCCTGCTCCCACTGCTGCCCAAACCTCTAATCGCGTCAAAGTGCGCTGGTTCGTCGGGTTGGGCGCCGGTACCGATGAAGGCGCTATTCCCGGCCAGAATGCCTTTGTCGAGCGGTTTAACGCCAGCCAAGACAAGATCGAACTAGGGCTTGAGATCGTTGACAACAACGTCGCTTACGATACGCTGGCGACCCAGATTGCTGCCGGCAACGCTCCCTGCCTTGTTGGCCCGGTCGGTATTCGCGGACGCGACAGCTTCAAAGGCGCGTGGCTCGACCTGCAACCGTTCATCGAGAAATACAACTACGATCTGAGCGATTTCGATCCGAATCTGGTCAAGTTCTATCAGGTGAAGGAAGAAGGCCAGCTCGGCATTCCGTTCGCGATCTTCCCCTCATTCATCATCTACAACAAAGACCTGTTCGATGAGGCTGGCCTGCCTTACCCGCCCGCTACTCACGGTGCGCCATGGGTTGACGAGAATGGCGTTGAGCGCGAGTGGAACATTGAGACGCTGACCGAGCTGGCTAAGAAGCTGACCGTTGATGTCAACGGCAACGATGCCACCTCGCCCGATTTCGATCCCACCAAGATTGTGCAGTTTGGCTGGATGAACCAGTGGACTGACCCACGTGGCATTGGCACCTTCTTTGGCCCCGGCTCGCTAGTTGATGAGAACGGTAACGCCCAAATTCCCGACAACTGGAAGGCGGCGTGGAAGTGGACGTATGATGGTTGGTGGAAAGATTGGTTCATTCCGAACGGCCCCTACGGCGGCGCCGACTTCCTGCAAGGCCCCGGCGGCCCCTTCTCGTCGGGCAATCTGGCGATGATCCACATCCACATGTGGTACGTGGCGCCGTGGGCCTTGGGTAATGTGGATTTCGATTGGAATCTGGCCGCCACGCCGAGTTACAATGGCACGATTACCGCCAAGATGCATGCCGACACCTTCGGCATCCTCAAAGGTTGCCCTTACCCCGATGCCGCCTTCGAGGTGTTGAGCTATATGCTGAGCGCCGAGCACGTCAATGAATTGCTGACCATTTACGGCGGCATGCCGGCCCGTCTCTCGTTACAAGACAACTACTTCGCCCAGTATAATCAGACCAGCTTCCCCAACAAGACTGACATTAACTGGGATGTGGTGGTGGAAGCGATGGCGTATGCCGACAACCCCAACCACGAGAGTTGGATGCCCAGCTTCCAAGAGACGACCGACCGCTACAACGAGTTCTGGAACTATCTCGCCAATACGCCGGATGCCGATTTTGAGGCGGAAGTCGCTAAGTTGAAGGCTGACCTGCAGAAGATCTTTGACGCAGCGAAGCGGTAATTCTGCGGTAAGCGGCGACTCTGCCGCGAATGGTTCGGCTCCGCACTCAGTGGGAGTTGGGAGCGGAGCCGGACAAACGGAAGAGCTGGTTGACAGACTGATCAACGCAACGACGCGATACGCACGTGAGGCTGAAGACCAGTTTCCCCTCACCTGCGCCAACCCACCGACAAGGAGGCGTGACAATGGCTCCCTTGCCAGAACTGAGTAGCGTATTGCGCAGCCGGACCGCTGCCAAGCAGCTGCGGAAGCTGAGCAAGCTGGAAAAGAAGGAGATCCGCTGGGGTTTATTTTTTATCAGCCCATGGATCATTGGCTTTCTGCTCTTTTACTTGTTGCCGATGCTGGCATCGTTCGGCTTCTCGCTCTACGACTTTAACCCAGCGGTGCCTGATCAAGCGCGCTTTGTCGGCTTCGCCAACTGGCAGCGGGCGCTGTTCCAAGATCAAGAGGTCTGGCTGTCGTTGCAACGCACCTTCCACTTCACCGCCATTTCGTTGCCGTTGTCACTCCTCTTTGCGCTCTTTTTGGCGATTTTGCTTAATTCTGAACACGTGTTGGGGAAGAGTATCTACCGCACGCTGTTCTATATGCCGACTATGATCCCGCTGGTGGCGACGGTGTTGATCTGGAACGGCGTACTCAATGAGCAGACCGGCTGGATCAACGTGATCATCGAGCGGCTGACCGGGATTCGCGCCACCGGCACGCAGGGCTTGCGCTGGCTGGCCGACCCCAATCTGGTCTATTACGCCTACACCATGTTTGGCCTGTGGGGGGTCGGTAACGCGATGATCATCTTTCTGGCCGGCTTGCAGGGCGTGCCGACCGAGCTCTACGAAGCGGCCCAGATCGACGGCGCTAACTGGTTTCAGCGCCTGATCTTCATCACCATTCCGCTGATCACGCCGGTGATCTTCTACCAACTGGTGCTAGGGGTGATCGGTTCGTTGCAATACTTCCTTGCTCCATTTGTGCTCAATGGCGGCACCGGCTTCCCCGAAGGCATGACTCGCTTCTTCATGGTCTACTTCTACAAGCAGTCGTTCAGCTTCTTTAGCATGGGTTACGGCGCGACGCTGGCATGGCTGATGCTGATTATCGCCATGATTATCACGGTTGTGCTCTTTGGCACCTCGCGGCTCTGGGTCTTTTACGCAGGGGAGGAACGGTGATGATACTCTCACGACGCGCGAGCGGCAACGTACTGCCCAAATCAACCCGCGAGGCGATTGCGCGCATCGGTCTGACCAGCCTTGCTCTCGCTGTGCTGGCCCTGTTCTTGATCCCGATGGTCTACGGTATGACCACCGCGGTCAAAACCGATAGCCAAATCGCCAAGACCGGCGCACCGTGGTGGCCGGCGCGGGAACGCACCTTTGAATACGAGGGCAAAGCCTACGATGTCTATTTGGTGCCGGTTGATGGCGAGATCCGTGAATTGGCGCTCTACCGGCCCGGACGCCAGCGCAGCTTGTTTATCGACCCGGAAAATCCGGCGGCGGGGCCGTTTGAGTGGCAAGGCCAGTGGCGGCAACTCGAACGGGTCTGGCAGCTCGATATTCAATGGAGCAACTTTACCCGCGCATGGAATACGATCAACTTCCCGAACCTGTTGCGCAACACGTTGATGTACGCCGGCATCACCACCTTCGGCGCGGTCTTGTCGGCGGCGCTGGTGGCCTACGGCTTCGCCCGCTTCCGCATTCCCGGCAAGAACATTCTCTTTATGATTATGCTCTCGACCGTGATCTTGCCCGGCGCGGTGACGCTCATTCCGACCTACTTCGTCTTCTTGCAGATCGGTTGGGTCGGCACGTGGCTGCCATTGATCGTACCGGCCTTCTTCTCGTGGGGCACCAACGTCTTCTTGTTGCGCCAGTTCTTCCTCGGCATCCCGCGTGATCTGGAAGAGGCGGCTCAAATCGACGGCGCGAGCCCGCTGCGCATCTTCTTCTCGATCATTCTGCCGATGTCGCGCCCGGCCCTGACCGCCGTCGCCCTCTTCCACTTCTTCTGGGCATGGAACGACTTCTTCGGCCCGTTGATCTATCTCGCCGGCCATCCCGATAAGTTCCCGATTACCGTCGGTCTGACCGCGTTCAACAATCTCTATTCGCAGTCAACCAACCTGATTCAGGCCGCATCGCTGATTTCGGCGATTATCCCGATTGTGGTCTTCTTCTTCGCCCAGCGGATCTTCCTTGAGGGTGTGGTGATTACCAATATCGAGAAGTAGGAGTGGGGACGTGATCGCGTTGAGCGGCGGCAGCGTCGCCTAATGCCAGCCATCGTCCCCCAAAACGCACACAGGTGTACCGTGACCTACCTCCGCTCACTGACAATCTGTCTCATAACCGTTGGCCTGCTGCTGGCCGGCTGCGCAACCGCGCCAGCCCCGCCGGAACCGACGCCAACCGTCTCACCATGGACGCTGGTCTGGAGCGATGAGTTCGACGGCGAGGCGCTCAATCCGCGCAATTGGCTGTTTGACAAGGGGGCCGGCGGCTGGGGTAACAACGAGTGGCAATTTTATACTGATCGGCCCGAAAATGCCCGGATCGAAAACGGCGTTTTGGTGATCGAGGCCCGCAACGAAGAGTATCTGGCGTGGGAATACACCTCGGCCCGGATCAAGACCCATTACTTGCACGCATGGACGTATGGCCGGGTCGAGGCGCGTATCAAGTTGCCCCCCGGCGGCAAAGGCATCTGGCCCGCCTTCTGGATGCTGGGTGAGAATGTCGCTACCGCGCGCTGGCCGAACTGCGGCGAGATTGACATCATGGAGAACATTGGCGACCCGACCACCGTGTATGGCTCAGTGCATGGCCCCGGCTATTCCGCTGGCAATGCAATCACCAAATCGTTCACCAGTCCGGTGTCGCTTGCCGATGACTTTCATCTCTACGCAGTCGAATGGGAGCCGGACGAGATCCGGTGGTACGTTGACGACCAGCTCTACCACACCCTGCACCGCGGCCAAACGCCGGGTGAGTGGGTGTTTGATCACCCGTTCTTCATCATTCTCAATCTGGCGGTAGGTGGCAACTGGCCGGGGTATCCCGATGAAACGACCGTCTTCCCGCAGCAGATGTTGGTTGATTATGTGCGGGTGTATCAGAAGAACGAGTGAACGGCTTTGCACCTGCAACAACCAATCTCAGCCATCCCGTACCGCCTTTTTGCGTCTCTTTGCGGCTATTCCAACACACACTTAGAGGAACATCATGACCAATTACATCGAAACTCTCCTTGCGCAACTCACGCTCGACGAGAAGATTGCGCTGGTGGCTGGGGCTGATGCGTGGCACACCGTTGCCATCCCGCGCCTCGGCATTCCGGCGATGAAAGTCACCGATGGCCCCAATGGTGCGCGCGGCGTGAGCCGCAATGGCGCCCATACCTCGGCTTGTTTCCCGATCGGGGTGGCGATGGGAGCGACGTGGAACCCGGAACTAGTGCGCCAGATCGGTGAGGCGCTGGCCGAAGAGACGAAGGATAAAGGCGCGCATATTCTGCTCGCGCCGACGGTCAATATCCATCGCTCGCCGCTGGCCGGGCGCAATTTCGAGTGCTTTTCCGAAGACCCGTACCTTACCGGCGTGATGGCTTCGGCCTACATCACCGGCTTGCAGAGCCGCGGCGTGGGGGCGTGCATCAAGCATTTCGTCTGCAACGATTCGGAATTTGAACGCTTTAGCATCAGTGCTGACGTGGGCGAACGCCCGTTGCGCGAGATCTACCTGCGCCCGTTCGAGCTAGCGATCAAGCAGGCCAAGCCGTGGACGATCATGTCGGCCTATAACCGGATCAACGGCGTCTGGGCCAGCGAAAACCGCCGGTTGCTGGTGGAGATTCTCAAGGGCGAATGGCAGTTCGATGGGTTGGTGATGTCAGACTGGTACGGCACCTACAGCGAGCGCGCCACCAGCAACGGTCTCGATCTGGAGATGCCGGGGCCGGCGCGCTGGCTGAACCGTGAGCATGTGTTGGCGGCGATCGAGCGGGGAGAGCTGAGCGAAGCTGACCTCGACGATAAGGTGCGCCGGCTGTTGCGTACCATCGAGCGGGTTGGCGGCTTTGCCAATCCCACGCCAGCGGCGGAACAGGCCAACGACCGGCCCGCCCACCGCGCGCTCATCCGGCGGGCTGGCGCCGAGTCGATTGTGCTGCTGAAGAATGACGGGCCGGTGTTGCCGCTCGATCCCAAACAACCCCAACCGATTGCCGTGATCGGGGCTAACGCGCATTGGGCCGCGATCATGGGTGGCGGCAGCTCGGAAGTCGCGCCGCACTATGTGGTCACGCCGTTGCAGGGCATCCGCGCGCGCGCCGGCGCGCAGTGCATTGTGGACTATGCGATCGGGACGCCGATCTTCCGCCGCTTGCCCAACCTCGATCCAGAGTGGATTCGGGCGCCCGGCAGCAACCAGTCGGGGGTACGGATCGACTACTTCACCAACCTCGACCTCAGCGGCGCGCCGGTACGCACCGATCACCTCGCAACTCTCGAAGCGAGCTGGTTTGGCGACCAGATCGAATATCTGAACCTTGCCACCTTCGCGGCCCGGCTCAGTTGCGATCTACTGCCGCCGCAGAGCGGGCGCTATCAACTGGGACTGTCGTGCGCCGGTCAAGCGCGGATCTGGCTCGACGACGAATTGGTGCTCGACCAGTGGCACAAAGAGCTGATGGATGGCAGCGAGCGACGCCAGACCATCACCCTCGTGGCCGGCAAGCGTTACCGCTTGGCAGTCGAATTTCGCTGGCCAGTACCCGGCAATTGGCGGGCAGTGCAGGTTGGCCTCTGGCCGGAACGGGAGGATGATCCGATTGAGGAAGCGGTGGCGCTGGCAGCCCGCTCACATGTAGCAATTGTCTTTGCCGGTTTGACCAAAGAGTGGGAGAGCGAAGGCTTCGATCGGATCGATATGGATCTGCCGGGCCGCCAGAATGAACTGATCCGGCGGGTGGCGGCGGTGAATCCGCGCACGATTGTGGTGCTGAATGTTGGATCGCCGTTGCAGATGCCGTGGCTTGATGAGGTGGCGGCGGTGGTGCTGGCGTGGTACGGCGGCCAAGAGGCGGGCAATGCGATTGCCGATGTGCTGTTTGGCGTGGCCGATCCGGGTGGCCGCCTGCCCACCACCTTCCCCAAGCGGCTGGCCGACAATCCGGCCTACATCAATTACCCCGGCGAAAACGGCCACGTGCTGTACGGCGAGGGCTTATTCGTCGGCTACCGCTACTACGACCGCAAAGGCGTCGAACCGCTCTTTCCGTTTGGGTTTGGGTTGAGCTACACTGAGTTTGCGTACCGCAATCTGCGCCTTTCGGCGAACACGATGCGGCCCGACGAGACGCTCACCGTGAGCGTTGATATCACCAACACCGGCCCGCGCCCCGGCGCCGAGGTGGTGCAGCTCTATGTGCGCGATAGCGCGGCCCGCCTCACCCGGCCCGACAAAGAGCTGAAAGGCTTCGCCAAGATCGCGCTACAACCCGGCGAAACAACAACGGTCACGTTCACCATCGATCGCGAGGCGCTGAGCTACTACGATCCGGCAGTGCCGGGGTGGGTGTCCGAACCGGGTGAATTCGTGGCGTTAGTGGGCCGTTCGGCGGCAGACATCCGGCTGAGCGCGCCGTTCGAGCTGGTGTAGCGCCGGATGGCTGTCCGGCTCCGCAGAGAGCGCAAAGGTTTTAACGCAAAGGCGCAAAGAGTATTGGGATGGAGCATCCTCCGCGCTCTCTGCGGTCTACTGCCCGCCCCCAGCGGGGGAGGGATTGGGGTAGGGCAACTGTCAAGGCGCAAAGGAGGCAAGGGCGCAGAGAACGCGAAGGGCGCCAAGATTATTAGGATGGCGTTCTCCGCGCTCTCTGCGGTCCACTGCCCGCCCTCAGCGGGGGAGGGGTTGGGGGTGGGCTCCACATCCATCATACTGGCGGCCACGGCACATGCGGGCCGGGACCGGGCGGGGGGTAGCGGCCGGTGTCAAGCAGGTGATTCAGGCGGCGGCGCAACGCTTTGACCTCAGCCCGATCGAGCAGCATCGATAGCGTCTGCGCCACCTGATCGTTCTGATCGAGCTGCTGGCGAAACACCCGAAACGCCGCCATCACCTCATCCGGTAACGGCTCGCCGACAAAATCCCACAACACGGTGCGCAGCTTGGGTTCGACATGAAAGCAGATGCCATGGTCAATTGCCCACAAGCGCCCATCCTGCCCTTGCAGGCAATGGCCGCTCTTGCGATCGGCATTGTTGACCAGACAATCAAACGCGCAGAGCTGTTTGATCTCCTGCTCGTAGCCGCCCTGCTTCAACATCGTAAACAAATGCACCTCTTCGTCGTTGTCGATGAAGAGCTGCACCATGCCCACCCCATACGGGCCATCGCGCACGACGGTCGGCGGCACGAGATGAAAGCCGAGCGCCTCACTGACCACATACGCCGCCGCCTCGCGCCGGTAGAGCGTGCCGCGCGGGAAATCCCAGAGCGGGCGCTCGCCGCGTTGCGGTTTGTACACCGCCAGCAAGTGCAGATCTTCGTACTCTATGCTGGTCAGTAGCGTGTAGTTGCTGCTGTACGGCATCGCCGCTTCGATGTTCATCTCACCCTGCGCCAACGCCGTCAACACGCGGGCAACGCTCAATTCACGCGAGTGGCTGCGATCAAGCTCCATACCGTCCCCTTGTCGTCTGATGGATTGGTCGCTCAACGCCAAGACGCAACGGCGGCTCAGCTACACACCGGCCCATGGCCGTTGCGGTGCGGGCAGAAATGGCCGCTCGGATCGATCGGGCGACCGCAATTGCCGCAGATCGGGCGTCCGGCGGCGACGACCCGCTCGGCGTGAATGCTCAACGCCTTCATTTGCTCGCGGGTGGCGTAAAACCGGGCCGAGAGCGGCTCTTCATCGTTGCCTTCGGGCATGCCTTGCGCCAGCAACACCACCCGATCGCGCTCGCTATCGTAACCCAAGCCCAATTGATAAATGCGGAATTCCGGCTCCAGCGGCTCTTCGAGGCTCATATCGGCCACGATCAGATCGTCAGAGGTCGCTAAGCGGGGATTCCGTTCGCCGATCGTTTCGAGCAAGCGGTTGATCGCGTTGGCCAACTCGCGGATCTGCTCCTTCTCGGCCAGTAGCGTCACCAGCCGGTTGCCGCGCCGGGCCTGCAAGTAGAACACGCGCCGGCCACGCGGCCCGACCGCGCCGGCAGTGATACGATGTACCGATTCGAGATCAAACGTAAACTCTGACATAGTCCTACGCTGCCTCCGTTGATGACGGGGACGTTGCCGCCGGTTCAGCCGGCGGAGCGGGTGGTTTGGGGCGAAGATGTTCAAGCGATCCGGTCTCATTGTAGGCCAGCAGGCGAGGCCCCATTGGCTCGAAGGCGACGGCGCTCAACGAGCATGGATTGATGACCAGCCGCTGAAACAGATCGATATGCACGCCAATATAATACGCTAACGCCAGCCGGATTAGGTCGGCGTGCGAGACCACTGCGATCAGTTCGCCTTGATGGCGGGCGCGCAGTTGGTCGAGTGCGCTAACCATGCGCATCTGCGCTTCACCAAGCGTCTCGCCTTTGGGGAAGCGGGTGCCGCTCGGGTAGTGTTGCACTCCCGGCCAGAGATCGTGCTTGTACAGCTCTTTCAGTTCGGCCCCTTCCCACTCGCCGTACCGCACCTCGCCGATCTGCTCGACGATCCGCAAGGGCAACCCGCGCGGTTCGGCAATCGCCCGCGCCGTTTCGATACAGCGATCGAGCGGGCTGGTATAGAGCGCCGTAATCGGCAGATCACCCAGCCGTTCGCTTAGCGCCGCCGCTTGCCGCCGTCCCTCTTCGCTCAGATGCACTCCCGGCAGCCAGCCGGCTAGCCGGCCATGCACCCAATCGTTCATCCCATGGCGGATCAAGAGCAACGTAGTCGGACGGCGTTCTTGGTCTGGCACAACTGCACCTATAGTCTTTCAATAATATCGAACAGCACCGTGGCCATGATCAGCTTGCCCCCAGCGGTTTGCATCGTCGCTGATACCATTGCAATATGGTGGGACGGCCCGATGTTAATCTCTGCCTGCTCCATCCATGATACCACGGATACGCCCTGATGATCGCCCGTTACGCCGGGTTCGCGACACTCACCGCCAACGCTGCCGCCAGCTTAGCCGCGTCGAGCGTAAAGGCGCGGCCAAAACCGCCGACATACCGCGCTTCGCGCAGCTCAATTCGAAACAGGGTGAAATCGGGCAAGGCAAAGAGATGTTGCTGGCCGGGCAGTTGGCCCAGATAGCACGCCTGCGCCGCTGGATAATCAGGCGCATCGCGCCCGATTGGCTGGGCCGCGCCTTGCAGCGTTACTCGCGCCAGCGCCTGCGGATCGGTGACGCTGCCCGGCGCAGCGGTGATCAGCAACGAGACGCGCGGTTCGGCCAGTAGATGGCCGGTGTGCGCCGCCAATCGGCTGAGCAGCAGCAAGAGGGTTGGCGGATGCCCATCGCGCCGTTCGACGACGTACAACACATACGAAACAAACGGCGCACCATCGGAAGTGACCGTGCCGAGTGCGGCGGTATGGTTCTCGTCGATCAGCTTGCGCAGCGCTACCTGATCTTCGTGTCGCATGAAGTTACCTCTTTCTGGTTGGTACACATCTGGCTTCTTCCCAACGCTCCCGCTGGGGTGAGGAGGCAAGTTGTGCTATTGATTGTAGCGCATTGACCCTCTGGAGTGCGGCAGTCATACTGCCGCACGTTTGTTATGTGTAAGTAGGATATCTCTTTAGCGCAGCCGCTGACCATTGTGTAGAGAGCCCGGCCCTTCAGGGCCGGGCTAGGGGTACGAAGCCCGCTGCGCGGGCTGATGACCCTTACCCCCGGCCCCCTCTCCCACCTGACGGCGGGAGAGGGGAGCCGCTGCACACAGCCGAACATAAACGCCTTGATGGCCAAATGAGCGCATTTGACACTCTGGCGTGCGGCAGTTATACTGCCGCACAGAGTTCGCTCACTGTCACTACGCTCTTGCCACAATCTCCCATCAACCCAAGTCAACGCAACCCCTTTCCATAACTGATCTCGCCCAACACCGCATCATAGCGTGGCGCCAGCGTTTCCCACCGGTACGGCGCGGCTAGCGCCGGCCAATCGCGTTGGCGCATCTTTGGGAGGTTCGCGATGAGTCGGGCAAGTGCAGCCGGCAAGTCGTCATCGGTAGCGTACAAGCAGTCGCCCTGCCATGCCGGCGGAATCAAATCGGGATAGTTGAGCCGCGCCGGCAAGAGCGGGATGCAGCCGCAAGCCATCGCCTCGACAATCGCAATCCCGAAATACTCTTGGATCGCCGCCGAGACCACAATGTCAGCCTGTTGCAACAATTGGAGATAAGCCGCGCGGGTGGCGGCATAGCCCCAATGGATCGTCTGCGCCTGCCACCGTTCGCGCGCTGCCACCAGATCAGGCATGGTCGGATCAATGTGCTCGCCGGTCACAATCAAGCGAAAGACAATGCCCTGCGCCGCCAGATATTCCAACGCCGCCATCACCACCTGCGGCTGTTTGTCGTATTCCCACCGCGCATTCCACAGAATCACTGGCGACGCCGCGGGATCACGCGGTGGCAGCGGCGGCAGTGGCGGCAGATCGAGGCCGGGTGGCAAGACCTGCGCTTTGGCCGCAATCTGTTCAACCGTCTGCAATTCGTGATAATCGTGATAGCGCCGCAACATCGCCGGCAGCGCTGTCAAAAAGTCGCGACGGTGAAACTCAGAATTGAAGATCACTGCATCGGCGACCAGCGCGCTGGTAAAGTTGATCCACGCAAACGTGTAGTCGCGCTTGCGGCCCGGCGGCAGCGGGTAGGTCAATTGATTTTCGTGAAAGTAGACGGCTACCGGCACGTGGCCCAATTGGCGCTGGGTCAAGGCCCGAAAGGCAGCCACATCGAGCATATCGGTAGTGACAATCAGGTCGGGTACATCATACCGCTCAGCCGCCTGCCGGGCCAACGTTACCGCCCCGCCGCGCATGCGCCAGCGCCAGCCACCGGCTTGGCTCAGCGTGATCAGCGTCACTCGGTGCGCGCTATGAGCGGCATAGCCGCTGGCAACCGCCGCATGCGAACCGCCGTGAAAGGGATCGAGCCACCAGATATGCATAGAATAACCTGCTTGCGAGCGGATGATGGCATATTGTATGCCATCACTGCTCGAGCCGCTTCAAATAAGCATTCACCCCCGTCACGCCCAACTGTGCTTCTAACGCTAGCATGTGGCGCAGCGGGTGGTAATACGGATGGTTTTCATCAAGCATGCGTGCCGCCGCCTTTTGGCTGCCAAGTTGCAACAGGTGCCGGTAAGCCACCCATTCCGCATGCCCCTCGCGCAAAAACTCGTCGCGCAGTAACGGGCATTGCTCGGTTTGCCAAGCGTGAGCGTATTCGTGAGCTGCCGTGATGCGGAACACCAGCAACGGCAAGCCATAGAGCAGATAGATCACGCGAATATGGTTCCGGCGCTGGTAGAGGCCAAGCGTGTTCAGGCCGGGCAATTGCGGGTCACGGAGCTGAGCCATCGTGGGTGCATCAACGAGCCGGAAGGCCACACCGACATTCAACCGTAACCCCATGTCCTCGGCCAGCATACTGGCCGTCTGCTGAAAGAGCTGTTGCGCCTGCGCCGGATCGTAGATCGCAATCGCGTGGCAAGTATCGCACTGTCGCCGCCCATCATGCAAATTCCAAAAGCGATTACCAAGCGGCGCGCCGCAAGTGTCGCACCGTGGCCGGGTCGCGATGCACTGCGGGCAAAACCGGTCAGGCCGGTCAATTAAGACGTAGTAGCCATTGGTTAACGGCTGCCCGCAACTGGCGCAGCGTGTGAGATCAACCGCCATGGGATACCTCAGATGGTACGCAAAGGTCTTGCCGAGCAGGGTGCTGGCATTGCTCATGTATACCATACGGCGAGGCGCTGCGGCGCGGAACTACACGCTCTCGCTTGTCATGGCGAGGGAGGGACGGCCCCCGCGGAGCGCGGGGCCGCCCGACCGAAGCAATCTCCCGCTTCAGCGAACGAGATGTCTGCAGGTTCATGCTCGCAGGGGATTGCTTCGCCGCCTTGGGCGGCTCGCAATGACAGGAGGCGTGCGGAAGGCATGCCTGACGGTCATCGTCCGTGCTCGTGGGGGATTGCTTCGCCGCCTTGGGCGGCTCGCAATGAAAGGAGGCGCGCGGAGCGTATGCCTGTTACCCCTCACCGTGCGGCGGCGGGCCGTCGATCTGCTCGGTCAGCCAGCGCTGCATCAGGTTCAACCCGTTCGGGTGGAGGCTGTGCCCGACCGGGTCTTCGTGGTAGCGGTGGTGTGGCGCATGTTGGGCCAATAGATCACGAGTGGCGCGGGCCTGTTCGACCGGGATGACATCATCGTAGCTGCCGTGTAGTTGCAAGATCGGCAACCGGCCCAACCCTGCCGCTGGCGGATCAGTTGCCAAGGCCGGATCGAGGTAGCCGTTGGCTGCAATCACGCCGGCCAGCTTTTCGGGAATGCGCCATGCCAACGCCAGACTGAGGATCGCGCCTTGGCTGAAGCCAAACAGATAGGTGCGCCGTGGATCGGCACCGATCCGGGCCGGCAGTTCGCTGACAAATTTGATCAACAGATCTACCGCTCGCGCCCGCCCCACCGGATCGGGAATCAGGCGACCGGGAGCGCCGCTCAGTTCGTACCACGCAAACCCGCCCCACGGCAAGGCAATGGGCGCGCGTGCGCTGACAATGTGCATCCGGTCATCGATCAGATCGGCCAGCTCAAACAGATCGCGTTCGTGGCTGCCAAACCCGTGTAACATCAGCAACAAGGGCGCCGGCCCGGCCTCGACCAGCGGGCGCCGTTCAACGGTGCGAATTGTGGTCATGGAATCACCAATTCTTGCCCGACGCGCAGGTTATCGCCTTGCGCCGGGGTCAGATTATTCGCCTGCAAGATCGCTTCAATTGTAACCCCAAACCGTTCGGCAATTGCGCGGAGCGTGTCGCCGGCCTGCACCGTATAGCGGCGCGGCCCGGCGGCAGGCGGTTCCGGCGTTGGGGTCGGTTCCGGGGTTGGTTCCAGTGTCGGGGTTGGCTCCGGCGTTGCTGTTGGCTCTGGTGTCGCCGTCAAGGTTGGGGTCAGCGTTGGCCGCGGGGGCAAGGTTGGCAACGCTGGCGGCGGGGTGACGGTCGGCAAGTCAGGTGCTACGCCGGTGTCAACCGCCTTAGCGACCGGCGGCGACCACGCCGGCAACAAGGTCAGATCGCCGATCCGCAACGGCGGCAACGCCGAACGGGCAATGGTCAGCAGCGCTACCGCCGCGATGAGCAGCAACAATCCTGCCCCTGCCGCCACCCCGGCGCCGCCAATGCGGTTTTGCAGCAGCCGCAGGATGATAGCGCCGATGGGTGGCAGAACGAAAGCCAGCGCCAATAACAACCACAGCATTGTTTCCGATACCACCATGTACGTCCCCGTAGAGAGCCGCACGGCCGTGCGGCTCTCAAGCATTCATTACCCTGAATAGCATGCCCTATCCCGGCGCAATATCGCCATTACGGCGCCAAGGCCCACGCCGGATTGTAATCGCGCCCCAACAGCAAGACGATATCGGCCCCCAGCGGTTGGGGCGGTGCATCAGCCGGCGGGGTGGCAAAGACCTGTGTCGCCGGCAACCCCAAATGAGCGGCCAAGCGGGCGAGCGCCGCTGGTTTGCCGGCATAATCGATAATGATCGTCGTCTCGCGGCGTTCGGCGTTGGCGGGCGGCAAGGTGCGGAAGCCAGCATTATCCAGCGCCCGGCTGACCCGCGCTGCTAACCCGTTCACCGGCGTCCCGTTCAGCACCTGCACCGTCGCTGCTTCGCGATCGAGCTGCGGCCCGGCTCGCACCCGCTCGACCAGCGCCGCCACATCGCGCCGGTTCCAGTAGATGTCTGAGCCGATTTCGGCCACCACTGCCACCTCACGCGGGTTGATGCTGAAGGTCGCAATCCGATCAGGATCGAGCGATTGGGCCAGCGCAATCAACTCGCGCAACGCCGCTGGATCGTCAATCGGCAACGTCGTCTTGATGCTGCGCCGGGCTTCGGCCAGTAATGCTGACAGAGCACTGGCCTGATCGAGCATTCCGCGCGAGCGTACTGTCGCTAGAGCCGCGCGCACAATCGCCTGCTGGCGGCGGGCGCGGTCAAAATCGCTCGATCCATGGCGCGAGCGGGCGTAGCGCAACGCGGTCGCGCCGTCGAGTACTTGCAAGCCGGCGGGAATGAAGATGCGTTCGTACCCGTAGTCAGCAGTCGGGAAACTGCTATCGAGCAAGGGGGAGGGCACCTCGATGATCACGCCGCCGATCGCATCGATCATCCGCTCGAAGCCGGCAAAATCGATTTGGGCGACATAATCGACTGGTAGATTGAGCAAGGTAGCCACCGTCTCGGCGGTGAGCGCCGCCCCCGCCGCTGCCGGGTCAACTCCGCGCCCGTACAGATCGACAGCATGGCGGTAGCCATAACCATACGCTGCATTGATCTTCTGCTCGCCAAGCCCGCGGATCACGGACACCGTATCACGCGGGATTGAGAGCAGGCTGACCCAGCGTTCATTTGGATTGACATAAGCCAAGATCAGAGTGTCGCTGCGCACCCCTTCAGCGCCATCGTCGCGCTGGTCAACGCCGAGCAGCAAGACGGTGAATGGCTGGCGAAAGACAGTATTCGCCGGCGCTGACCCGCCGCTCGCCGGACGCGGATCGCTCAGGCGCATACTGGCGGCGAAGGTGTTCCACAGCCACCCTACACCCCACACCGTTACCAGTACTGCCAGCGCCAAGCCGCCAAACGTCAAAAAGCGCCGCCAGCGCTGCTGCCGTTGCGCACGCAGCGCGGCCACCCGCTCGCGCGCGCTCACCCGTGGCTGTCGCCGCTCATGATCCTGCCAATCCATCTCCGCCGCACCCTAGTTATTCTTCAATCTCCGGCTCATCGGGCGGTTCGTAATGGCCGGTAGCGATGATCGGCGCACTGACCATTAGCCGTCGGAGACCCGGCGCATCGCTGCGCGGCAAGATTGCCAGCACCACGATGCTCATATCATCGCTCGGTTGGCCATCATCAAGCTCGAGCGCCCGTTGCATCACACTATCAACTAGGGTCTGCGGATCACGCCCCTCACGTGCCGGCCATGCTGCAAGGTAATTCGGCAATCCCAAATCCTCGCCGCGCCGCTCACCTGCCCGCAACAGGCCATCGGTAAACACGACGACATACGTGTAGGCCGCCACCGGCAATTCGCTGATCTGGGGCCGGATGAGCGGTTGCAAACCGATCGGCGCTGAAGGCGCGTTAAAGCTGCGCAAGCCCTGCGGTGTAATAGCGAAAAATGGCGCTGGATTATTGCGCGTCACCAAGATTTTGTGCGCGGCAAAATCGACCGAGAGGATATTGAGCGTCGCCGCCGCCTGCCCCATTCGATAGGTATACAGGTAATCGTGGACAGCGCGCGCAACGGCTCCATCTCGAGCGCCATCTTTGAGCAGCGCAATCGCCCGCGTAGCCACCAGATGCGACAGCGTTTTGGCGCTGCGCCCGCTGCCCTGCCCATCGGCGAGCACAAACGAAAACCCGCCCCCCGGACGCTCGATCATCTCCAGTGTGTCACCACTCTCAACTTCGCCGGCGCGGGGAACTTTCGCAATCGCGACCCGCATCTCTAACTCTGCCATTGCCCGCTTCCCCTCTTGATCGCCCAATGTCCGTTACAGCATACCACAAGTTGCCCCGTGCTATAATCAGACCGTTACCAGTTCTTGAGACAAGGAGGACGAAGATGTCCGCACCGCGGATATTTCACAATCTCATCGGCGGCGAGTTTGTGCCTGCTCAGAGTGGCCAAACCTTCGAGCGCCGTAACCCTGCCGATACCCGTGATGTGGTGGGGGTATTTGCCGACAGCGATGAGCGTGATGTTCATGCGGCAGTCGAAGCGGCGAAGGCCGCGTTTGCCACATGGAGCAAAGTGCCGGCGCCGAAGCGCGGCGAGATTCTGCTCCGCGCCGCCGAGCTGTTGCGAGCGCGCAAAGAGCAGTACAGCCGCGACTTGACCCGCGAGATGGGCAAGCCGTTGTTCGAGGCTGGCGGCGATATTGTCGAAGCGATCGGTATGGCCCAGTACGCCGGCAGCGAGGGCCGTCGCATGCACGGCGTCACCACCCCATCCGAACTGCCCAACAAGTTTCAGATGAGCATTCGCCAGCCGATTGGCGTGGTCGGCCTGATCACGCCGTGGAACTTCCCTATGGCGATCGCGTCGTGGAAGATGCTCCCAGCCATTGTCTGCGGCAACACCGTCGTGATTAAGCCGGGGGAAGATGCTTCGGTCAGCACCTACAATTTAGTACAGTGCCTGATGGAAGCCGGCCTGCCTCCCGGCGTGGTCAACATTGTCACCGGCTATGGCCCCAAAGCCGGCCAACCGCTAGTCGAACACCCTGACGTGCCGGTAATTTCGTTTACCGGCAGCACTGAGACGGGCCGGCTGGTATACGAGCTTGGCGCGCGCCGGATCAAGCGAGTTAGCCTTGAGATGGGTGGCAAGAACCCGCTGATCGTCATGCCCGACGCCGATCTCGATCTGGCGCTCGATGGGGTGTTGTGGGCCGCGTTTGGCACCACCGGCCAGCGCTGCACCGCCACCAGCCGCCTGATCGTCCACCGGGCAGTGGCCAAAGAGCTAGTGGATCGGATCGTCGCTCGCGCCCAATCGTTGCGGATCGGCAACGGCCTTGACCCGGCGACCGAGATGGGGCCGCTGGTGAATGAGAAGCAGATGCAGCGTGTGCTCAACTACATCGAAATCGGCAAGCAAGAGGGGGCAACGCTGTTGTGCGGCGGCTACCGGCTGACCGGCGGCGACTACGACTACGGTCACTTCATTGCGCCGACCGTCTTCACCAATGTCACGCCGCAGATGCGCATTGCTCGCGAAGAGATCTTCGGGCCGGTGCTTAGTGTGATCGAGGTGGATAGCCTCGATGAAGCGGTGGCAGTGGCGAACGACGTGGCCTACGGTCTCAGCTCGGCGATCTACACCCGCGACATCAACGCCGCCTTCCGCGCCATGCAGGCGCTGCAGGCCGGCATTGTCTACATCAACGCACCCACCATTGGCGCCGAGATTCACCTGCCCTTCGGCGGCGTCAAAGCCACCGGCAACGGCCACCGTGAAGCCGGCCCGACCATGCTCGACGTCTTCTCTGAGTGGAAGAGCGTGTATATCGATTACAGCGGCGCGTTGCAGCGGGCGCAAATTGATAACGCGGATTAGTTTGCGGCAGGGATAACCCTATGGCGAGACGCTTGCATGGGCGTCTCGCCACGTAGTTTAGTAGAGATAGCATAACCTGATACAGGCGCTTATTTCTTTGTCACAGCAATCCACTAGCAATCAATAACGCTCCGCTCAATCTCTTCCGCCACCCATGGCAACCGGACACCGCGCACGCCGGTCAGCGTCAGCAAATCGACCCGCCGGCCTAAGGCCTAAGAGGTGCTCGAGGTATTCAGCTAATTCCACAAATCGAAATCCTAGCGGACGTTCAAACTCCACAATGATGTCAACATCGCTCGTTTCATCTGACTGATCACGAGCATAAGAGCCGAACAGGCCTATCTTTTTAACTCCATACTGAGCAGCTAGATAAGGATAATGTTGCCGCAGCAATGTCATCACTTCTTCGCGGTTTGGCATGGGCTGTTCCTTCCAGTATGGAATAGCGGCATCAATCATCGCCGCCTGTGCCACCCAATCGTGCGAGCGCAACACCCTGCTCCGGACAAGCGGGTTGTATGTTGAGCCGGCGGGTTTGCCTACCGCTTCAATCGCTGCTTGGCAAATGGCTGCGCAAAGATGGATAGCAACCTTAATAACAGCAGTTGGAACAATTGTATCATCTTGGCTACACTCCTGCCAGAACACGACCAGTACACCGATGTGACCACCGGCTGGTCTAAGCGTTCCAATGACGCCACCGCGAAGCCGGCCCGACTATGCTCGACGTTTTCTCAGAGTGGAAGAGCGTGTATATCGATTACAGCGGCGCATCGCAGCGAGCGCAGATTGATAATGCTGATTAAGCAGCAATCCGCTTTGTGATCCGACCAGCGGGATGAGCGATCGCGTGTCCCGCCATTCTTTGATGAATAAATTGTCATCTGATAATCGCTCTATGGTTTCGCTTGGAATCATCATGGTAACATGCAAATGGTATACTTTCTACATCGCGATTTTATACTTAAAATAAGGTTAAAATAAAAATCCAACCCATCGCAACCATATTTTTTTCGCAGCATGTTCATTTATACCCATACCAACACCCATGCCAGCATCACAAAAAATTACTATGACCGGCTGGGCTGATTATATGCCGCAAGAGCTGCTTGACGCTTTCAGCGCTGAAACGGGCGTTGCAGTGGAATATATCGGTTATGACACCACCGAAGCGGCAATTGCAGCGCTTGCACAGGGTGTCGTGTATGATTTGATGGTTGTCAGCTATCAATTTATTCCTGATCTAGTCAGCAACGGCGCGATTGTCCCCATTAACTACGCCAACATTCCCAACGCGCGCAACCTGAGCGCCAACTTCCGCGATTTGGCGTTCGATCCGGGCAATCGCTATTCAGTGGTCTACCAGTGGGGCGCCACTGGTCTGCTCATTCGCACTGATCTGCTCGACCGCCCAATCATGCGCTGGTCTGATTTGTGGGATCCAGCCCTTGATGGCAAGATTTTACTCTGGCCGATTCCGCGCGATACGGTGAGCGTACTTTTAAAATCGCTGGGTTTTTCCATTAACACCACCAATCCTGTCCATCTTGCCACCGCGCTCGAACGGGCGCCGGATTTTGCCCGCCGGCTGGGTTGGGTTGAGGAGGGAGTCGACTCGGCAGCGCAAGACCTTGTATCCGGCGAGTATGCGGTGGCGTTAGGTTGGGCGTATGACGCGCTCGACGCGCAGCGCCAAAGCGACCATATCGCCTACATTACTCCCGGTGAAGGCACGATTCTCTGGGTTGACAGTTTTGTGATTCCAGCCGTTAGCGCGCAGCAGGCGCTTGCCGAACAGTTTATTGATTTCTTTTTGCGACTGGATATCAGTGCGCTGGTGACGAATGAACTAGCGATAGCAACCGCGAATGAAGTATCGTGGCCCCTCGTTAAGCCAGAGTTTCGCAATAGCGAGGTCATTTTCCCTTCGCTTGCTACCTTGCAACGGGCTGAACTAGAATTACCCCTTGATCCGATAACACAGGCAATGTACGATAACATTTGATGTATTGCGCGCCGCTCAACCGTAATATAAATATATGCGTTACGCTCTGCACTTCATTCTGCTTTTTATCTTCGCTGCGTGCAGCCCTGCGCCAGTGGTCACGCCGCCTACTGCCACGCCGGCGCCAGACAAGCTGGTCATTGCCGGTTGGGCCGGCTATATGCCGCAAGCCCTGCTCGACGCCTTTAGCGCCGAGACCGGGATTGCGGTGGAATATGTCGGTTACGAAAGTCAATTTGACGTTATTGACCAATTGCGCGCCGGCACTGGCGACTACGATGTGGTTGTGATGAGGAGTACGTTGATGCCGACTTTGGTCGCAGACGGATTGCTGGCTCCGATTGATTACAGCCAAATCCCGAATTTTCGTTATGTCAGCGCCAATTTTTGCGATCTGACCTACGATCCGGGCAGCCGTTATTCGGTCGTTTACCAATGGGGAGTGAGCGGGTTGGTCGTGCGGCCCGATCTGCTCGACCGTCCGATTACGCGCTGGGCCGATCTGTGGGATCCGGCCTTGGCCGGCAAGATAGCGATGTGGCTCGAAGAAGACCAACTCTTTATGATTGCGCTGAAGGCCATGGGCCAGCCCCTCACAGTCACCGATCCAGCCGTGTTCGATCAGGCTGCCGAACGTTTGCGTACGCTGCTGCCGAATGTGGTGGCGCTTGACCCGTTAATGCCCACTGCCGCCGACTTGGTGGCTAACGGTATCGCCCCGGTGTTGTACGGTTGGTCGTACGATGCGCTGGCAGGCCAAGCGCTCAATCCAGCGGTAACATTCGTTCTTCCTGAAGAGGGGACAATGATGTGGATTGATACGTTCGTTGTGCCGGCGCAGAGCACGCGCAAAGCGGCTGCCTTCCAATTCATCAATGTTGTCTTGCAGCCGGAAATGTGCGCGTTGATTACGAATGAAGTCTACGTGGCGACGGCGAACGATCAAGCAATGCAGTTGATCGATCCAGCTTTGCAGCATCACCCGTGGATCTTTCCAAGCGGGGAGGATATGTTGAAAGCGGAATATATGCTGGAACCGCCGGCTGATCTGGCTGCATACCGGCATCAATTGTGGGAGCAACTACTGGCAGCGATGGTGAGGTGATTCGTGCGACGTCTGCGCATTTGGCTACGCTCTGTTCAGCAACATCTCAATACTAGCTTGCAGGTCAAGCTGACGCTCTTTTTGAGCCTGATGCTGACCTTGATCTTGCTGGTCGCGGCGTATGGCCTCTTCCTGTTCATCGAGTCGATCGAGCACGAGGGCTGGGCTGGCCGGCAGCGCGAGGCGGCCCAGAACGCGGTGCGCACGATCGATGACTTTTTGCTGCGCATCGAAGACACCTTAACACTGGTGGGCGCATTGTCGGTTGAACAAGTCGAACGCTCGCCTGATCTGTTGCCAGAGATTTTGAACCGGGCGCCGGCGTGGATCGAGATTGTGCGGGTTGATCGCAATGGCCGCGTCATAGCGGAAGTGACGCGCGATCGTTCCTTGCTGGGTGATTTAGTGACCATCCCGCTCGCTAATTGGTTTCAGCAGGCGCGGGCCGGCCAACGTTACCTCGGCCCGCTCTTTATCACTGCTGATAGCGAGCCGTATATCATTATGGCTATTCCGGCCAGCGACGGCGGTGTGGTAGCCGGACGGCTGCGCATGAATTTGCTGTGGGAAACGATGGCGACGATCTGGTTTGGCCGCACCGGCCACGCATATATCGTCAACGAGGATAGGGTCATCATTGCTCACCCTAATCCTCAAATTGTGCTCGACTACACCAGTATTAACCAGTATTAACAATCGGCCCGAATTTCGCACGCTCACCCCCGACGGACGCCAACGACATTATACCAACCTCGTTGGCGAAGAGACGCTCGGCGTTGTGCTCAATATCCCCGGCACTTCATGGCACGTATTCACTGAAGTGCCGAAAGCAGAAGCCACCGAGCTGTCAACTCGAGCCGGCATAATCTTCACGGGCAGTTTGATTATCTTCGGCATCCTTCTCTTGCTCGCGACAAATTATCTCCTGAATCGGTTCATCTTCTGCGTGCTCGACGAGTTGCGCCAAGGCGCCGAACGGATCGGCGGCGGCGATTTGCCCCATCCGCTGCCGGTGCGCTCAGAGCGGGAAGTGGCGGAGGTGGTGCGCGCTTTTAATGCGATGATGCACCAACTGCGCATGCGCAATGCTGAGATCGCCAAGCAGACTGAGAGTTTGAGAGCCGAGATTCAAGAGCGTCGCCGGGTGGAACAAGAGCTCATTAAAGCCCGCGATGCCGCCGAAGCCGCCTCGCGCGCCAAGAGCACCTTCCTCGCCACTATGAGCCACGAGCTGCGCACGCCACTGACGGCAATTATCGGCTATAGCCAACTGATGGAACAACTCGTCAACAAAGGCATCTACGAGACCGTGATTCACGACGTAGGACGCATCTGGGCCGCCGGCGCCCATCTGCTCACGCTCATCAACGATATTCTCGACATCTCGAAGATCGAGGCTGGCCAGATGACGATCAGCGCCGAGTATGCCAATGTGGCTGATTTGGTGCACGCCGCGGTAAATACGGTGCTGCCGCAGATGGATAAAAACCGCAACCGCTTCCAAGTCCATTGCCCGCCTGATATCGGATTGCTCAATAGCGATGCGACTAAGGTGCGGCAAGCGTTGATCAATCTGCTCAGCAATGCGGCCAAGTTTACCGAAGATGGCGAAGTAAAGTTGACCGTCACTCGCCACGAGCAAGATGGCAAGACGTGGTTCCGCTTTGAGGTGGCCGATACAGGGATTGGTATTCCCGCCGATAAACTCGATAAGCTGTTTAAAGCCTTCTCGCAAGTTGATGACTCGCCGACCCGCAAGTACGGCGGCACCGGCTTGGGCTTGGTGCTCAGCCAGCGTCTGTGCGAGCTGATTGGCGGGCGGATTACAGTGCAGAGCACCGTTGGCGTGGGTTCGGTCTTCACCATGGAGATACCGGCTGAGCTGGGTGATGTGTTGCCCGCGCCAACCCTGCGCTTAGCCGATCTGTCTTCAGCAGAGGATGCAAGCGAGCCGCTGCCGGTGGCGGCTGATAGTGCCGCGCCGGTCAGCAATGCCATCGTACTGGTGATCGATGACGATCCGGCGGTTGGCGATCTGATCCGGCGGATAGCGCCAAGCAATGAGGTCTACGTGGTGACAGCCGAGACCGGCGTGGAAGGGTTGCGCTTGGCAAACGATCTATTGCCCGATCTGATCGTGCTCGATCTGAAACTGCCTGACTTGAATGGGATCGAAGTATTAGCCCGGCTGCGTGACACGCCTGAAGTAGCTGCTATCCCGGTCGTGGTCTTGACGATTGACGATCAGGCGCGCCGCGGTTTGGCGTTGGAAGTGGCTGAATATCTGGTTAAGCCGATCGAGCCAGAGAAATTGCTCATGGTGGTCAAACGCTACTGCCGGCGCCAAGATGGAGGGACGCCGTCCCACATTTTGATCGTCGAGGATGATCAGGCGCTGGCCGAACTGGTGGCGCGCACGTTGCGCGTGGCTGGCTGGCCGGTTGAGGTGGCGTTTGATGGTGAAACCGGTCTGACGGCTGCGCTGACCCGTCCACCGGGTTTGATCCTGCTCGATTATATGCTGCCGAAGATGGATGGCTTGCAACTGCTGGAACATCTGCGGGCCGATCCCGTAGGGCAGAGCATCCCGGTGATTTTCATGACTGCTCGCGATCTGACCGCCAACGATCGCGAACGATTGGCCCAAACCGTTAGTGCGATCCAATGCAAGGCAGATTTGGATCTGGAACAGATCGTTGTCCGTATCCGGCAGATGATGCAACGCAATCCGGCATCGTCTGCTGCTAATACCACATCAAACTAAATGGATTGCATGGTTAAGGAGTATGTTATAGGGTGGGGCGCTACGGTTATGGCTAAGATTCTGATCGTAGAAGACGACGCCAATAATCGCGATCTGATCGCGCGTATTATAGAATTAATGGGACACGAACCGATACTGGCGGTAGATGGTGCGCAAGGAGTGGCGCTGGCGCGCAGCGCCAAACCGGATTTGATCGTTATGGATATGGGTTTGCCGGTGCTTAATGGCTGGCAAGCCACTCATCGCATCAAATCTCAACCGGGAACGAGCCACATTCCGGTGTTGGCCCTAACGGCCTATGCCTTGAATGAAGATTGGCTACGCTCGTTGGCTGCCGGTTGTGATGACTTCGAGACCAAACCGATCGATTTTGGCCGGTTCCGTGAAAAGGTGCAAGCCCTCCTGAATCGCACTGCTTAGATCGATGAGCAGGCTATGAACCACATCCAACGCTCCCAAGCGGATGTTGCCGAAACGCAACCCGGCCGGATACTGATCGTTGATGATCAGGAAGTGCTACGCTTCTTGCTGCGGCGCGAGCTTACCGCTCTTGGTCATGCGGTTGATGAGGTGCCTGATGGGCCAACGGCCCTGCACATGCTGCGGCAGCACGCCTTTGATATAGTCCTGCTCGATATTATGATGCCCGGTATGGATGGGATTCAGGTGTTGAACCATATTAAAAGCGACCCTGATCTCTACGATCTGCCGGTAATCGTCGTCTCGGCTGATATTGATCATGTCGTCACCTGCATCCGTAACGGGGCTGATGATTATGTCTTCAGACCGTACAACATTGTGCTGCTGAATGCGCGGATCAATGCCAGTCTGGAGCGCAAGCGGTTGTGCGACCGCGAGCGGCGCTATCGGCTCGAACTTGAGCGGATGGTTGCCGAACGCACTGCCGATCTCGAACGTTCTCAAGAAGCCTTGCGCCTTAGCGAAGAGCGGTATGCGCTGGCAGCGCGCGGCGCTAACGATGGCTTGTGAGATTGGAATATTGCCGCCGGTACCATCTATATTTTCGCCGCGTTGGCAAGAGATGCTCGGCTACGCCGAAAACGAGATTGGTGATACGCCGGGCGAGTGGTTCGACCGGATTCACCCGGAAGATCGCGAGTTGTTCGAGGTGCGGTTGATGGCTCACTTCCGCCGGCTTCTGTCCCATTTTCAGCACGAGTATCGCATCCTGCACCGTGATGGTTCATACCGCTGGATGCTCTGCCGGGGGTTAGCGGTGTGGGATCAACATGGCCAAGCAGTGCGGATTGCCGGTTCACAGACTGATATTACCGATCGCAAAAAAGCTGAGCAGCAACTTCAGCACGATGCGCTGCACGATAGCTTGACTGGCCTGCCCAATCGGGTGCTGTTTAGTGACCGGCTCGAACGCGCGATCGTGCGCCAGCGGCGCGAGCCGGATCGTCACTTTGCGGTGCTCTTTCTCGATCTCGACCGGTTTAAAGTCATTAACGACAGCCTTGGCCATAAGTTGGCGATCAGTTGTTGATCGCGGTGGCAGTGCGTCTGCAAGAATCGGTGCGGCCGAATGATACAGTGGCCCGGCTTGGCGGTGATGAGTTTACCGTTTTGAGCGAGCCGATCGATCACGAACAACAAGCTGAGCAGGTGGCTGAACGCATCCAGCGCGCCTTGTCAGCGCCGCTTTACTTGCAAGGCCATAAGATCGTCATTTCATCAAGCATCGGGATTGCCTACAGCAGCAGCTATGCCCAACCCGCTGATCTGATCCGTGATGCCGACACCGCGATGTATCACGCCAAATTACGCGGCAAAGCATGCTACGTGCGCTTTGATCCCTCGATGCATGTCGAAGCGCTGGCGAAATTGCAACTCGAACAAGACTTGCGGCTCGCGCTCGAACGCAACGAATTCCGCCTCTTTTACCAACCGATCGTGCTGTTGCGCACCGGCGCAATTGTCGGGTTTGAGGCGCTTATTCGCTGGCAACACCCGCAACGCGGCTTGCTGGCTCCCGGTGAGTTTTTGCCGCTGGCCGAAGAAACCGGCCTGATCGTGCCGATGACATGGTGGGTGCTGGAAGAGGCTTGCCGGCAGATGCAGCGCTGGCACGAGCAGACTCCTACCGAACCGCGCTTGTCGATTAGCGTGAATTTGAGCGGACGGATCGTTTCCCAGCCCGATCTCATCGAGCGGCTGCACCACATTCTCGATCAAACCGGTTTGCCGCCGCAGTATTTGAAGCTGGAAATCACCGAACATACCTTTATTAAGTTTGGCAGTTTCACTAATAATTTGCTCGAAGGCATTCGCAATTTAGGCGTTGAATTGTGTATTGATGATTTTGGCACCGGTTATTCGTCATTAAGTTATCTCCATACCTTCCCGGTGAATGTGCTCAAGATTGATCGCTCGTTTGTCAACCGGATCGACGCGAAATCGAGCCAAGGCGACATTGTGCAGACGATCATCCAATTGGCGCACAACCTGAATATGGAAGTGGTGGCTGAGGGGATCGAAACCCCGGAACAGTTCGAGCAATTAAAACAATTGGCGTGCAGTCATGGGCAAGGCTGGCTGTTCGCCCCGGCCTTGAGCGAAGCGGAAGCGCAGGCATTAATTGGGAAGATGCAAGAGACTACTCACGATTAACATTTATCACCATGGTTCAGCGGCATCACAGCGCTTTCAGGCGCATTCTTTGCCTTGCCTCGGCTGTCGCTCTAACGCTGCGATGAATGAGCGCTTGCCCACAACCGTATCATGGCGATCAGAGTAAATCCAACGAGACACGCAATCACAAACATCAAGCCATGATACAGAGCTAACAGGATGTGGTCCAAGAATCGATCATATTGTTTGAATTGAAATCGATACACTATTGACCATACAATTGGTGCGCCTACTGGCGAAGACGCGACAAAGAGACCCACTGCTAGCGATACTACTCCGATGACAACTGCTTGCACGGTTGAATGCACCCGGTTGATGCGGTATAAACCGGTAAATACCGCTTACGCCAAAATGCTCACGACGATCGCAGCAGCGACACGGGCAACCATCTCGTTCACTAATATCGGCGCTTCGCGCGTTGGTATGTCTTGGGCCACCGGTATATCATCGGCAGGCGGGGTTGCTAACGAGAGATAGATTGCCAGTATGGCAATGATGAGCGGCACTAGTAACAGTGCGATGGGATGAGGAAGATTTGCGTGTACCTTCATAGCAATGTCCAGCACAACTGCAAGGGCGCCAATCGTGGGTCAGGCGCAAGACTACTCTTGCGCCTGACCTGCCAATCAGACTTATACTCTCGTTTAGGGCATTTGGATCAATACCATTCAGCGGAAGGGTGCAACATTAAACCATTCACTAGACCATTCCCTCAACTTACCCCTGATACTGCCTTCAAATGTATCGCTTCCCAAGATTGAACCTGAATGGTCATTGTAGAGAAGATCATTGTTCGCTGATTTTACCACAATGATCGAATGAGTTGGAACCCAGCCCTTAGAACGATCATACACGTCAAACTGGATGATATCACCGGGGCGAGCGCGTGAGATTAATAATGATAGAGCTTCTTTATTAGCTGGATAGGCTTCCACTCGGCTCGCCCCATAATCTCGCCTGTACGCCCGAAAATCTCCCACTGTAGTCCAAGATGTAGACCATTTCCATAAGCGGAAACTCTGCCACCACCAACCACACTCTGTTCTAAGGCGGTAAATATACCACTCATGCGTTGTTGACTCGCTGCGGCAAGTACCGTCTCCCCGCATCGAAATACCACCAGCCAAGACTGCTTGGCTAACAAAATTAGTGCAGTCTCCACCACTGTTTGAGAAATCAAGATACGCCCAATTTCGATTCCACCCTCCATATCTGTTAGTATATTCATAAGCGTACCTGACAGCCGCACTACGATCATACCTCACACGAGACGTGGATTGTAGAGCGACTCCACCTGAAGCAACTGTTGCTTCAGGTGAAACGATTGGTGAAATTCCATTTGCAACAATCGGTATAAAAGTTGTCCATTGCGCATAGGGCGTTTCAAAGTCTGCCGCTAAACCTAATTGCTCAACGGCGTATGCTACTATAGCTACGTGATTCTCATCTGTCCAAATGTCCGGATAATTATCATTTAATATATCGCTTAAAAATTGGCGATATTGCTTATCCATCGGGTCGCTGCTCGCAAGTGCAGCGGTTGAACTGTTACGCGCTAAATATTCCCTTACTGCTTGTTCGCCAGCAGCTAGTAGGTCATTTCTATTTTTATCAGCATCAACACCTTGTGCAAAAACTCTGGAAAGGAAAAGAATCCAATAAAAAATAACAACAACACTAGGAAAATAATGGCAATTGTAGTTTTTTAATAGCTACAGATTTCCTGATTTTTGTGTTAATGAATGTGTATGCAATAAAATATTTTGGGTGTTTTGAAAATAGTAAAAAACACTATTTTCAAGTAGTGCTTTGATTGACCTTTTCTAGCACTAAAGTACTACCAGCGTAATACACAAAGAGTGTTGCCAAAAATCCGTCCCACTTACCAAACAGTGCCACTCGCGGCAATCTCGCCCGCCACACCATGCTATACTGCTCTCGTGACGAAAGGAGCATGTATGGCGCTCACGCAGTTGCCCCGGCGGCGCGCCGCAGTGTGGCTCGCTTGCCTTCTCTGCTGCATACTGGCGGGCTGCTTGATGCCGGTAGCGCAACCATCACCGACTGCCACCCCCACTTCCCTGCCGGCTACGCCGACTCCGCTGCCGATCACGGCGGCTGAACTCTGGCAGCGCGCGTTAGCCGCTCGTGAGATTGGCGACAATTCTACGGCGGCAAGCCTGCTTAGCCAATTGTTGCAACTCTTTCCCGCTGCTGCTGAAGCGCCAGTTGCCCGCCTGATGCTGGCCCGCTCGTATGGCGATCGCGGCAATTGGACATCGGCGGCGGAATTGGTGCGCCCATTGTTGGCGGATCGAGATGCCCCCACCTACGCTCCGGCGCTCTTTCTCACAGCCCGCGCCCACGAGGCAGCTGGCATGCATGCCGAAGCGGTAGCTGCTTACAACCGATACGAAGCGCTCGGGACACCGCTCGCGCCCTACGCGGCGCTGCGGGCGGCGGCCCAATTGCGGGTGTTGGGGCGCTTGGCGGAAGCGGAGGCAAGCTATCTGCGCGCTGCGACCGGCGAGATGGCGGC
>NZ_DAOTWH010000003.1:0-3597 GCF_034435895.1 Chloroflexus sp.
GGTGCGGCTGGAGTTGCGGGCAGCGCAACCGGTACCGGTGTAGCGCGCGGCGTAATCTCGCCGATGTCGCCGCTTTCGCTCAGTTGCACCTCAAATTCGCGCCCATCGAGCTGGACAGCGAAGCGATCGCTGCTCAACTCGGCAATATCAACCGTATACGTTTTACCGTTGATCGTCAGTTGATAGCGACGCATTGCAGGTTATCTCCTTCGTTGCCAACTTTGATTCTGGCGCGTGCGGCCAGCCGCCACCCAGCGGCTGGCAAAGAGCAAGCTGCCCGGCCAGTAGCTGCGTACCGTTGGCGCTGCCTCGCGGCGTAACGTTGCCGTGTGAACGGCGACGGCCACGGCGATCGCTGCCACTTCGTCAGGGCTAAGCTGCTCGGTCGGTGCTGGCGTAATCTCTGGCGCCGGCATGACCTCGGTTATGGTGGATGGTTCAGGTTGGTCGAACCGGGTGAGCAAGTTGAGCATCCCCCAAATCAAGGCCAGCACCGTAAAGACTAAACTCATACCGAGCACGGTCATAGTCAAACCAAAGCCAAGGTTCTCCATGCTGCCTCCTGCCGCCGGCTTACGACGGGTACAACCCGTGTTTGCGCGGCGGATTCTGTTGCACCTTGGTGCGCAAAATCTCTAATGCCCGGATCAGGCGAGGCCGGGTTTCAGCTGGTTCGATCACTTCATCGATCTGGCCCAGATCGGCGGCATGGTAGGGGTTGAAGAACTTGCGCCGGTACTCGGCGACAAACTCGGCCATGAGCTGCGACGGATCGGCGGCGGCGCGCAGCTCGTCGCGGCGTAAGATGCGCACTGCCCCTTCAGCGCCCATCACCGCAATTTGGGCCGACGGCCACGCAAAGTTGAGGTCACAGCGCAATTGTTTGCTTGACATGGCTACATACGCACCGCCAATCGCTTTGCGCACCACTACCGAAATCTTCGGCACGGTCGCCTCACTATAAGCGTAAATGATTTTAGCGCCATGCCGGATCACGCCGCCGTACTCTTGCTCGATACCGGGCAAAAAGCCGGTGGTATCGACAAAGGTGATAATCGGAACGTTGAAGGCGTCGCAGATGCGGACAAAGCGGGCAATTTTGTCGCTGGAATCGATATCGAGCACACCAGCCATCACGGCGGGTTGGTTGGCAACCACGCCAACCGCATAGCCGTCGAGCCGGGCAAAGCCAACCACCGCGTTGGGGGCGAAGAGCGGCTGAATTTCGAGAAAACTATCGTGGTCAAAGACCAGATCGATCAAGGTATGAATATCGTACCCTTGCCGTTCATCCGCCGGCACCAACGCATTGAGCGCCGGTTCTTGCCGGTCGGCGCGATCGTAGGGCATAATCTGGGGCGGGTCTTCGTTGTTGTTTTGCGGCAAGTAGCTGAGCAGTCGCTTGATCAACTCGATCACGGCGCGATCATCGGGTGCAGAGAGATGGGCCACGCCGCTGCGCGCGCAATGTACCGCCGCGCCGCCTAGCTCTTGGGTCGAAATGTCGCGGCCCGATACCGCTTTGATCACGTCGGGGCCGGTGAGGAACATGTAGCCGGTTGATTCCGACATAATCACGAAATCGGTCAAAGCTGGCGAATAGACTGCGCCGCCGGCGCAAGGCCCAAGAATGGCCGAGATTTGCGGCACCACGCCCGATGCCATCACATTGCGGACAAAGACCTCGCCGTAGGCGGCCAGTGAACGGACGCCCTCTTGGATGCGCGCCCCGCCCGAATCGTTTAGGCCAATGATCGGGATGCCGCTCTCAATCGCGAGGTCTTGCATGCGGCAAATTTTGTTGGCCTGTACCGCCGAGAACGAACCGCCCATCACCGTAAAGTCTTGCGCATAGACCGCCACCCGTCGCCCGTTAATCTTGCCGAACCCGGTAACGGTGCCGTCGCCGGGGATGCGCTGCTCTTCATCTTCGGTAATGCTGGTCGCCAAGGCGCCAATCTCTTGAAACGAACCAGCATCGAGCAGCAAGGCCAAACGTTCACGGGCCGTCAGTTTGCCGCGCGCATGTTGCTGGGCAATCCGGTCTGGCCCGCCGCCTTGCATCGCCCGCTCGCGCAGGTTGCGCAGCCGCTCGAGTTGGTCTTCGGGGGATTCCACTGTCGCACCTCATTGTTGTTGGAGCTAAAGCCAATGGCAGTATACCGGTTTCACCGCCCTGATGAGGAAAAGAATTCACTACTAGGCGCAAATGTTTGGTGACGAACGGTTGCTGGTGAAAAGTGAACGCAGGTCTAGGCAGAGTGTCGCCGGAAGGGTATGAGGGGCCGGTTTGAAACCGGCCTCTACGATACCCCACCGGTCACCAATACCAACGCCATCGCCAGCAACGCCAGCGTGTTTTGCAACATGTGGAAAAGCACCCCCGGCCAGATCGAGCCGCTCTGTTCGCGCAGGTAACCAAGGCACAGACCAGCCACAAACAGGCCGGGAATGAGCACCGGGATGAAGTGAACGACTGCAAAGACGGCGGCGCCAACGATGATGGTGAGGGTATTGTTGAGACTACGGCGAAGCAGATGATGGAGGACGCCACGGAAGAACAGCTCTTCCACTAACGGCACGATCCCGGCGATGAGCACCCATAAGGCAACCAGTTCGCCGGCGCCAAACGCCTGCCCGCCAGAGATGCTCTCAACCTGCGGGTTTTGGAATTCGCCAAACAGGAGGGTGATTCCGGCATTCGTCAACGCCATCATCCCCATGCCAAAGATAAAGATGGGTGGAACGAGGGCGAAGTACATCCAATGCGGCCACTGCAAACCGAGATCGCGCCAGCCGGCGCGTGGGCCGATCACCCCCAGCACCGCGCCGCCGATGATGAGATACAGCAGCGTGCCGGCAATATAGACCGGCGGGCTGACAAAACCGCGCGAGGTGTCCCAGTTGGCCACTTCAGCCAGTGTGCGGATAACGAGCACAACCAACGCCCCACCCACGCCGATCACCAGCAGCGTGATGAAGAGATCGAGCCAACCCCACGCCGGCGCGATCGGCGCTTGCGGTTGTTCAGGCGGATTATTTGTGAGCATGTGAGATAACTCCATCTAGGAGCGCCGCCACATTTGCGCCCAAGTTTTCAATCGCGTATCCTCCCTCTTGCACGACGAGCGTGGGGAGGCCAAGTTGCCCAATCGCAGCGCCAATCGCCCGATACGCGGCAGTGGTCAATCCAAAATCACCCAACGGATCAGCGTGGAAGGTGTCAAACCCGGCTGAGACGACCAGATAGCGCGGGCCGTAGTCGGCGATCGCTTGCAAGGCCTGCACGAGGGCGGCTAGATAGTCGCGATCCCCAATCCCTGCCGGCAAGGGCAGATTGAGATTGTACCCTTCGCCGGCTCCCGCGCCGCGCTCGTCGGCATAGCCGAGAAAGTACGGGTACTCACGGGCAGGATCGGCATGCAACGAAACGGTCAGCACGTCATTGCGTTCGTAGAAGATGCTCTGAGTACCGTTGCCATGATGATAATCGATGTCAAGCACCGCTACTGCCGGCGCGCGCAGCGCCCAAGTCGTATCGCCGGTAGTGGTGGCGCGGGGGAGCCGGTCAGCAGCTAGCGGCGATACGACTTGGGC
>NZ_DAOTWH010000004.1:0-4745 GCF_034435895.1 Chloroflexus sp.
CCGCAGCCGGCGGACTGCGCGCGCCGCCGCACCCGCGGCGCCTCAAGTCTGGACGGCGTTAGCGATTGCGATCTTGCTCGCCTTTGTAGCGCTCGTCGTAGTGCGCTCGTCGATTCAGGCGGTATACCAGTCGTTCCTGCCCAAACTCTTTAGCGATCGCGGTTGGGAGCCAACCGTGTACGGGGCATTGGCCGGCGCCTTTATGGCGACGGCGGCGGTCGGCAATGTACTCAATGGCTGGATGGCCGACCGGTTTGGCATGCGCGCTGCGACCGTCTGGCCGTTGATCCTCAGCGTGCCGGCTGGCTTGGCCTGTTTTCTGGCCACGCCGCTGTGGGCCATCTTCATCGCCTGTGGGTTAGCCGGCATGTTGGTCGGCGGGCAACATAGCATTTTGGTCGTCCATGCCCAGCGCATCTTACCAGTCAAGCAGGGTCTCGCTTCCGGACTCATCCTTGGCTTCACCTTCGCCACCGGCGCAATCGGCACGTGGCTGAGCGGAATCCTCGCCGACGCAGTCGGTCTTGAGACAGTAATGATCGGAGTGACGCTGCTCGGCTTGCCGGCGGCGGCATTGGCCCTCACCCTGCCCGGACGCGCGCGTCCGGTGGCTGTGGCAGTGGCGGCGCCATCCGCCGTTCCAGCGCCGGCGCAGGGGGATTAGCGAGATACGGCGGGTTGCCCAACCTGCCATTTGCCGCTATGATAGCGCCATTGTACGTCTGAACAATGTGAAGCTGCGGCGGATAACCCGTAGCTTCATTGCACTACGACCCTATGTTGTTGTTCGAGCTGGCTGCTGTCATCATCGCGGCTACTGTCCTCTGTCTCTACACCGGTTGGGGGGTGGCCCGGCTGGCGTTACCAGCATCGTTAGCCCCGTTCCGCGCCCCATTAGTGCCGCTGATCGGGTATGCCGTCTTTGGCTGGTCGAGCTACATGCTGACCAGCCTTGCGCTGAACCTCCGCGATGCGTTGATCGTCATTGGTCTTGGTGCGACGCTGCTCAACGGGTTGGCATGGCGAGTGAGCGGCCCGCCTCGCTTGCTGGCTTGGCTACGGATCCGGCCCGAAGGAGCGGCGTTGCCATTACTGGCCTTGCTGACCGGTCTTGTGCCGCTGATCTGGTATGGCTATCCCACAATTATCGGCCAAAACTGGGATACCGAAGTCTATTTGCCAATGGCGCAGCATCTGATCGATTACCCGCTACCCCGGATCAGCGAAGCGCCCCCCAATCTGCTGCGTGATTTAGTCGCCGATCCGCCAGCGATTGGATTGACGTTGCTCTTTGCGGCCTTTCACGGCGCGGCGATGATCCTCAGCGGGACGAGCGCATTAGTGGCGTTTACGCCGGTGATCGCCTTGATGCGAGCATTGGCGGCTTTGGCGATCTATGTCTGGCTCGGCGCGAGCATGGGTTGCGGACGCATCGGCGCGCTGTTAGGGACAACGCTCACGATCCTGACTGCCCTTATGCTCTGGATCGGGTATTTTAACTTTGGCATGCAGATGTCGGCATGGCCGCTCTTGCCGCTGAGCATCACCGTCGGGCTAGCGGCGGTCGAGGATGTGGCCCAGCGGCGCAGAGCGGCGTGGCCAGTAGCGTTGCTGGCCGCAATTGTGCTGGCGGCGTTGGCAGCCGTGTACTATCCAGCCCTCGTGATCGTGGGTCCGCTCATCATTGCGACCGGATTGGCGCGGCTGATTGAGACGCGCTGGGCGCTGCAGCCAAGCTTAGGCGCTTTGGTGGGGGCCGCCGCTGTGATAGCGACACTGACGCTGGCGCTCGCAACGCTGGCCATCGTTGATTACTTTGAAGGCTTTAGTTTTCGCTATTCACTGATTGAACCGAAAGTCGGCCCGGATCGGTTTATTAGCCTTGCCGAGATACTGGGTCTAACTGCGTTTCGGTTGCCCCCGACCGGTGTGCAACCGCCAGCGTGGTTAACCAGCTTCGGGTTGCTGATAGCGACCTTCCTCACGGTCGCCGCCTTTGCCATCCCGCCGCGCGCCGGTGCTGCTCCGGTTGCGCCACGCCTGCGCTGGTTGTTGGTGTTGCTGGCGCTGGCGGCTTCACTGTTCTGGCTGCGGTTTGGCCGGCCCTACGAGTATGGCTTTATGAAAGGGGCGGCCTATACCAGTTTTGCGCTGTGGGGGATGGCAGCGTATGGCGCCGAACAGCTTGCAACCCGTATGCGTCGCGCTGGCGCCGCCTTAGCTGGTGCAGCCGCCGCGGTGCTGATCGCGGCCACGGCATGGGCGCAAACGCTCACGATTGCCGATCATGTGCCTGCGCCGGCCCTCTTTACGCGCGATATCACCGCCTTTGAAACCGTTGCCGCCGGCATTCCCCGTGGCGCAACGGTGTTGCTGAGCGGCGACGAGACATTGACCGGCCCGCCGAGCGGCTTGTTGGCCACCTTCCTCTATGGCAAGACCATCATCGGGCGGGTGGCGTCCGGCTATGCTATCCAAGCGTTCTGGCCGGCTGAGCAGACCCCGGCTTATGTCGTATTGGCCGCCCGCGAACCGGCGTGGCCGCTTGAGCTGGGGGGCGAAGAGATCTGGCGCAGCCGCATGATTGCTCTCTATCGGTTGCCGGCTGATAGCACATTGATCGCTGGCCGGAGCGAGATCCATGCCTCTGCGCCGGTCAATGCCAAATCACCGGCTGATCTGGCGATCTGGCGGCAAGCCGGCGCCAACCGGTGGTGCGATCCGGCCAACCCGCTAACGCTCACTTTCTCGCAACCGCAGCGCGTGCGGCTGACGGTGGCTACGTTAGCGGCGCAAACCGTTACGCTGCGCCAAGACGATGTAACCACGAACGTTGCCCTCAGTGAGGGTGTGCATGTGATTGAAGCGGTCGCGGCCTCGCTTCAATTGGCGCCTGCTGCGCCGCTCGCGTTGGTCGAGGGGTTAGCCCGCCCGTGGCCGGCGCCGCTGCCGGCAAGTGTCAGGCGCGATGCCAGCCAGATCGCATGGCAGGCAACGAGTGTGCAGCAAGGCAATCAGGTGGTAACGACAGTGCGCCTCGCTAATCCGGGGCAGCATGCGTTGCGCTACGAGCTGATCATCGTCAGTGATACCTTTCAACATCCACACCAACTGGCCCGCTTGTTTGGCGCAGCGCCAATTGCGGGCGAATGGCAGGTGGCGGTTGATCCGATCCGCGGCGCCGCTGAAGCGCGAGTGAATGGAGCGCCCACACCCTTGTTCGCAGCCGAGATCGCGCCAGCGGATGGACGCTACTTTGGGGTGATGTTGCTCTACAGCGGCGATACGCCGGTAGCATACGCGCCACTCTTCACCTTGACGATTGCGCAGCAAGCGATGACTGCCTTCACGCCGGTGGCAATGTCGGTCGAAACAGCGACCGCTGGATGGGCCGCGCCGCTGCCGGCGCACCAACGGGCATTACTCGGCGGCGGGCCGCTTATAGGCGGCGAGCAGGCCCTCGCGCTTGAGCAAGCCATCATCACACGCCCAACCCCGCCCCCCGGTGTGACCGCCGCAACCCCGCTCAGGCCCGGCGAGCAATTGGTGGTGCAACTCTATTGGCGGGCCGAGACGAATGCCAGATCGCTGCATACGCCGATGATCTCGCTGCAACTTCTTGACAGCGCCGATCGCAAAGTTGCCCAGTGGGACGGTCTGCTGGGCGGGTGGTATCCCCCGCCGGCGTGGGAGGCCGGCGTTGCCGTACGCCAAGATGTACCGTTGACCATTGATCCCGCCGCGTCTGCCGGTTCCTACCGTCTGTTGCTCGTGCTCTACGACCCAGTGACCGGTAGTACACTTCCGCTTGATGGCCAAGCGGTGGTTGGGTTGGGCGAGGTGGCGGTGGCGCCGATCACTGACGCACCAGCCGGTCGCTGAAGGGGGGATTGGTTGTACGTGCCGCAAATTGTGCGGTAGTTGGCGTGAATGCGGCCCTCCCCCCGGCCCCCTCTCTCCCCTGACGGGAGGCGAGGGGGCGGGTTTTTACCGCCGCGGACGCGGAGGAAGAATAGCCACAAAAAGACACAAAAAGCACGGACCAGAAACAAGGGTTGCGGCGTGCGCGACGGCGGTGACACCTTAGTCAACCCTTTGCGAGCTTGGCGTGCTTTGCGTTGAGCATCTCTGCGTCTTTGCTGGCTTTGCGCCTCTGCGGATCCGCCGGCGCTATTCCCATGGCCGGCTGAGCCGGTCAACGATGTCGCGGCGGGCTAGCACGCGCGAGCAACGTTCCCACCGGTCGCGATCGGGGTTGATGTTCTGTTCGTAGCGGATTTCAAAGGCAATGCGGGCCTGCTCGCGCAGGTGCAGGTAGCGATCCATCTGCGCTTCGAGCTGATCGATCTGCTCGATCCATTCGTCTTCCAGCGTGTCGGGCAGGCTGCCGAAGATGTCGTAGATGTCTTTCATGCGGCGCGACAGGGCTTGGTAGATTTTTTCGTCGTGGGTTTATTGGTAGACGAGGTTGAGCATATCGACCACTGGCCGACGCTGGCCGAAGCGTTTAATTCGCCCCAGCCGCTGGGCGAGCCGCGAGGGGTTCCACGGCAGATCGACGTTGATGAGCGTGCCGAGCGTCTGTAAGTTCAGGCCTTCGCAGGCGGCGTCGGTGGTGACGACGATCGTGATCTCGTGCTGGCGCACCGCCGCCTTGATGGCTTCGCGTTCGACGGCGCTGCGCGCGCCGCCCTACCATACTGCGCTGCGCCCGGCGCCGGCGTAGAGCGCAATCGGTTCGCCGG
>NZ_DAOTWH010000005.1:0-7130 GCF_034435895.1 Chloroflexus sp.
CCGTGCCAATCCGTGTCCCATTTTCCATCACTCACACCATCTCGGCCCGATATTCACGCCAGAGGCGGCGCAGCTCGGTGGCCGGATCGCGCCAGAAGCGGTCGGGTTCGACCGGCAGGGCCGGCAACGTCCGCTGCGCCGGCAGGCTGCCAATGGTCTCGCGCAGCGCCTCCCAACCCGCTTTCGGGTGGCCATCCGCCGTCCACAAGCCCCATGTGCGCGCCGGCCAACTGCGGTCGAACGGGGGAATCTTCCATTGTTCTTCCGTTGGATCGACCATCCCGGCCAGCCAGACTGCGGTGGCGCCGGCGCGTGCCAGTGCTGGCAAGGTTGCTTGCAACGCAGTGGCGACCGCTTCTTCGTCGGCCAAGAAGGTTTGGGCGGGTTGGGCAAAGATTTCACTGCTCTGCCAGCCGCGCCATTGTGGACGAGGGGCGGTGGGCCAGCCGAGATCGGCGACCACCACCTGCGCGGCGGCGGTGTCGTTCACTTCTTCGGCCAGTAAACCGGCAACCACGGCGTGCAAGAAGCAGACTGCCTCACCGCGTGCCGGCGGCCCATCGCCGAGCGGCGGCCACGGCCCTACGCTCACCACGACTTCGCCGCCGGCCATCGCGATGTCATAGGGGCGCAAACTGGCCGGGTTACTCAGCGCAGCAGCATCAATCTGGCCAAACAGCCGGTTGGCGCCTTGAGCGCGAGCGCGCTCGGCCAGATCGGCCCACCATGCTGCCATATCACGGTGATCGGCAGGCGGGCGCACCCGCTCAATCCCAGCCGCCAGCAACCAGCCGTGAATGGCCGGATGGGCAGCGAAATTACCGATCACTTCGCGGAGCAGGTAGCGTTGCGCGGCCCGCATGTCAGGATCGGCATACAGATCGCGCACCGGTTCGCGCCGGTAGAAGGTATTGTCAAGAATCGTCAACGCCGGTGTTGCGAAGATCTCGCTCACCGCTTGGTTGGTCAACGCTTGCGCCGGCACTCCCAGCGCCCAATCGGGCAAATGGAGCGCCGAGCCAAGGGTAGCGCTCATCAGCGAGACAACCACGCGCAGACCGTTGGCTTGGGCAAGATCAAGGCCGTGGTGGAAGCCATCGAGCGCAGCGACCGCAATTCGCTGCGCGCTGGGCTGCACCTCTGCCCAGCGCAGATCAAAGCGTACGTGCTGCAAACCGATCTCACGCGCGCGTTGCAAGTATTCACGCAGCGCGCCGTGGTCGTAGCGCGACCAACTGGCGGCCAGCGCCTGCGGTCGCGCCGGCATAGGCGGCCAAATAGTTGTTCCGATGTCCATAGGCGTTTTGCGTGTATACTAACAAGGCGATAGCGCTTAACCTTGTCTCTTCATTTAATAGTATAACAATGTCGCACCGAATTGAAATCATTGTCCCCGCTGGGATCGAAGCATTGGCACGCGCGGAAGCGCAGCGGATCGCCGGCATCCGGCTCGACCCACCGGGAGAGAGCGGGGTGATCAGCGCGACGATGCGCGGCCCGTTGCCAGCGCTGTTCGATGTACGCTGCGCGATTTCAGTCTTTCTTGTGCGTAGTTTTGCTATTCCGCGGCCACGGGCTCTGCTCGGTGACGAGCACTTTCGCGCGGTGACAGCGATGATCGACACGGTGCGCCGGTTACATCCCGCCAACACGTTTCAAACCCTCTTTCTCAGCGCTGCCGGCGCTGAGAGCAGTGTGCTGCGACGTTTCAAACACGAGCTCAGTGAGCGGCTTGGCCTTGCGCTGGGTGAAGAGGATGGCGATCTGGTGCTGCGCTTACGCCCCAGCCGTGATCGGGCCGGTTGGGATGTGCTGGTGCGCTTGACGCCGCGCCCATTGGCGACGCGCCCATGGCGGGTGTGCAATCGCGAAGGGGCGCTCAATGGGCCGGTAGCGCACGCGATGGCGCTGCTAAGCAAGCCGCGCGCTAGTGATCGCGTGTTGAATGTGGGATGCGGTTCGGGGACGCTGCTGATCGAGCGGTTGTTGATCGGGCCGGCAGCGCAGGCGATTGGGTGCGATACCGATCCTGAGGCGTTGGCATGCGCCTATCGCAACCTTGCCGCCGCCGGCCTGAGCCACAAGGTGACGTTGCACGATTGGGATGCGCAACAATTGCCATTGCCGCCGGCGAGTGTTGATGTGGTGTTGGCTGACCTGCCGTTTGGGCATTTAGTCGGTTCGCATGCCAGCAATGTCACGCTCTACCCGGCATTGCTGCGCGAAGCTGCCCGCGTCACGCGGCTCGATGGATGCGCAGTGATCATCAGCCACGAAGTACGGCTCATGGAGCGCACCTTAGCCGAGTTGCCGGAATGGCAGCTTGAGCAACACCTGCGCGTTGATCTCGGCGGGCTCTACCCGCGCATTTTCGTGTTGCGGCGGGTAGCGCAAGCGTGAGGCCAAGGCGCTGAAGCGGGCAATTACCGCCAGCGCCTTGCATTTATGATCGCTGATCGCCACCGCCCAATTCGAGATGGGCAGCACGCACCTGTTCGAGCCGTTGGCGCAGTGTGGTTAGTTGGGCATTGAGGGTTTCTGCCTCGCGTCGCTCCAATTCCATAATTCGCAAGAGCTGCGCCTTTTGTTCAAGCTCCATCCGATCAGTTGTGCGCGTGAGGCGCTGCTCAAGCTCGCGCAACCATCCATCAACCCGTTCGAGCCATGCCGTCAATTGGCGTAAATATTGCTCATCAGTCTCTTGCAAGGCGCTCATGCGCTCATCAGCCATCTGGCGCAACTCTTCCAGCCGCTCTTGATTCATCAGGAAGCGTTCGGTGGAGATGCGCTCGATCCGTTTGATTTCGGCCACAATGTCTGGCAGTTTGGCGCCGACATCTTTAATTTGAGCTGGCAACACCTCGGCAAACAGATCGATTTGCTGGCGAATCTCCTCCAGCCGATCGATCCGTGAACGCTGTTCATCGACGGCAGGACGGAGATCTGCGACAAACTGTTGCGCTTCCACCGCCATCCGCCGCATTTGCTGCTTTTCGACCTGTAGTTCATCGTTCAAGCGGCGTACCTCTTGCATCACTGCAGCGTCAGCTTCACGCAGGCGTTCGAGTTGGAGCGCAAACTGGCGTTGGCGCTCATCAAGTTCTTTGATCTGTGAGGATAACGCGGCGATTTGGCGCTCGGCCTGTTCAATTCGGCTCAGCCAGCCGGCCAGAAAGTCGCGATCTTGTTTGCGCGCTTCGGCGATTTGCTGAATTTGAGATTGCATATCACGCAGCGGGCGCACGCCCTCTTCGATCTTCACCAGCGCCGCCGCTACTTCGCGCCGCAACGCGACCACATCGCGGCGCACAATCTCGTTCGCCTGCGCCACTTCGCTCGTATGCCGCTCGAAGAGGCTTTGCACCTGCGCGATGGCGCCCTCGTTCTTGCGCACCTGCTCCATCGCCCATTGATACTTGTTCGTCTGATCTTTGAGCAGGCGGCGCAATTCGTCGATCTGGCCTTGCAAGTAAACCAGTTGCGACTGCTCTTGGGCGCGCAGGCGCTCTTCTTCGTAACGCGCAGTGAGGTCTGAATTTGACATACCATCCTCTTATGGTTGTGAAGTCACCGTTTGGGCGACGGCCAATGCTTCGGGCAAGCTGATCGCTCCCACGTACAACGCCTTGCCGATAATCGCTCCCTCGACCCCAAGCTGGGCCAGCCGGCGCACGTGATCGAGGGTGGCAATGCCGCCGCTCGCGATAATCGCCGGGCCATCGGCGCGGATCAATTCAGTCAGTGCGGTGAAGTTAGGGCCGCTGAGCGCACCGTCGCGACTAATGTCAGTATAGATGATCCGGCGCGCGCCGAGCGCAGCCATTTGCGCGGCAAGCATCGTGGCCGCCACGGTTGAAGTGACCGTCCAGCCATCGGTCGCCACCATCCCGTTCCGCGCGTCAATCCCGATCACGATCTGCTCGCCGAAGCGATTGAGCAGGCGGGCCACCAGTTCAGTTTCGGCGATCGCGGCGGTGCCGATAATCACCCGCTCGACGCCAAGGGCCAAGGCTGCCTCAACGTCCTCTTCGCGGCGCAAGCCGCCGCCGAGTTGCACCGGAATCTGGACGGCTTGGGTAATCGCCAAGACCGCATCGACATTCTGCGGCCTACCGGCGCGCGCGCCATCGAGATCGACCAGATGCAGGCGGGTTGCCCCTTGCGCTTGCCATACCCGGGCCACGGCGACCGGATCGTCGGCGTAGACCGTCATCTGGGCAAAATCGCCTTGATACAGCCGCACGCAGCGCCCGTCTTTCAAATCAATCGCCGGAATAATCTCCATATCTCATCCTCTCTGAGTGGTTGCGCCGCTCCACGCCACAAAGTTGGCGAGCAGGCGCAAGCCATAGTCGCCGCTCTTTTCGGGGTGAAACTGCACTGCTGCCAGCCGGTCGCGGATGATCACGCTCGGAAAGAGCAATCCGTAATCGGTGCGCGCGGCAATGATCGCCGGATCAGCGACATCACAGTAGTACGAGTGAACGAAATAGACATCGGCTCGATCGGGGATGCCGGTAAAGAGTGGATGCTCACGAAATTCAGGGGCAATCTGCACCTGATTCCACCCGATTTGCGGGATTTTGCCAGCGCTGTCGGGCAGCCGCCGCACGGTTCCCGGCACAATATCGAGGCATGGATGGGGGCCGAATTCCGCGCTCTCGCTCAATAAGACCTGCATGCCGACGCAAATGCCGAGAAACGGTGTGCCGGCTGCCACCACTTCCGGCAAGATAGCGGCAATGCCGAGCTGGCGCAAACTCGCCATTGTATCGGCGGTAGCGCCGACGCCGGGTAAGACGACGGCCTGCGCCGAACGAATCACATCGGGATTATCGGTAACGGTCAAATCGGCTCCAACTCGCCGCAATGCGCGCACTACATTGGGCAGATTGCCGGCGCCGTAGTTAATCACTGCAATCATGCTTCTCCCCGATAACCGGTCTGCATCAAGAGCGGATGTTGATTCTGCAATGCGGTAATGATATAGTCAATCGCTGGTTCGGGCGCCTGCACGCCACCCATCGGGTCAGGGCCGGGATCCATCCCGACCATTAAGCGGAGCGTTGCCACCACGCCGGCAGCGAGGGCGGGCAAGCTGTAGCCACCCTCAAGCACAAAGCCGATCCGGCCATCACACAGCTCGGCGGCCCAATCGAGCAGATGCTGCACGATGCGGGCAAACCCCTTGATCGAAAGCGCCATCGGCCCGATCGGGTCGCTCCAGTGGGCATCGAACCCTGCCGAAATCAGCATCATGTCGGGTTGAAAACGGCGTAACGCCGGCCCGATGATCTGGCGGAAGACGCGGTCATACCCTTGGTCGCCCGTGCTGTACGGTAACGGTACATTGAGCGTAGCGCCGCCGGCAGTGCGCGGGTCTCCCATCTCGTGCACAGCGCCGGTGCCGGGGTAGAGCGGCGAAGCGTGGGTCGAACAAAAGAGCACGCGCCCGTCGCGATAGAAGATGTCTTGGGTGCCGTTGCCGTGATGCACGTCGAAGTCGATGATCGCAATCCGTTTGAAGCCATACCGGTCGAGTAGCACGCGGGCCGCGATTGCGATATTGTTGAAGAGACAGAACCCCATCGAGCGGGTATCGGTCGCGTGATGGCCGGGCGGGCGCACGAGCGCAAACCCGTTGTGACAACGACCTTCAGCGATAGCTTCGGCCAAGCAGATTGTCGCGCCTGCCGCCAGCAAACCCACCTCCCACGAATCGGCGGTGACATAGGTATCGCTATCGATTTGGCCGCCGCCGTAGCTGGCCAGTTGGCGTACCCGGTGCAGCATGTGCGGGCTATGCACGGCCAGCAATTCGGCCTCGGTCGCCGGACGGATAGGCAATGGTTTGAGGTAGCCGAGCAAGCCCGCTGATTGGATGGCGCGCTGAATTGCGTGCAGCCGGTTGGCCTGTTCTACGTGGCCGTGCCATGTATGGAGATCGAACCGCTGATCGGTCAGAATGGCTGTGGTCATACGAGTGTGTCAGGTGTGTTGTGTTCGCTGCTGGCGGGGTCAAGCATTGGGCAATCGTGCGTTGGTACGCCAGCGCCTTTGACATTGCTCACATTGTACCACGCGGCGGCGAGCGACCGGTTGCGTTTGGCGAGGATGTTTCAGTAGCGCGGCGTGGTATAATCCAAACGCGCATGAAAAGTGTTGCGCATCGTTGGGAATGGAGCTTTGGTATGGCGCGCCCGTTGTTAGTGCTGGTTGACGGCCATGCGTTGGCGTATCGCGCGTTCTTTGCCTTGCGCGAGAGCGGTCTGCGCTCGTCGCGCGGCGAGCCGACGTATGCCGTGTTTGGGTTTGCCCAAATCTTGCTGACGGCGCTGGCCGATTATCGGCCTGAATATGCTGCGGTGGCCTTCGATGTCGGGCGCACCTTTCGCGATGATCTCTACGCTGAATATAAAGCCGGGCGCGCCGAGACGCCGGAAGAGTTCTACCCGCAATTTGAGCGGATCACGCAGTTGGTGCGGGTCCTGTCGATCCCGATCTACACTGCTGAGGGGTATGAAGCCGATGATGTAATCGGCACACTGGCCTGCCAAGCGACTGCGCAGGGGTTGGATGTGATCATCCTCACCAGCGACTCTGACGTGTTGCAATTAGTGAACGAGCACGTGCGCGTGGCGTTGGCCAACCCGTACGGCGGTAAGACGAGCGTAACGCTGTACGATGTCGAGCAGGTGCGCAAGCGGTACGATGGCCTCGAACCGGCCCGACTCGCCGATTTGCGCGGGCTCAAGGGCGATGCCTCTGACAATATTCCCGGCGTGCGCGGGATCGGTGAGAAGGGCGCGATTGCCTTGCTCAAGCAGTTTGGCTCGCTCGATAACCTGCTGGCGCATATTGGGGAGGCCCCCAAACGCTACCAGACCTTGCTGAACGAGCAACAAGAGACGGCCCGTTTTTCGCGCCAATTGGCGACGATTGTGACCAATGCCCCGGTGCAGCTCGATCTAGCGGCGGCCCGGCTCGGCGTGTACGATCGATCCGCGGTGATGGCCCTCTTGCAAGAGCTAGAGTTCGGCGTCAGCTCGAACTTGATCAAGAAGTTGCCGCCGGTGGTGCAAGCGCCAGCGTTGGCCGCGTTGCCCGCCGATCTGCCGGCGCCGCCGCCG
>NZ_DAOTWH010000006.1:0-23201 GCF_034435895.1 Chloroflexus sp.
CCCGCTCAAGTCACAGCGAGCCGTCCGGCGGCAATTCCGAGCCCGCGCCCAACCGCTGCCCGCGCCCCGCGGCAAGAAGGCTTGGGGTGCGGCGTCTTTCTAGTCGGAATGCTCACGCTGGCCGGCGTACTGGCGGTCGTTTTTGTCATCAGCAGCGGGATGCTGAACAATCTTTTCGGCAATCCCTCACGGCAACCAACCACCCAACCGCCCAGTGGCCAAAGCACTGAGGTCGTGCCATCGCCGACCGTGGTGGCAACCGTCACCGTGCCCGAACTCGTGGGCCGCAGCGACGGCGAAGCGCGCACGTTGTTGCAGCAAAATAAGCTTGTTCCCGTGCCCAGTAGCGAGCATAACCGCACCGTGCCGCAGGGAATCGTCATCACGCAGGCCATCCCGCCCGGCACGATCGTCGAAGAGAACAGCCCGGTCTCGTATACCGTCAGCCTAGGGCCATTATTGGTGGAAGTGCCGAATGTCACTGGCACACGCCAAGATATTGCCCGCAATCAACTGGCTGCCGCCGGTCTGGCGGTGAATGTGGTGGAAGAGCAGAGCCAGCGGGTTGATGAAGGTTTTGTGATCCGCCAGTCGCCAAGCGCAACTCTGCGCATTCCGCAGGGCGATACGGTGACGATTTACGTCAGTCTGGGCGATGTCGTGCGCTTTCCTGACGTGATTGGACGCAGCCGCGCCGAAGCCGAAGCCATCTTAGCCAATACGCCGGGATTAACGCTCGTGTTTGTTGATGTGCAGGGCCGTGACCGGTTGCCTAATTTCGACCGCTACGCGCCCAACGAAGTAGTCAGCGCTGCGCGGGTCGTCGGCAACAATCAGGTGATCGGGATCAATAACGGCGATTACATCCCCCGTGGCAGCAGCATCGTGATAGGCGTGCGCGCCGAAGAGTAGGGTCATAGCGCTGCTCTGCCGCTACTCTTCGGCAACAACCTCATCCAAAAAACAACAACGCGGGTGGCGCCATTGCCACCCGCAATCATTGAACGCTGGAACGCGCCGTTTAGGCGTGATCAGCGGTCGGTGCGTATTGGGAATGCAACCGCTCGGCTTCGGCCAGCAATCGCTGGCGCTCGCTAACGCTCAGCGCCCGATCGGCAAAGCGGCGCCACTCTTCGTTCGTGGCCCACGCCCACTGGCCGGCAGCGGTCTTAATCCAGCGCGGCGCCTTGGGGGTTGCATGGTGATTGGTTTGCATCATGCTTCGTCTACCTCCTCATCAATCAAATAAGACACAACTCCACTATCTTATAGATGCCAGTCACAAGTCAAGTGTAACAACTTGTTCTTGCGACCGGCTGAATAAAGCGTCACTCGCGACTAACAACCTGCTCATCGCGTTGCCAGCACGGTCTCTTCGCTGATCCGGCCATTGCGCAATTGGAACACCCGATCGGCAACACCAATCATCTCGCGGCTATGCGTCACCATCAACAGCGTTTTGCCCACCTGCCGGGTGAGCCGGTCAAGCAGATCAAGCACCTGCGCGCCGGTATCACTATCAAGATTGCCGGTCGGCTCATCGGCCAATACGAGATCAGGGTTATGCACGAGCGCGCGGGCAATCGCGACCCGCTGCTGTTCGCCGCCGCTGAGGCGATCAGGATAGGTGTTGGCGCGATCGGCTAACCCCACCGCCGCCAGCATCTCTAACGCCATTGCGCGCGCCGCCGGCCCGCGCTGGCCGTTTAACTCGAGCGGCAAGAGTACATTTTCCAGCGCCGTCAACGTTGGCGCAAGGTTATAGAACTGGAACACGAAACCAATTGAGCGACGCCGGAACAGGGTGCGTTCCCGTTCGCTCAGTTGGTCAAGCCGCTGGCCAGCCACCCAGATCGCGCCCGAACTCGGCGTGTCAATCCCGCTGACCAGATTAAGCAGCGTGCTCTTGCCGCTCCCGCTTTTGCCAAGCAATACCACAAATTCGCCGGCAGCCACAGTGATCGTAATATCGTGCAACACGGTACGCTGTTGATCACCCTCAAGGTATGATTTCGTGACCTGCTCGCACCGGATGACAGTTTTGTCAAGCATTTGCATTACCTATCGCAACGTTTTGCACAAATATATTAGCATTATACGGCATGTTGTCCAGAACATGCAACGCATTGTGTCATAGAACTGCACTGGCTTAAAGATGAAGTGCGGCAAGGGGGACTGCCGCACTCCATAGTGCGAATGGCAACCGTATTGCGTAATAACGCTGCACTGGCTTAAGGATGAAGTGCGGCAGGGGGACTGCCGCACTCCACCGGGGGGCGGGACGAGAAACGATACGCTGCCGGCGCCAACGCGATTCATCCTAGGCGTATTCCAGCCAGCCGTAGCGATCGGGCCGCTCGCCTTGCACAATGCCAAAGAAGGCCTCTTGCACAGCAGCCGTGATCGGGCCGCGGCGACCGGAGCCCACCGGGATGCGATCTACCGAGCGGATCGGCGTTACCTCGGCAGCAGTGCCGGTAAAGAATAGTTCATCGGCAATATAGAGCATCTCGCGCGGCAAGATCTGCTCGCGCACCTCGACCCCCATCTCGCGCAGGAGGGTCATCACCGTATCGCGGGTAATCCCACTGAGGATCGAGGACGTCAATGGCGGCGTGTACACCACTCCATTGCGCACCAAAAACAGGTTTTCGCCGCTGCCTTCGCTCACGTGACCATCGGCGTCGAGGGCAATGCCTTCGGCATAGCCATTTGCCAGCGCCTCCATCTTGATCAACTGCGAGTTCATGTAATTGCCGCCCGCTTTGGCCAACGCCGGCATCGTATTCGGCGCAAAGCGATTCCACGACGAAACGCACACATCAACCCCTTGCTCCATCGCTTCAGCGCCAAGATACTTGCCCCATTCGATGGTGGCAATCGCCACTTCGACCGGGTTATTCTGCGGGTTGACGCCAATTTCGCCGTAGCCGCGGAAGACGACCGGCCTAATGTAGCCGGCACGCAGCCGGTTGGCGCGCACCGTTTCTTTGACCGCCGCCACCAATTGATCGAGGGTGTAGGGGATGGTGGTGCGATAAATCTTAGCCGAGTCGATCAACCGTTGTATGTGCGGGGTCAAGCGAAAGATCGCCGGGCCTTGCGGCTTCTCATAACAGCGGATGCCCTCGAAGAAGCTGGTACCATAATGAACGACGTGCGACATCACATGGATTGTCGCTTTATCCCATTCCACCAACTCACCGTTGAACCAGATGTAATCCATTTTTTGGATCGGCATTGATCATCTCCTTTGCTGATAGTAAAGCTCATGATTCATCAAATGCAAACAGATGCGGTTGCTGCCATCGTTCACTGGCGCGCCAGATCGGGATGCCGCCCGCGATCGGCTGCGCGTGTGCCGGCAGAGGATATAAGTGCGGGATCCGTTGTACGCCAGCCTGCCGTAACACCCGCCCAACCCCGGCTACCGCTACCGGTGGCGTGTTGGCATGGCGCGAGAGGTGGGCTAGCCAGACAGCGCTCGGCGCACCATTCGCAACAATCTGGGCCAGCAACTGGCCGCATTGCGTGTTATCGAGATGGCCGCGCGGCCCGCTGATTCGCCGGCGTACCGCCGGCGGATACGGCGCAGACGGCAATAACTCGCGGTCATGGTTCGCTTCAATCACAATCAGATCCGCCGCGCTGAGCGCGGCTACTATTGTCGCATCCCAACTGCCCAAATCAACGGCCACCGCAACCGTCACGCCCGCCGCCTGTACGCGATACCCAACCGGATCGGCAGCATCGTGCGGCACGCGAAAACTCTCGACGCTAAATGCGCCGATCGCGCCCCGTTCACCAACGGGCAAAGCCGCGACCGGTGCCGTCGCCGTTTCACCGAGCGCCGCCAACGTCGGCGCATTGGTCACCACCGGAACGCCGTACCGGCGCGCGAACGCTAGTGCGCTCAGGGTATGATCGTCGTGCTCGTGGGTCAGCAGCACCGCTCGCACCTGTGCGGGAGCAACGCCGCGCTCGGCAAGCAATCGTTCGAGTGAGCGCAGCGAGATGCCGGCATCGATCAGCAACGCCTCATCTCCCGCCTGCACCAGCAGCGCATTGCCGGCGCTGCCTGAAGCTAACGACGCAACCAACACACGATCCTCCAACTAGCTTGCCCAACCCTGTACGCCAGCAATATTGCCCTCATCCTTCATTCCGCTACGCCGAGAAAGGTCGTGCTATGGTGATGTATGCAGCCAGCGCGCCAACACCTCGCGCGCGGCCCGCGCCGCTTGCGCCCGATGGCTGATCTGATTCTTGCGCTCGGCACTCAGCTCGGCCAGCGTCGCATCTTCATCGAGCACGTAGAAGAGCGGGTCATAGCCAAACCCGCCGCTGCCGCGCGGGGCAAACTCGATCACACCGGGCAACGTGCCTTCAACCAGCTCGGCCGGACGATTGGGATGGGCGAGCGCAATCACGCACACAAAGCGAGCCAGCCGTTGATGCCACGGCACATCGCGCATCTGGTCAAGCAGATACTGCAACTGCGCCGGGCCGGTCACGCCGCCATACCGGGCCGAATGCACCCCCGGCGCGCCACCGAGCGCCGCTACTTCTAAACCGCTATCGTCGGCCAAGGTTGGCAACCCGCTGAGCGCGCAGTACCCTTCGGCCTTCAGCCGCGCATTCTCGGCAAAGGTTTGCCCCGTCTCCTCCACCACCGTTGTAATGCCGAGATCGGCCAATGAATAGAGGCGCAGGTTGAGATCGGCGAAGATGGCGGCAAATTCGCGCAATTTGCCCGGATTGTGGGTGGCGATAAGCAATTCGTGCATAACGTTGTTCGTCGGGATGGCCACGCTAAAGCTGGCAGTCATTGTACACGAATGTAGAGGCGCGGGCAACCAAGGCGGGGGGCAGGCAATAGGGAACAGGGAGATAGGGAGAAAGCACTTTAACGTGCTGAACTAACTATCACGATACTTCCTCATGCGTTGACGATTGTTGCCTTTGTCGAGTACAATCAAGACAAGTTAATCGTACCAAGGCATTAACAGGCAAGCATGAACAATCTCTCCGGAACCCAATCCATCGAACGCACTGCGCCGCTCAGCATCCGTTCATTGCATGCACTCGTGCGCACGATGCGCCCGCGACAATGGATCAAGAATGTGTTCGTCTTTGCCGCGATCGCCTTTTCTGAAGGGCGTCTCTGGTATAATCAACCGCTTGAGCTCCTGCGCGTGATCGGGGCGTTTGTCGCATTTAGTATGGCGGCTAGCGCCATCTATCTGATCAATGATCTGGTTGATATTGAGAAAGATCGGGCACATCCGAAAAAACGCCATCGCCCATTAGCGGCTGGGTTACTTAGCCCCGCTGTCGCAGCCGTAACTGCAGCAATATTGATTGTTTCAGTCTTTCCGTTTGCGGTCTGGCTTGATGGCGATCTCGATTTTGCGCTCGTGCTGGCCCTCTACGTGGTGGTGCAGGGTTTCCTCTACAGCTATTGGCTCAAGAATGTCGTGATTTTCGATATTCTCATCATTGCCGCCGGTTTTATCTTGCGCGCCGTGGCCGGCGCGGCGGTGATCGATATTGTGATTACGCCGTGGCTGATCGTCTGTATGGGATTGTTGGCGCTCTTCCTTGGCATCGGCAAGCGCCGCCACGAGTTGAAACTGCTTGAAGACGGGGCCGGCAACCACCGGCGCATCCTCGAAGAGTACTCGATCCCCTTGCTCGATCAGATGCAGGCGATCGTTACCGCCAGCATCGTGATGGCGTACAGCATGACGGCCTTCTCGGCGCCAGTTGCGCCCCAAGAGCCGTTTCCAATGCTGATGATCACCATCCCGTTTGTAGTCTATGCCATTTTCCGCTATCTGTACCTGATCTATCAACGCGATGGCGGCGGCGCACCCGAAGAATTGGTGTTGCAAGATCTCCCGCTGGCGCTGAGCATTATCTTGTGGGGTCTCACCGTTTTAGGTGTTTTGATCATCTTTCCGTCGTAACTGCCGTGTATACCTTCGTCAAATTTGGCGGTTCGGTCATTACCGATAAGACTGGGCGTGAAGCGGCTGATGTGCCCGTGATCGAGGCGCTGGCCGGCGCCGTGGCGGCGGCGCGCACTGCCGATCCATCACTGGCGTTAGTGCTTGGCCATGGCAGCGGCTCGTTTGGCCATCATTACGCGGCGCGCTACGGCGTTCATCGCGGAATACCGCTCGACGCTGACCATACCGGCTTTGCCCTCACTGCTGCCGCAGCGCTACGTCTCAACCGGATCGTGGTTGACGCCTTGCTCGCCGCTGGCGTGCCGGCGGTCAGCTTGCAACCGTCGGCTTCGCTATGCAGCACCAATGGCCAGATTACCGATTGGGAAACTACGCCGATCAGTGAGGCGCTCAAGCGCCGGTTGGCGCCGGTGATCCACGGCGATGTCGCCTTTGATACGGCTCAAGGCACCGCAATCATCTCTACCGAAGCGCTGCTGAGCTTTCTGGCGCTCCGCAGTCCGCTGCAACCGCGCCGGATCGTGCTGGTCGGCGAGGCGGCGGTCTACACCGCCGATCCGCACCGTGACCCGTCGGCCCAGCCAATTCCATTGATCAATCGCGCCAATATTGGGCAGGTATTGGCCGGCGCCGGCGAATCGCGCGCCGCTGATGTCACCGGCGGTATGCGGAGCAAGCTTGAATTGATGTGGCGCTTGGTCGAGACCGTGCCCGGCCTCGAAGTCTACCTCATCGGGCCGCAACCCACCTTGTTGACCGCGGCATTGCTTGGCCAACCGCTCGCCAATGGCACATGTATCCGGCAATGACCACGCCTGAACACCAGATTCGCCAGCGCCATAAGGTATGGCAACGCCTTGAGGAGCTGATCACCCGCGCAAACGGCGGGATCGGCCAATTACCGGCGGATGAATTGCGCGAGCTGGGCCAACTGTACCGGCAAGTCTGCACCGATCTCGCCATTGCCCGCCGCGATTATCCCGATCATACCCTTACCAACTACCTCAACCAGCTCGTGACGCGCGCTCACGGAGTGATCTATCGCTACAGCGCCGCCGAACCCAATCGGGTGGTCACCTTCTTCCGCTATACCTTGCCGCACACTTTCCGCGCCACGTGGCCGATGACGTTGACCGCGGCGCTGGTGTTTCTGTTGCCGGCGATCGCCTCGTTTATTGCCGCCTTCCGCGATCCCGCCTTGGGTGAAACCTTCGTGCCCGGGGTTGATTTCATCGTCAATCAGATTCGCAACGGCGAAGAGTGGTGGTTGCGGATCAATGAAGGCCCCGCCGCCGCTTCAGCCGAGATTATGACCAACAATATCACGGTGGCGATCAGAGCGTTTGCCGGCGGGGTCACGTTAGGGTTGTACACCCTCTACGTGTTGCTCGTAAACGGCTTGCTATTGGGTACGGTTGCCGGCATTGCCCAACGCTTCGATTTTGCGAGCAACCTCTGGGGCTTTGTCGCCGCGCATGCCACGCTCGAATTCAGCGCCATTTTTATCGCCGGCGGCGCCGGTCTGCAACTCGGTTGGGCGATCCTCCGGCCCGACACGCTAAGCCGGCGCGGCGCCTTAGTCGTAGCTGCCCGGCGCGCCGTGGTGTTGCTGATCGGTTGCGCTTTGATCTTGGTCGTCGCCGGTTTGATCGAAGCCTTTATTTCACCCACCACCCTCCCACTGGCTCTGAAACTGTTCGTCTCGATCAGTTCAGGCGTCCTCCTCTACGCATACCTGCTGCTCAGCGGGCAAGATAAGGAACAGAGCAGCAATGCGCCAAGATGAGCGGGTACCCGTCATTCACCACCTCCGGCCGGTCGCCGCACCAGCCGGATCGACTCCACGATTACTGTTCCGCCATCACCGGCGCTGACCGGATCGAAGCGCAACCCGCCCACTAGCTCAAGCCGATCGGCCAAGGCGGTGACATCCAACCGGTAGGTAGTCACCGTCGCCCCCTGCGTTAAGGTAAAGCGGAGCGAATACGCTTCGCTGGTCTGGCCGGCTGGATCGAGCAGAAAGAGTTGGGCATCGCGCGCAGTGGTTGTCGCCGCCAAGCGCACCTCGATCGCCGCCACATCAGCCAGCGAGAACAGCAACGGCGGACTGATCAGCACCGGATCGAAGGCCGGCGTCACTTGCCAACCGGCAGCCGTCATGGCTTCAGCCACCACTCCGGCAGCGCGCCAACCCCAACGTCCAGCGCGAAAATCCCAGCCATCCGTCCACAATAACGCATTCGCGCGCGGGATCATGCGATACGACGGCAGATCATCAGCCAATGCCACCGGTCGCAACTTGGCTTGGAAGGGGGCGTAACAGGCCGCCACCTGCTCAACGGTCAAGCCAAACCGCTCAGCCGGGGTCGGCGGTTGGCCGGGTGGAGCAGGCACCGGTCGCTGCGCTTCATCGGCAATCAGCACTGCATAGCCGCTCGCCAAGGCGGTCTCGATCCGTTGTTGGATGAGGGCGCAAGCCGCCGGCCAATCACCGCCGCTCGCCGTCATTGCCTGATTAAGGCCATAGACGGTATCGCGCCCCCAGTAATGCGGTAGATAAAGTTCGAGCACACCATCGGGCACAATGATCAGATCGCCGGGTTGGCTCAACTCAGCAAGCGCCGTGGCAATCCGGCGTTGCAGATCGCGGTTGGCATCACCCCGTTCCACAATCGCCGGCAGATTGAGCACCAGCAGCGCTACTGCCAGAACAACCCCGGTTCCACCTGCCACCCCTGCCCGCCACCGATCGAGCGGGTGGCGCGTAGCCAACGCTGCGCTGAACAGCACCGCCAGCGGCGGCAGGCTAGCGATCCAGAACTCGATATTATCCGGTTCCCACCAAAGGAAGAACAGGCCATACACGAGCAGCCAGCTCAGCAATCCGGCCAGCAACGAGCGCGGCAAGCGGGCAATCCCACGCCACCCAGCCAGCAGCAGCGCGCATGCCAGCACACCGACAATCGCGCCGCTGTTCATGGCCAGCGTTTCACTCCAACCCTTGCCCAAACCGGCCAACTTCGCGCCATCAATCGCGCCCCCCCAAAACCCGGTGCGGGCATAACCGGTCAACCATGCCCATACCTCATCCCAACGGCGCATCCCGCTCACGCCAAGCGCCACCCACAGGTACGCGCCACTCACGATGCACCCCAGCGGCAGCAGATAGGCCATTGCCAAGCGCAGGCGGTCACGATGATTGCTCACTGCCAACCCAAGCGTCACCAGCGCCGGAACCGCTAATAAAGCATTGGTTTGGTGGCCCAGCACCGCCACCCCGTGCGTTACCCCCAGCCAAAAGGCCATCTGCCAGCGTGGCCAGCGCGCAATGGCAGCCAGCAGCCACAGCGCAGCGATCAGGGCAACCGCGGCAAGGGTGTAGACCTCTACCTCAATGGCATAGTACCAATAGGCATAACTCCAGCCAACGCTCAGCGCCGCCGCCAGCGCAGCAATAGGCGAGCCAGTCACCGCGCGCCCAAGTAAAAAGAGCAACGCCACACCGAGCGCGCCGGCGAGGGCATTCACTGCTTGCAGCCACAGCTCGGCGCTGCCCTGCCAACCGAAGCTGGTCGCCAGCCACCGGATCAACGCCCCCAGCGGGCCATAGAGGAGGTGATGGGGATGAAACAACTCTGGCCATGGCTTACGATCCACATCAAGAACATACGAGAGGGCATCATACGTATGCACCTTGGTGAATGTGAGCAGATAGAGGGCGACAAAAACAACGCCGAGCAACGGCGCCAGCCAGCGCGAATACATCTGGGAATAGTTCATTGTTTAGATGAGCTAACTTCGCTATCCCGGCAACCTCTCATCACGGGTAAAGCTGCAATGTGAGATATGCAGAGTGCGGCAGTGATACTGCCGCACTCCATAAACGAGAGAGGCCAATCTCAACGAAATCATGCTTCCCACAACAGAACTGTCTTCTGCGTGGCCAATTGATACCGTGAATCAGCCGAATCTTTACTCTGCCGGCTGCACCACAATCTGATCACCGATGGCGGTTTGGGTGGCCGCAATCACCCCTGCCGGCAGCTCAAGCACATAGCGCGCGCGCTGGTTTCCAGCGTAGAGCCGCCATGGCGGCAACGACGGATAGAGCGCCACGACCTGCCCCTGTCTATCGACGAAAATAGCATCGATCGGAAACCGCATAAAGAGCATGTGAATACTACTGCATGGTTCGATCAACAAACCACTGTCTGCCGGCAATGACGATCGTCCTAACAAGCCACGACCCCGACGTAAAAAGGTGCGCGCCACCTCGCATCGCCGAGCGAGGATAGCGCCACGAGTTTGGTTAACGACTTGCACCATCACTGCCTACTTATCCGCCCATAGCTCCTAACGCGCTCATAATCCGCGGCACTGCCGGGCCAAGGATAACCACGAACAAAGCGGGGAAGATCAGGAAGACCATCGGGATCAGCATCTTCACTGGCGCCTTTTGGGCTGCCTCTTCCGCGCGTTGGCGCCGGCGTACACGCAACTGATCAGACTGGATGCGGAGAATCTTCGACATTGACACACCTAACTGATCAGCCTGTATCACCGCGGAAACGAAGGTTTGCACATCATCGACGCCGGTGCGAGCGGCCAGATCGCGCAGGGCCTCGCGACGGGTGCGGCCAAGGCGAATATCTTGCAACACGCGCTGGAATTCCCGTGACAATTCATTATCCCACTTCTGCGCGACCCGCTGCAAGGCCAAATCAAATGCCAACCCCGCTTCAACGCTGATACATAGCAGATCAAGCGCATCGGGCAGCGCCTTCAGAATATTCTTCTTACGCTCTTTGATCTTCCGATCGAGCCAAATCCCGGGCAACGTATACCCAATCATCGCTGCGATCAGCGTCCCCATCAAGGCTTGCATAAACGGCAGGCGGCCAATCACCAACAACCCCATCACCATCATCAACACAATTGCCAGCGCCATGCGCAAGCCAATGAACATATTGGGCGAGATATTGCCGGGATTGCCGGCCAATTGCAGGTTCGTCTTCAACCGTTCCTGATTCTGCTTGAGGCCAAAGCGGCCTAGCGTATTCAGCAGAGCGCGAAACATCGGGACGAGCACCCGTTCGCGAAACGGCTGCTGCAACTCTAGTTCTTCGAGCGACAGCGACACATCAGTATACTGATCGAGACGTTCGCTGATCGCCCGTGATTGATTCATCTGGCGAACCGCAACGATGATCAGCGCAGCTCCGACCGCTACGATTCCGGCGATAATCAAGATATCGATCATAGCTGCACCTCACACTTCGATATCGATAATTTTCTGGATCGCAAAATAGCCCATTGCGATCATCACCAACGACGTCACTGGCATGCAACACCACGCCTCCGGCGGCATGCCAAACGTGAACAGGGGGGCCATATAATCAGGATTAACGACCGTAATAAACGTCGCCAAGGCGATCGGCAGGCCAGTAATAATCCACGACGAAATCCGGCCTTGCGCAGTGAGGGTAGATATTTCACCCTTAATACGCACCCGTTCACGAATAGTATGACCGATCGTATCAAGGACTTGAGCGAGATTACCGCCCACCTCCATCTGAATGCTAACGGCGGTAATCAAGAGATCGAGGTCATCAGAGGGAACGCGCCGGAGCAGGTTTTGCAATGCCTCTTCGGTCGAGCGACCGAGACCAACTTCTTGCACCACTCGGCGAAACTCGGTCGAAGCGGGGGCGGGCGCCTCACGCGAGACCATATCAAGCGTCTGCAAAAAGCTGTAGCCGCCGCGCAGCGCATTTGCCATCATTGTGATGACATCACCCAACTGGTTATTAAACGCCTTGACCCGTTGTTTGGCGCGAAAACTCACATACATATTAGGCAGAAACGAAAACACAATCGCGCCAACCAGTGCGGCAGCCACTTGAGCGCGCACATCAGCCCGCCCCAAGATCATGCCAAACACCACGCCGAGCAGGGCAGCACCCAATTTCAGGCCCATAAACTCGGCCACAGTGAGTTTCAGATCGGCCCGCGCCAACTCATTCTTGATCGAGCTACCCTGCTTACTCCGTGAAACAACGGCATCAATCCGCTCGATCGCTTGGCGCGTAACAGGCTCATTAGGCCGTTCTTGCGCTTTACCGCCGGCATACGTCTCAAGGCGCTGGGCCACATCAACCGTGGCTGACGGTCGCATCAGCGCCACCACCACGGCCAGCAGCACGATCAGCAAGAGACCTAATACGCCTAACGTGACCGGCATCATCTCTGGTGATAACAAGACATCCATAGGATCGACGCCTCCCTCTAGCGCCGGAGGTAGACGGGATGCTTAGAAGCTGAATCGCTCCGACGAACCAAAGATGGTTGGCGGCAAGAAGATATTGAGCGCCTCGAATTTCTCGAGGAATCGCGGTCGCACCCCAGTGGGGCGCAATTGGCCCACAATCTTGCCCTTCTCATCAATACCGGTCTGCTCAAAGACGAAAATATCCTGCAAGACGACCACATCGCCTTCCATACCCGAAACTTCAGTGATTTGGGTCACCTTGCGCGAACCATCTTTGAGCCGTGACTGTTGGACGAAGACGTGAATAGCGGAAGCGATCTGCTCACGGATAGCGCGCGCGGGCAGATCCATGCCTGCCATCAAACACATAGTTTCAATACGGCTGATGGCATCACGCGGCGTATTGGCGTGGATCGTCGTCATCGAGCCATCGTGGCCGGTATTCATCGCCTGCAACATATCGAGCGTCTCGCCGCCGCGGCACTCGCCGACGATAATCCGTTCGGGGCGCATACGGAGACAGTTAATCACCAGATCGCGGATCGTGACCTCACCCTTGCCTTCAACGTTTGGCGGGCGTGACTCAAGCGTTACGACGTGATCTTGGCGCAGTTGCAACTCAGCCGCGTTTTCGACGGTAATAATCCGCTCATCTTCCGGGATGAACGACGATAGCACATTCAGCAACGTCGTCTTGCCTGAACCGGTACCGCCGGCCACCACAATATTCAGCCGCGCCTTGACACATGCCGCCAGAAAATCGGCCATATCTTGCGACATCGAGCCAAAGCGCACCAAATCTTGCACCGTCAGCTTATCTTTACGGAACTTGCGGATGGTGATGGTTGGCCCATTCAGCGCCAAGGGGCGGATCACCACATTCACGCGCGACCCATCTTTGAGGCGGGCATCGACCATCGGCGACGACTCATCAACGCGCCGGCCCAGTGGCGCCACGATCCGATCGATAATCCGCATCACGTGGTCATCATCGGCGAAGGTGATATCGGTCTTGATCAACTTGCCCTTCTTTTCGATATAGACCTGTTTCGGGCCGTTGACCATAATCTCACTGACATCTTCATCGGCCAGCAACGGCTCGATCGGCCCCAAGCCGATAATATCAGCCGCAATGCTCTCAAACAGACGCTGGCGCTCGGCGCGCGACAACACGATGCTCTCGCTATCGAGAATCGCGTTAAAGATCTCTTCGACCTGCTTGCGCACCTTGGCCGGATTGTTGAGATCCAGTTGCGGATTCAACTCGTTGATAAGACGATCCTGTACGCGGGAACGCAATTCACGGAACGTCTCATCCGTGCTGGGTGCACCAACTGCCGTCAACCGGCCGGTTGTTTCAGGCCGGATCGGCGCACGCGACGCCGCCGGTTCGACCGGTGTAGGGACGTTCCCACCAATTCGCTTCAGCAACGACATCGCGCTCACCTCCCTGATCGGTACCGCAACCACCGCGGTCAATACCACACACTAGCGACGGGGGATCAGACTGCCGAACAAACTGCGCGACTTTGCGCCACTCTCGGCTGTCGCCTCTTTGCCCGCTTTTGCAACCAATTCCCGCGCCAGATTCATAATATCCTTCGCCACTTGATGGTTAGGTTTCGCCATCACTAATGGCGCTCCCTGATTGATCGCCAACGTCATATCCTGCGCTGCATCGCCAATCTGCAACACCAACTTGCGTTGCAGGTGTTTTTCTAGCTCATCAGCGCGAATCCCGGTACGATTGGTCGCCTTATTCAAGACCAACATCACCTTCTCAGCAGGGTAACTTAGCAGATCAGCCACTTCAAGAAAGAGCTTGACATTGCGGATGCAGTGCATCTCGAGCGTCATCAAGGTCACAATGCGCTGGGCCATATCGAGCGCAGCCAGCGAGCGATCTTGAAACGAGGCTGGCGTATCCACCACCACGTAATCATACTCTTGCCGCAACACCTCAAGAATGGCGCGGATATGATCAGCCGTCACCATTTCGCCGCGTTGCGGATCGGGCGGGGCCAGCAGCACCTTCACTTGGGTGGGATGAGTTGCCATCACATCGTTGAGCAGATCGCGATCAAGCCCTTCGATCCGGGCCGCGACATCAACGATCGTCTTATCGGCGCGCAGATTAAGAATCACGCTCAGATCGCCAAAGATCACATTCCCGTCAACGAGGGCAACCTTCTTGTTCGTTTGCTGCCGGATCGCGATCGCCAAATTAGCGGCAATCGACGAAACACCCACTCCCCCTTTCGGGCTAAACACGGCAAAGATCTGGCCCTCGACCGAAGGTTTGCTGGCAGTTGCTGCGCCAGCCGCTGCGCCACCGGCAGCCATCACCACCGGACGCATCGCCGCCAGTTTGGCAACATGCCGGATGGAACGGTAGAGGTCATCAGCGCTAATCGGCTTGATCAGAAACTCGCGCGCACCGGCCAACATCGCCCGCCGGATATAATCCGTCTCGCCCTGCACACTCATAATGATGACTTGAATACCCGGATCTTGGGTCAGAATCGCTTCAGTGGCAGCGATCCCATCCATATCGGGCATATTGATATCCATCAAAATGACCTGCGGACGGTACTGGCGAGCGAAAGCAATCGCCTCGCGCCCATTGCTCGCTTTCGCAACAACTTCGATATCTTTTTCGAAGAAGAGCAACTTCTCGAGCTGATCGCGGGTGTCGATGACATCATCGACGATCATAACTCGAATCTTGTCGGCTTCACTCATGCCTTAGCTCCTCAGATCTCGTACTATGGGCAGTTGCAACGGACGCGCACGCTCACGCATAGATCTACGATAGACCATCATGCATGTTATCATTGTACTCCAGAGCCGGCACTTATGGAATAGCTCATGGGCGCGGAGTTGGCGTTGGTTGCGGCGTAAAGACTTCGGCTTCACCGTAGACGCGAGGCGGCAGCGGCTGCGGCAACGGCAAGCCAAAATCGCGCAGCAACAGATCGAGCGTCACGCCGCTCGTCGTCTCAATCGCCGCATCTCCGCTGCCACGGAGGGCTAACACAATCCGCGCACCGGCCTGAGCGGCGAACTCGAGCAGCTCGATCTCTTGATTCGTCAAGGCCAGCACCACCACCCAATTCCCTTCCGTCAAAATATTCGCGCTCGTAGTAGTAGCGCCATCCGGCTGGTTAATCGGCTGCCCGGATGCATCAACCGCCGGGGTTCCGGCTGTTGTGGATTGGGATTGAGGGGTTGTTCCCGTCGTATCTGGAGGCGCTTCAGGCGCCGGACGCAAAATCTGCAACACTTGGGCGCGCTGAATGATAGTCTTGGTAGTAAAGAAGGTCTGCGATTCGGCGTACTCGTAGGGGCGCACCACCCGGTCAACCTCATTGACCGTGATCACCTGCTCGGACGCGCTGGGGCGGATAATCTGGCGCTCGACCGCAAAAGTCGCGATCACGTCAACGAAATCGTTGATCGCCACTTGATCGGCCACACCTGACAAACTATCCACTAAGACGGGATATGCCTTCACCCGCGCTTGGCCGGGTTCGGCGGTCGGGATCCGTTGCGCAAGACCGGGGTCACGTATATCATCGCGCTGGATCGATTGGCCCGCCATAACCGGATTGATCAGCAACTTGCCGATGACATCATTAATGTTGCTAAATTCGTTCTTTTCGTCAAATTCGGTGACGGGCACTTCCACCACATCGAGCAGCGTCGGATCGTTGATCACGGTATTGGCGTCAAGATCCACTAGCGCCCGCACCACGCGTACCTGCGGCACCGTCGTTGGCGTCGGCGGAATTTCCGGGGTTGTCGAGGTCGTCGTCTGTCCCGCACCGCTGCGCAAGAGCAAGAAAGCCGCCAACCCACCAATAATGACGATGAGACCGATGAGTAGAAACAGTAATGCGCCACGCTGCATAGAAGGCAACCTTCCTGTTCAGAGCGAAGCCGGCCAGCTTCGCGCATTGCCTTGCCCATTATAGCATACGCTGGCAAGAGGGAACAGGAAGTTTACGCCTTTTATACAGCGCAGTAGTCTTTACACTTTATCATTGCCACTGTAAATACTACGACGAACAATCGTTTTCTCCGTCGAGAAAGCGCGCAATTGCGTGATAGCAAGCCGCTGGCGCTTCAACCATCGGCACATGACCGCAATCAGGAATGAAATAAACCTTTGCATCCGGCAAGTAACGGCTGAGCGCTTTGACGTTGACGGGCGGAAAGACCGGATCATGGCGCCCGCTGATCAATAACACCGGCGGCAATGGCCGTTGCACGGCGCGCTTGAGCTGGGGATGGCCCATGATCGCCGCCGCTTCTAGAGCGACCAGCGGATCCATCGCAACGAGATCGGCAATGCCCTGCATTAATAATGAGCTATCGATCGGGCGACGCACCATCGGGCGGGCCAGCAGTTCAGGCGTGGGAGGCATCGTCCACCATGCCTGCCGCCACTGCTGGGTCACACCCCACCATGGCCGCCACCAGATCAGCCACGGTCGCCAATACGCCGCCGCTACTTGCCATTGCGCTCCAGCGATCGTGACCAGATTATCCTCGTAGAGATTGGCGCTGAAACCAAAGCTCATCAGCCCTAAGCGCTCGACCCGTTCGCAAGCGAGGTCGGCAACGGCTAACGCAATCGCCGCGCCAAGGGAATGGCCCACCAGCGCAAACCGGTCAATATCGAGCGCATCGGCAACCGCCAGCACCGCGCGCGCAGACGATGCCAGCGTCACCGGCTCGATCGGCACTGGCGAAGCTCCACAACCGGGCAGATCGATGGCAATCAACCGCCGGTTGGGCAAAAAAGCCGGTGCAGCCTGCCAATAGCGGCTCGAACCGCCCCATCCATGCAAAAAAATCAGGGGGCGTCCCTGACCAGAAACCCGAAACGCGACCGGACCAAGCGGACTTTCAATTTCCCAGAGAGTCGGCGACGTTGACATGACAAACCTCCTCTATTCGCTGGATCCACTATAATCCCAAGCAGTTACAGAATGTTGTCAACTGATGCAATTGCGGCTGACAAATCTGTCAAACGTGTGATGAGGGAGGGGTGAGTGGCGAGTGAGATCATTGCAGCATTGATCGCAGATCTCGCGTCGCTGCCAGCGCCGGCCCATACAGTCAATATGTATGCATGGGAGGCGGACGACGGCGAGCACCGGCGCGGCAATGCCATCCGGCGTGAGAATCTGGCCTTGGCGCTGCAACTAGCGTATGAACGCGGCCCTGATCTGGTGCTGATCGGCGAAGCTCCCGGCTACAACGGCGCGCGCCGCACCGGCGTGCCGTTTACCAGTGAACAGATGTTGTTGGCAGGGGTCGATCCTCCCGGCCAGTTTGGCGCGGCGCGCGGGTTCCGGCTGGCAACGAATGATGGGCGGATCTCGCGCGAGCAGACGGCGACCATCGTGTATCGCGAATTGGCGGCGCTGAACCGGTTTGCAGTGGGATGGAACGCCTTCCCGCTGCACCCGCACCAACCCGGCCAGCCGCAGAGCAACCGCACGCCACGCCAGAGCGAGCTGGCGCTCGGTTTGCCGTTGTTGGCCCGCGCCTGTGCGCTCTTTGCCGGCTGCCCAGTGGTGGCGATGGGGCGGATCGCCAGCCAAGCGCTGGCCCAGCTCGGCATTGCGCATCATGCCGTGCGCCATCCGGCCCAAGGCGGCGCGCGCCAATTTGCTGAGGGGTTGCGGCGGGTCTTGCAAACATAAGACGCAAAGTAGGCAAAGACGCAAAGGGGCAAACGCAAAGGCGCCAAGGACGCCAAGAGCGCAAAGATTTTTAACGCAAAGGCGCCAAGGACGCAGAGGGCGCAGTAGAGCCGGACGGCTGTCCGGCTTCGTAAGGACGCAGCGGGCGCAAAGGACTCTAACGCAATGGCGCCAAACCCGCAGAGGGCGCAAAGATTTTGGAATGTACGTTGAAAGGCTACTTGGGCAGCGAACCAGAATGTTGTACGCCTTCATAGCTTGGCTTGAAACGCCTCGGCGTTCAGATTGCTTTGCGTCTTGGCACACCTGCGCGCCTTGGCGTTCAGATTCTCTGCGCCTTTGCCCCCTTCGCGTCGCTGCGTTGCAGATTTGCTATAATGCAGGCAGATGTAATTACTTGACTACGAAATGGTTTCTTATGCACCGATTATCCCTGCTCTTGCTAGCGGCAATGCTTTTGGCAGCGTGCGGCCTGCCGGCGGCTACGCCACCCACCCCCGCCGAACCGCCCACTTCCGCCGCCACCCCAACTAATACTCGCCCGCCGACGCCAACCCGTGACCCACGGTTGCCGACCTTGCCGCCCCGCATCACCCCCGGCCCTACCGCGACGCCGTTCCCGCTCGCAGCCGGCTGGTGGGACGGCGCGGTCTGCTATGAAATTTTTGTGCGCTCGTTTTACGATAGCAATGGCGATGGGATCGGCGATCTCAACGGGATTATCGCCAAGCTGGATTATCTGAACGATGGCGACCCAACGACTACAACCGATCTCGGCGTCAACTGTATCTGGCTGATGCCAGTGGCCGAGGCGGCCAGTTATCACGGTTACGATACGATTGATTACTACACCGTCGAAAAAGACTACGGCGCCAACGACGATTTTAAGCGGCTGGTCGCCGAAGCAGATAAACGCGGGATCAAGATCATCATCGATCTGGTGCTGAATCACACCAGTACCCAGCATCCATGGTTCCAAGCGGCGTTGCGCGACCCCAATTCGCCCTACCGCGACTGGTACCTCTGGTCGGCGATTGACCCCGGTTTTCGCGGCCCATTCGGCAACAACGTTGTCTGGCATAAATCGCCGGTGCGCGACGAATATTACTACGGCGTCTTTTGGGGCGGGATGCCTGATCTCAACTTCCGCAATCCGGCGGTGACGGCGGAAGCCTACAAGATCGCCCGTTTTTGGGTGGAAGAGATGGGCGTGGCCGGCTTCCGGCTCGACGCGATCAAGCATTTGATCGAGTATTACACGCTGCAAGAAGACACTGCCGAGACGTTTGAATGGCTGCGCGAGTTTCGCCGCTTCCTTGAGCGCGAGCTGCCGGGCACCTTTACGGTCGGCGAAGTCTACAACGGCAACCCGCGCACCTTAGCGCCGTATTACCCCGACCAGCTCGACTACTATTTCGAATTTGAAGTCGCTAAGCAGATTGTCGGCGCGGCCAATACCGGGTTGGCGCGGCTGTTGATGCAAGCCACCCAAGATGCCTACACTAAACTGCCGTACCAGCGGTGGGCACCGTTTTTGACCAATCACGACCAAAATCGGGTAATGTCAGTGCTCGGCAACGACTTTACCAAAGCGAAGCTGGCGGCGCTGGCACTGTTGACCATGCCGGGATTGCCGTTCATCTATTATGGGGAAGAGATTGGCATGCTCGGCGTCAAACCCGATGAGCGCATCCGCACGCCGATGCAATGGACGAAAGAGGAGTTTGGCGGCTTCACCAGCGGCTTCCCGTGGCAAATGCCGCAGCTCGATTACCCAGCGAAAAATGTGATGCTGCAAGACGAAGACCCGGATTCGCTGCTCAATACGTACCGGCAACTCATCCACTTGCACATCAACACACCGGCGCTAGCGACCGGCGACTTTATCCCGTTGCAGGCCAAAGGCGACGACATTGCCGCCTACATCCGGCGCAGCGGCGATGATATAGTAGTGGTGATCATCAATTTCGACGCCGTCCCGACTGAACCGTTTACGCTCTCGTTGAGCGGGAGCGATTTGCCGGACGGAACGTACCAGCTTGTGCCACTGTACGGTACGCCGCCGGCCCTGCCGGCGCCGCTGACCATCAGCAACGGCGCGATCGTCGAATACCAACCGTTCACCGAAATCCCGGCCCAGACGGGCTATATCTTGAAGGTGGAGCGTTAATGTTACGGAGAGTGACTGCCACCCGTTATGTGGCGCCGCTGCGCGAAGGCGGCTCGCTGCCGGCGATTGTCGAAGCTGACGATGACGGCCTGTACGTGGTCAAGTTTCGCGGCGCAGGGCAGGGGCCAAAGGTGCTGGTCGCCGAGCTGATTTGCGGCGAGCTGGCCCGCGCGCTCGGCTTGCCGGCGCCGGAATTGGTGCTGATTGAGGTTGATCCGGCGTTGGGACGCAACGAACCAGACGACGAAATACAGGATTTGGTGACGGCCAGCGCCGGGTTGAATCTGGCGGTGGACTTCTTGCCCGGCGCGCTGGCGTTTGATCCGATCGGGATTCGCAGCCTCAACCGCGAATTAGCTTCGTTAATCGTCTGGTTCGACGCCTTTATCACCAATGTTGATCGAACTCCGCGCAACACCAATTTGCTCTGGTGGCACCGGCGGCTGTTTCTGATCGATCACGGCGCGGCGCTGTACATGCATTACACGTGGCACGACTATCAAAGCCGGGCCAGAATGCCGTTCAGCCAGATCCGCGAGCATGTGCTGTTGCCGGTGGCAACCGAACTAGCGACGGTTGACGAGACGCTGGCGCGGCAGATTACCCGCGACCTGCTGTGGGAGATTGTAGTGAAGGTGCCAGATGAATGGCTGGCCGATCTGCGCTTCCCCTCAGTTGAAGCGCATCGGGCAGCGTATGTCGAATACCTCAGTCTGCGGCTGGCAGCGCCGCGCGCATTCGTACAGGAGGCTATCGATGCCCGCGAGCGCCTTTGAGTATGCTCTGTTGCGGCTGGTGCCGCGCGTCGAGCGGGGCGAACAGATCAACATCGGGGTGGTGCTGCTCTGCCGGCAACAACGCTTTCTCGGCGTGCGCACGCAACTCGACGAGGGAAGAATTGCCGCGCTCTGGCCCGATCTCGATCTTGAGCCGGTGCGCGAACAATTAGCCGCCTTTGAGTTAGTCTGCGCCGGTGGCAGAGCGGCGGGGCCGATTGGGGAATTGCCGATCTACGAGCGATTTCGTTGGCTCACGGCGACGCGCAGCACCATTATCCAGCCTTCAGCGGTGCATTGCGGATTGTGCGAGCAAGCACCGGCGACGCTTGAGCACATTTTTGCCGAAATGGTGCTCGTGCCGGGCGAGGTGATTGCGTCGCATAATCGCAAAGAGACGCAAAAAGAGATTGGCAACTAGGCGAGAAGCAATGGGTGCGCGAGCGATCGGCTTACAACTCGGCGCGCACCCGTTCAACCATAGCTTGAAGCGCAAACCGGGCCTTGCCCAGATTAGCAATCTCGCTGAGCACACCGAGCACCCCGTAATAGCCGGGCATGATCTGGGTCGCCAGCATCAACAGCGCATCGGTTTCGATCACCAGATCGCGTACATAACCGGCGCCGATCCGGTCAGCCGCCGCGGTCGCCCGCGAGGTCAGTTCAGCCAATTCGAGTTCGGCCAACTCGATATCGAGATCAAGTTCAACGGCGGCGGGGTGATAGGCCATCGCCACACTGAGGCCGTCGGTGCCGACAATGCCGGCAAACTGGGCGCCTTTGACGCTGGCGATCGTTTCGTTGAGGATCGTGGTGACGTTCATAACAGTGTGATTGGGTTATTGCGAAGCAATTGCATAGAGCAGTTGTTTCATCTTGTAGGCTAACGCTGCGAGTGACTTCATCCGCTATCGCGGGGGATTGCTTCGCCGCGCGGGGGCAAAGCAGCGCTCTGCCCCTACGCGCGGCTCGCAATGACATTAGGTCACCGGTTATCATGGCGAGGGGGCGCAACCCCACTCACCACTTGTTATTGCGAGGGGGCGCAACCCCCGAAGCAATCTCCTCCTTTAGCGCGAGCAACGGCTGTCTACCTACGGCCCAACCGGTAGCACGAACGGTTGCAACCCTCGCAGCCGGCTCCCCCTTGCGCACCACCAATCCCGACCAGCGCATACCTCCCGTACACGCGGGGGATTGCTTCGCCGCGCGGGGGCAGAGCAGCGCTCTGCCCCTAGGCGCGGCTCGCAACGACATTGTTTGGTGCTCGGCCACACCCCGATGGCCCCTACAACTCTCGCCGGCCTTCCAACGCCGAACCAAGCGTTTCAGGATCGGCCCATTCGAGATCGCCGCCGGTGGGCAGGCCACGAGCCGGGCGCGTGACTCGCACGCCGAGCGGGGCCAGATCGCGCAACAGCAAAAAGGCGGTCGCTTCACCCTCGGTATTAGGATTGGTAGCGAGAATCACCTCATTGACCGGCTCGCTGCGCACACGAGCCAACAACTCATCAATTTTGAGATCCTCACGGTAGATGCCCTCAAGCGGAGCGATATGGCCGTGCAAGACGTGGTACAAACCGCGATACGCGCCGGTGCGCTCGATCGCCAGCACATCAAGCGGCTCTTCGACCACGCAAATCTTGGTCTGATCGCGGCTAGGATCGCGGCAGATCGGGCACAACTCGCCGACGGTGATATTGAAGCAGCGCCGGCAATACCCTACCTGCTCTTTGACATCGAGAATGGCCTGCGCCAACGCTTGGGCCTGCTTCGGCTCAGCGCGGAGCAGGAAGAAGGTCAAGCGCGAGGCAGTCTTGGGGCCGATGCCGGGCAGCTTGGCAAACTCCTCGATCAAGCGGGCCACTGGCGCAGCGATCAATGTTTGTTCTGGGTGAACGGCCATACCTTCCCCGCAGCGGCTTAGAACAGCCCCTTCAGCCCGCCGGTGAGCGGCTGCATCCGCTCTTCGGCCAACTGCTGGGCTTTGCGCGAAGCATCATTAATGGCAACGAGCAACAGGTCTTGCAGCATATCCACATCATTCGGATCAACCACCTCCGGCGCAATCGTGATGGACTGCACCTCGCGGTGGCCATTCATCTTGACCGTAATCGCGCCGCCGCCGGCAGTGCCCTCCACAATCGTGGCGGCCAATTCTTCCTGCACCTTCTGCATCTGGCGCTGCATCTGCTGGGCCATCTGCATCAGTTGGCGTTGATTCATGGAATCTGCTCCTTTCACGCACTGGTAAAGAGGTTTAAATTTAGCTTTGGCGTGCGGCAGTCAAACTGCCGCACG
>NZ_DAOTWH010000007.1:0-3303 GCF_034435895.1 Chloroflexus sp.
CTGCGGGCCGTTTGCTGGGTGAGGAGCAGCACCCCCGCCGGCACAATCGCTGCCAGCGCCACTGGCACGATCCCCGGCGTGCCGGCTGCCGCCAACACGATCCCGGCGAGAATGGGGCCAGCAGCTAAACCGGCTTGCCCGCCAAAGAAGAAGATGGCGGTGGCGCTGGCCGGTTTATCGGGTACCGCAGCCGCGGCGCTGGCGGTGCCGATCGGGTGAAAGAGACCGCTGCCGAGCGCAGCGAGCAGAAAACAGGGCAAGAGCACCGTCCAGTTCGGCGCCAACGCCACCCCAGTATAGCAGAGCGCCATCCAAAGCACGCCCAGCGCCGCCAGTTGTAGTGTGCGTCCGGGCAGGCGGTCGGCGATCCAGCCAAACAGCGGCTGCGAGAGCGCGCCAAGCAGGGTATAGACGGTCAGCGCCAAGCCGATGTGCTGGTTGCTAAGGCCTAACGGCCCAGCCAACACTGCCAGCAGCACCGCGCCGACGCTATTGAGCACATCAACCATAAAATGGCCGCCAACCACCGCCGTAAAGACCCGATTCCGCAGCATGCCGGCTTATCCTTTCCTTCATATCAGTAGGGCAGAGCGCGCTCTGCCCCTCTGTTTGCGCTATCGCCGCTCAAACATGATCTTCCCCCCGACGATCGTCAACTCGGCGTGCAGGGTATGTAAGCGCTCTGCCGACATCTGGAAGGGATCACCGTTCAGGACGGCCAGATCGGCCAGCATGCCGGGCGATAAGCGACCCTTGCGATCCGTCGCGGCTTCCGCCGCCGCCGGGCCGGTGCAATACGCTGCCAATGCTTCGGTAAGCGCCAGTCGTTGTTCAGGATACCACCCGCCAGCCGGTGTGCCATCGGTCGTTTGGCGGGTTACGGCAGCGTGAATCCCTGCCCACGGATCGAGCGTCTCGACCGGCGCATCGGAACCAAACGCTAGCGTAGCCCCAGCATCAAGCAAGCTGCGCCATGCGTAGCTGGTTGCGCAACGCTCACCCCATAGCCGATTGGCGACCGCCATATCAGCGGTGCAGTGAATCGGCTGCATTGAGGCGATCACGCCGAGCTCGGCGAAGCGCGGGATGTCGTGAGGATCGAGGATCTGGGCATGCTCGATCCGGTTGGGCAGGGCCAGATAGATGGCAGTAGGGCGAGCGGCAGCAATCGCATCGAGCACGCTGCGATTGGCGGCGTCGCCAATGGCATGCACCACCACACTGATCCCGTGCGCATTAGCGCGAGTCACAATCTCTTTCATCTCGGCAGGCGGAATGACCGCGATGCCGGTATGATCACGCCCTTCATACGGCGCCAGCATGTGGGCGCTTTCAGAGCCGAGCGAACCATCGGCAAACAGCTTGAGACCGCCGATCCGCAGCCAATCGTCACCCAAGCCACTGCGCAAGCCCAAACCGATGGCGTGATCGAGGTGCGCACCGGCGATATGCGCCAGCACGCGGATGGTCAGATCACCGTCAGCCCGGAGCGCTTGCAGATCGATCAGCGTATCGGGGCCGTCAGCCGGATTGGTCGCTGGCGGCACGTGCAAGCTGGTCAAGCCATAACTCAACGCCTCATGGATTGCCAACCGCAGTGCAGCGAGGCGCTCGGTGCGAGTAGGAGGCGGCACAATTGCGCGCACCAACTCCATTGCTGTCTCGAACAAGATGCCGGTTGGTTCGCCGTGCTCGTCACGTTGAATCTGGCCGCCATCGGGATCGGGAGTGGCAGCGGTAATTCCGGCCAACTCCAGCGCGCGGCTATTGACCCACAGCGAATGGCCGTCTTTGCGATCCAGCATTGCCGGCCGATCCGGGCACACCCGGTCGAGATCGGCCCGGCTCGGCCAGCGCCCGCCCCACAGCGCATGATCCCAGCCGTTGCCGCGCAACCACGCTCCCGGCGGCAAGCGTTGCGCCACAGCCGCGATCTGGTCAAGCGCAACCGTGAAATCAGCGCAACCGGTCAAGCGCACCTGCTGGCGGGCAAGGCCGTGCAGCACAATGTGGACGTGCGCATCGGTCAGGCCGGGAACCACCGCCCGCCCGCGCAGATCGATTGCCTCAACCTGATGGCCGGCAGCGGCCCGCACCGTCGCTTCATCACCCACCGCCAAGATCCGCTCGTCACGGATAGCCAATGCTTGCACTACCGGTTGGGCCGGATCGAGGGTGTAGATCGGGCCGTTATGTAACACGATTGTGGTCATCGCAAACCTTTCATTAGATCATAATGAAGAGGGATGAGAACCAACCCTCCACTCATTCCGCTTGAGGAACGGACAGAACATTGTAGTCGATCACAACCCGTTGATCACTGTGCAATGCCGTAAAGCCCCGTGCTGCACTCCTCATCACCCCTCCCCCGCTGGGGGAGGGGCAAGGGGTGGGGGCATCCGCCCGCGCAGCAGGCTTCGTCCCCCTAGCCCCGCCCTTCAGGGCCGGGTTCCAGACCGATGTTCTGTCCGCCCTTGAACCCGCTAGTGTGGGAGCGGGGCGCTACTGCCTTCCCCTTCCGCTATGCCGTGCGCGCCAACCACGCGGCTCCCCCTCTCCCGCCGTCAGGGGGGAGCGGGGGCCAGAGGGTACACCAACACCCACCGCAACGCCTTCAACCACCGCTCCGCTCATGCGCTCTGTCCACCCTTGCACCACACAAGCGGGGGATTGCGGCGGGGGCCACGCCCCCCTCGCAATGACATTACCCTCTCCTTGACAGCCCCCCGGCAATGCAGCCTTCCCCTCACGCGAGCTGCCGCGCCTGTTGTCATTGCGCGCCGCGTAGGGACAATGCGCTGCATTGCCCCGCGCGGCGAAGCAATCCCCCACCCGAGCGGGAGCAATATGTCTAAATCCTTGTCTAGACACATAATTGCAACGCTTATCCTACTCGCCCATCGCTATTCTGTCAAATCTGAGTAGTCAAATATTCACAAAATGGATAACATCCTTAACTGTTGAGTGTTCAACATTCGCACACGCTGGCAGGCGTGGTATGATATGTCAGGATTTTGCACATATCGTCACCTGCTTGTGTTCAGACGATCAACAACCACCCTACCGCTTTACGGCTACCAGAGGAGGCCGGCTATGACCCATCCGCGCTCGAATTATGCGCTGGCAGGCGCAGCCCTCTTTAACCCGATGGCGGCGATGTACTGGCTGGATGTAGCGCGCGGGCAACGTCCCGGGATTGGGTTAGCGTTGGTGAGTGCGGCAGGTGCGGCATGCGCTGGGTTAGCCGCTGATCCGCGCCGCCACCCGTGGCGAGCGGTGGCGAGCGGGTTAGCGGCCGCGGCT
>NZ_DAOTWH010000008.1:0-27821 GCF_034435895.1 Chloroflexus sp.
CCGTGCAGGCATTGCAAGCGCTGAAGCAGGAGATTGCTTCGGGCGCGGTGCGCCCGCGCAATGACATCATGCCTCCTCAGCCAGCCATCACCATTGCCACCCGGCTGTTGCTATCGCGGGTTGGTCGTAAAGATTCCGGTCGATCTTACACCTTTGCTTTCGATATTGGTAAACTATTACTAGAGAATATTTGCCATCATTCTCAGATACGTGATCGCACACGTGCAACAGGAACTCCTATGAACCGAAGACGCTCTGCTTGGTGGTGGTGCTTATGGTTGAGCGGCGCGTTACTGCTCACCGCCTGCATTGATCTGGCGGCAGCGCTGCCGCCTACTCCCAGCCCCTTCCCCACCTTAGCCCGCTTGCCAACCGTCACACCGGTGACGCCGCAACCAACCCGGTCACCGGTAACGATTGTGCTCGTTCCGCCGAGCACGGTCACACCCACTGTTGAACGCTTTGTCGGGCGCGTCAACGTGGAAGCAAATCTGCGCAATGGCCCCGGCACGTCGTTTCGGATTATCACGGTTGTGCCGGTTAACACCGAAGTGCTGCTCGAAGGCCAGCGCGCCAATTGGTACGTTGTGCGCCTGCCCGATGGCCAGAGCGGCTGGATGTCGGCAGCCGTCCTTGAGGTGGCGCCTGAGATCGCGGCGCGGGTGCCGGTAGCTACGCCATAGGACTGGCATAGGTGTCTGATGGAAGAGCCGGCCTGCGGGCCGGCTCTTAATGGGATCAGAGCAACGCAGCAATACCAATTAGTGCTACCATAGTAGAGAGTAGCATAATCGCTACGTCTGACGGCTTCAGCAAAGGATGCATTCCATGCAGCTTTTTAATACGTTGTCCCGTATCCGCGAACCATTTACCATCCCCACCGATCGCCCGGTAACGCTCTATGTCTGTGGGGTGACACCTTATGACACGACCCACATGGGGCACGCCCGCACCTTTATCGTCTTTGACGTATTGGTGCGCTATCTGCAATGGCACGGCGCGACGGTGCGCTACTGCCAGAACGTGACCGACGTGGATGATCCGCTTTTCGAGCGCGCCCGCCGCGATGGGGTGGATTGGTACGAGCTGGCCGAACGCCAAATTGCCCAGTTGCGTGCCGATTACGCCGGTCTCAACATTCTGCCGCCGACCTTCTTCCCGCGGGTGAGCGAGGAAATCGGCACGATGATTCCGATCATCGAGCGCCTGATCGAACTCGGCCACGCTTACGTCGCCGATGGCAACGTCTATTTCAGCATTCAAACCGACCCTGATTTCGGGCGGATGGCGCGCATGGGGTATGCCGAGTTGATGGCAATTGCCAATCAGCGCGGCAATAATCCCAATGACCCCTGCAAGCGCGATCCGCTCGATTTTGTGCTCTGGCAACGCGGTAATCCTGATGAACCAAAGTGGGAGAGCCCGTGGGGCATGGGCCGTCCGGGTTGGCATATCGAGTGCAGCGCGATGTCGAGACGTTACTTAGGCGATCAGATCGATATTCACGGCGGAGGAGCCGATCTAATCTTCCCGCATCACTCGTGCGAAATCGCGCAGAGCGAATCAGCCACCGGTAAAAAGCCCTTTGTGCGCTACTGGATGCACGTCGGCTTGGTCTGGCTCGATGGCGAGAAGATGAGCAAGTCGTTGGGGAATTTGGTCTTTGCCCGCGATGCGTTGCGCCTGCACCATCCCGACGCGATCCGCTGGTATCTGCTCAGTGAACACTACCGCGAGGAGTTTGACTACCGGCGCGACGCGCTGGCGCGCTACGAGCGGTACGCTGCCGATCTCCGCCGGGCCGTGACCGTCAGAGGCGGCGACCATAGTCCGCTCGATGTGAGCCGTGGCCGCACCGACGTGATTGCGGCGATGGACGATGATCTGGATACGCCGGCAGCATTGGCAACACTGCACACGATGGCCGGCGTGATCATCGATGCCGCCGCCGAGGGCCGCGACATAAGCGCGGCACAAGCGATCGTGCGTGATCTCGCAACGATGATCGGTTTCACGCTGCGCGAACCATAGCATTGGGTGCAGCAGCACAGTGGGTTTGCAGTTGCCTGTGGCTGCCACAGCCGCTGGAATGCGGCGGGATGCGTGCCGCACGCTCACACCCGCCCTGTACGCGGGATCGTGACCGTGGTTTCAGCCTTTGGAGTGAGGCAGTGCAACTGCTGCGCATGTTTGCAACGGAACATCCTCGCCGATCGTGTGTGTGACCGGTAGATGGCGGAAGTGCGACTGCCGCACATTCACAACTACCCTGTCAGCATCGTGATTGTAACCGCTGGAGTGCGGCAGTGCGACTGCCGCACTCCAGATTGCAGAGTTGCGACCGTCTACAACACCTTAACGGCATTAGCGCCGCAGAGGCAGCAAATGCCTTGGCCCACCGTCTGGATGATGCGCAGTGTTCGCTGGCACAAACGATAACATGCGGCAGTTAAACTGCCGCACTCCATAAATTGCTGCTCAGGCGGTAGCCTGCTGTACGATCTGGAACCGGACTTCATCTCACCGCTGGCGATTGCGATCGCGCCCGCGCAAGAAGGGCGGGATGTCGAGATCATCGTTGGGCATCGCCGGACGCACCGGTTGCACCGGTGGCTGCACCGGCGCCGGCGTCGTCTGCTTGGGGCGCTGGGCCGGTTGCCCGCCGATCTGCCCGGTCGCTTGGCCAGTGCTGGTCGCCGCTGTCGGATACGAACGGGTGCGTTGCACGTTGGAGTTGCGGTTCATATCGAAACCGGTCGCGATCAGCGTGATCTTGATCTCACCGGGAGGGAAATTGGGATCAATCACGGCGCCAATGATAATGTTGGCGTCGGGATCAACCTGCTTAGCGACAATATCGGCTGCCTCGTAGACCTCCATAATGCCGAGATCTTCGCCACCGGTAATGTTAAAGAGCACCCCCTTCGCCCCGTCAATGCTGACCTCGAGCAAGGGGCTGGCAATCGCCTGATTGACGGCATCAAGCGCGCGAGCATCGCCCTTACCATAGCCGACCGCCATCAACGCCGAACCTTGCTGGGCCATAATCGTCTTGACGTCGGCGAAGTCGACATTAATCAGACCGCGCTGGGTAATCAGGTCAGAAATGCCCTGAATACCTTGGCGCAACACATCATCAGCCATCAAAAACGCCTGCTGGAAGGTGGTATTCTTGCTGGCCGTCTGCAAGAGGCGGTCATTAGGAATGACGATCAAGGTATCAACCACCGGGCGCAACTGTTCGATCCCGGCCTCGGCCACTTTGCGGCGGTGATTGCCTTCAAAGGTGAAGGGGCGGGTGACGACGCCAACCGTCAGTGCGCCGAGGTCATGGGCAATCCCGGCGATGATCGGCGATGCGCCGGTGCCAGTGCCGCCACCCATACCGGCAGCGACAAAGACCATATCAGCGCCCTTCAACTGCTCGTAGATATCTTCCTGATTCTCCTCCGCCGCCTTCTGCCCGATCACCGGATTGCCGCCGCTGCCCAGACCGCGGGTGAGCTTATCACCAATGCGAATCCGCACCGGCGCCAGCGAGTGCATCAAGGCCTGCACATCAGTATTGACGGTAATAAACTCGACCCCCTGCACGCCAGCGGCAATCATGCGATCCACTGCATTGCTGCCGCCGCCGCCAACGCCAACCACCTTGATCTGGGCAAAGTCTTCCAGCGAGAAGCCATTGCTGCTTCGATCAACCATGTGCGAACCTCCTTGAGTAGTGTTATGGTAATAATTCGCGCAACCAGCGGCGGAAGCGCTCGTATAGCGAACTCGTATCATCAGACGAAGACTGCTCAAGCGGCCGCCCGCCGTACCGCATTCCCCATCGTAAAAGCCCCACAGCCGTTGCATACGCCGGCGAGTCAAGCGCGTCATGTAAACCGCCTAACCCGCTGGGAATGCCGATCCGTACCGGTAAGCGCAAATCGTCGCGCAACAAATCATCGAACCGGCTAAGCTGTGCGCCACCGCCGGTCAAGACGATGCCTGCCGGCAACATGCTCTCGTAACCGCTGCGCCGCGCCTCGTCCACGATCAACTCGATCAATTCTTCGGCGCGCGCCTGCAAGACCTGTTTCAGCAGATAGGCGCTGATCTGCTGCTTTTCCCCTACCGTCAACGTCTCGGCGTCGATCAGGTCGCTTTCATCACCCGGCGCCGGTGGGTTGCCGGCGATGGCGCTGCCGTAGCGTAGTTTGAGATATTCGGCGGTGTTGGGTGGCGTGTGCAGCACGTAGACAATATCGTTGGTAAAGTGCTGGCCGCCGACCGGGATCACGCCGGTGTGCCACACCCCGCCTTGGGCAAAGATCACGAGGTCAGTCGTCGCGCCGCCAATATTGATCAGCATCACCCCGCGCTCTTTGTCGTCATCGCTGAGCACTGCTTCCGCAGCGGCTAACGGTTGCAAGACCAGATCGTCGATCTGGACACCGGCCCGCTCGACGCTGCGAATCAGGTTTTGAATCGCCATTGCTTCGCCGGTGATGATGTGGGTCTCTACTTCCAACCGTAGACCGCTCATCCCGATCGGATCGCGAATGCCATCGTTGCCATCAATCACATAGGCGCGGGGAATAATGTGAATAATCTCGCGCTGGGTCGGCAAGGCCACTGCCTGCGCCGCTTCGATGGCCCGCGCCACATCGTGACGCGAAATCCCATCGGGATTCTGCACCGCCACCACCCCCCGGCTATTGAGTGAGGAAATATGGCGCCCGGCAATCCCGACAAAGGCGTGGTTGATACTCAAACCGCTGGCCCGCTCGGCCTTTTCAATACTGGCTTCAATGGCTGAAGCCGCATCGTCGATATTGACGACTACCCCTTTATCGATCCCACGGCTGGGCACCATTCCCACGCCAAGAATATTCAGCCGCCGGCCATCGCCGATTTGGCCGACGATAGTACAGATTTTGCTTGTGCCAACATCTATCCCGACAATGGTGCGTGCCATGGTTCGTGCCATAGTATCCTCGCTGCCTGCCGCAGACGGCGCTCACGGCCTGCCGTCGGTACGGTTTTGGTAATATGGGTTGATCGATCGTAAATCGAGATAAGTAAACGGTGTGCCATCGGCAAGCATATACGCCAATATAGTCAGTTTGCGTTCGAGCCGCTCGCTGCGGCCAAACACGATCATCTGATCTTGGGCGGTGCGCACAAAGACGCCTAAACCGACATCCCAGCCGATCTGGGCCGGTTGCAGCCCCAATTCATTCGGCAACAGCAGAGCCAGTTCGCGCGCTAGCGCCAGAGCGTCGGTATCGAGCCGCTTATTCGGTTCGACCGGCAAATTAGAAGTATCCACGATGACGAGCGCATCGTCCGGCGGCGGCGCTGGCGCCGGCTCAATCACATAGCCCTGCCGGTCAACCAGATAATCAAGCCCGCCGGTGCGCCAATAGACTGCCGGCTGGCGTTCGACAATCACGATCCGCGCCCGATCAGGCAGGATTAGGCTCAGCCGGGCATGCTCGACAAAGGGACTCGCCAGTAACGGCGCGATTGTCTGCTCTTCATCGATCAACCAGATCGGCTGCCCACGCAGCGGGATAGCGTCGACAATCCGCTCAGGGCTAAGAAACTCCACCCCCACCACTTCGACGGTCTGCACGCGGAACTGGCTGCTGAAGAGCGCATAAAAGAGGGCTAGACAGCTCACGGCAAAGATTGCGCCGCTGGCAATGCGCCCGCTGTGCCAGCTATCAAGCAAGCGCCGGCGCCAACCCGGCACCGCCGGTTCATCGGTAGGCCGGCGCGCTCGCTGCCGGCGCGCGGCAACTCGTTCGCGTGTGTTTGGCGGATTGTATTCCATAGGTTTGTGCGCCCTTCACCTAACCCTTGATGCCTCGCTCGCCACTTACGACCCATGCCCGGCCCGCGCTAACGCCAATGCCACCAGCCGGTCGAGCAGGCGGGGATAGGACAGACCGCTCGCGGCCCACATTTTGGCGTACATACTGATCGGCGTAAAGCCGGGCATCGTATTCACCTCATTGAGCCAGAACGTGCCCTGCTCGCGGTCGAGCAGGAAATCAACCCGCGCCAACCCCGCGCCATCGATCGCTTGAAAGGCCTGTATCGCCAGCGCCTGCACCTGCACGATCTGGGCCGGCGCAAGCGCCGCCGGTACGATCGTTTGCGAGCCGCCATCAATATACTTAGCGTGGTAGTCGTACCACTCACCGGCGGGGATAATCTCGCCGGGAAGGCTGGCTTCAATCTGATCGTTCCCCAACACCGAAATTTCGATTTCGCGCGCCGGGATGCCTTGCTCGACCACAATCCGGCGATCGTAGCGGGCGGCTTCGTGCAGCGCAGCGATCAATTCTGCCCGATCACGCGCTTTGCTGACGCCAACGCTACTGCCGAGATTGGCCGGCTTGACAAAGATCGGGAAATGCAATGTCGCTTCGATCCGGTTGCATACCGCCTCGATAGCCGCCAATTCAACGCGCCGCACTAGCAACCATGGCAGCACCGGCAAGCCAGCGGCGGCAAAGGCCGCTTTCATCAAGCCTTTATCCATGCCGACTGCGCTGGCCGCCACGCCGCAACCGACATACGGCTTGCCGGCCAGTTCCAGCAATCCTTGGATGGTGCCATCTTCGCCATACGGGCCGTGCAATACGGGAAAGTAGACATCAGCCGCGGGCAAGGCCCATCCCGGCGCACCGACTCGACCTAATTCGCGCACCGGGCCGGGAGCAGCCATTGTGGCGCTGGCCGGCAAGCGGGCCGGATCGGCGGCGGCCATCAACGCTGCTAATGCGCCGGGGCCGTGCCACCAGCAGCCGTCTTTGCCGATACCAATCGTTTCGATGTGGTATCGATCGGGATCGAGGTTATTGATGACGGCATGCGCTGAAACCAGCGATACCTCGTGTTCACCGCTCTGCCCGCCGAAGATGACGGCAATCGTGATCGGTTGGCTCATTAGCCGCCTCCCGGAACTGTCTCATCGCTCGCTGAACCGATCGTTTTTTGAATAAACGAAGTGGTTAGGAAAATTTTGCGCATGATTTCGTTCATGTTGATCTTGGATTTGATTTTAGCTAAGCATTAGAAACGATAGTAGACTCAGTAATGGATCAAGAAAGTTTTTCAGTGCGTAACGTTTTGATCCGTCTGCGGGCCAGCGGCCCGCGCCCCTTTCCCACGCCGGCAGGCCAGCGGCCCGCGCCCCTATCTCCCTACCCCCTACGCCCCACTCCCTAGATCACCCGCACCTCAAGGTGCAACGTGATCCCAAACCGTTCGGCAACAGTAGCGCGCACCAATTCGATCAACGCCAGAATGTCGGCAGCGCGCGCTTGACCGCGATTGACAATGTAATTGGCGTGGATCGGGCTGATCTCGGCGTCGCCGATCTGCACGCCTTTGAGACCAGCAGCTTCGATCAAGCGCCCCGCACTCTCGCCGGGTGGATTTTTAAACACGCTGCCGCACGAACTGCCCGCCGGCGTTTTACGTTTCCGCTCGGTGGCAATCGCTGCCATCCGCGCCGCCAAGACCGCCGGATTGGCCCGTCGCAGACGGAAGCGTCCGGCCAACACCAACGGGGGAATGCCTTCCGCCACTGGATGCTTGAGCACGCTCTCGCGGTAGGCATACGCTAACGCGCTCACTGGCCACTCTACCCGTTCGCGTCCATTGAGTAACAGCTCGGCGGCAATCAGCACGCTCGCGGTATCGCCGCCGTAACAACCGGCATTACCGACAATCGCGCCGCCGATCGCGCCGGGCAACCCTTCAGCCCATTCCAAGCCTGCCCACCCCATTGCTGCCAACCGGCGAGCCGTACCGGCCATCGGCGCACCCGCCTCGATCCACAACTCGGCCTCATCACCCGCTTCATGCAAGGCCCAGCGCTGGCCGCGGTACGACGCGATCACACCGGCAAAGCCCTCGTCACGCACCAGCAAGTTGGTGCCGCGGCCCACCCAGATCAACGGCAAGCCTTGAGCAGTCGCCCACGCCGCCAATGCGATCGCCTCTTCAGGCGTCGCCGGTTCGGCGTAGTAGCGCGCCGGCCCTCCTACCCGCCATGAGGTATGGCGGACCATCGGCTCATCGGTGCGAAGCGTGATTGGCAGCGTCTCTTTCATGGATGGTCTCCGTCTGCGCGGCGCGCAACCGTGCCAACGCCAGCGCCGCCACCCGGTCGCTATCGCCGGCGCCGAGGGTCAAGACCACATCGCCGGGCCGGGCCACGGTGGTGATCAGCGCCGCCGCTTTGGTTGGAGCGCCAGCGTAATGGGCAGTGATCCCGTGAGTCGCCAGATGGGTTGCTAACTCAGCCGCCAGCGCCACTGGATCACCCTGTTCGCGGGCCGGATAGATGTCACCCACCAACACCGCCGCTGCCGCGCGGCAAGCATCGGGCCACTGTGCCCATAGGCTACGCGTGCGGCTGAAGGTATGCGGTTGCAGATAGACGATCACGCGCCGTCCGGGATACCGCTGCTGCGCCGCCGCAATTGTGGCCTGCACTTCAGTCGGGTGATGCGCATAATCGTCAATCACCGTCATCCCCGCCGCTTCGCCGCGCCATTCAAACCGCCGGCTACTACCGCGATAGGTTGCCAGCGCCGCTGCTGCCGTGTTCAGATCAGCCCCCCACAACGCCGCCGCCGCCAACGCCGCCGTTGCATTGCGCACGTTGTGCAGACCGGGCGCCGCCAACGTCACCATCGCCGCCAACCGGCGGGCAAACGTCCGCCGGTCGTAATACCAGAGATCGAACTGCTGGCCGGTAGCGGTAGCCTCCACCCGGCTCGCTGTCCAATCGAGCGGAGCCAGCCGGCACGAAACCGGATCGCACGCGATCTGTTCGTCAATCCCATAGAGGCGGGCTTGGCCATCGCTATCCAGCGCCGCCGCGCCGGGATCATCAGCGCAGAGCAGCAACCGGCGCCGATCGCGCACCTGCCGGGCAAAGGTCGCAAAGGCCGCAGCATACTCCTCGGCAGACGGGTAGATATCGGGATGATCCCACTCGACATTGGTGACAATCGCCAGCGCTGGCGTCAGGGCCAAAAACACGCGATCATACTCATCGGCCTCGATCACCAGCGGCGCTGCCGGATCACCCCACTGTGCGCTCCCGCCGAGATCAGGCACTTCGGCACCGATCAAAAAACCGCACTCTACCCCGCCCCCCCGCAAAGCCAGCGCCGTCATCGCGCTCGTGGTCGTCTTGCCGTGGGTACCGGCCACTGCGATAACCGGACGCTGGGCCGACCATTCCCGCCAGAGATCGGCCCGGCTCAGGCGGGGAATACCGAGCGCGACGGCGGCTTCGAGTTCCGGATGCGGGCCACGGATAGCGGCAGTAGCCAGCACCACATCGGCGCCACGCACATACGCCGCGTCGTGCCCTTGCCAAATCTGCGCTCCTCGCGCCGCCAACGCCGCTGTCGCCCGATTCGCGGCCAGATCAGACCCGCTCACCGTATGGCCTTGGTCGAGCAACAGATGGGCAATGGCGCTCATGCCGGCCCCGGCAATTCCGATGATGTGATAGTGACTCACGGCTTCCAGACCTTTGGAAAGTTGAACAAAATCAGCAAACCCAAAATCATAAAGAAGATCGCAATCAGCGACGGCAACAAGATGCCGACATCAGGCAACACGTTCAAGAAGGTTGCAATCGGCCCTTCAAACGTGCCGCCGCCCTCAACAAACTCGCGCCAGAACACGACGACCGCGTTCGTCCAGAGCAGCGCGATCAACGCCCCGACAAACAACCCAAGCGGACGAGCCAGCTTTTCCTTGGGCGGCCCCTTCCAAGCGGCCTTGCTATCAAAAAACATCCCCAGCAAGATCAGCGCAATAAAGGCCATGGTGCGAAAGAAGAGCGGCACCTGAAACCCCGGCGTGATCAGCGGATCGAGCGGCGGGGCCAATGTTGGGTCATTCCCGATCAGAAACGCCACAAAGCGCGGCGCATTGACCCACAACCGGTTGATCACCTCAACCACAAACGTGCCGCCGCGCACGCACAAGACATAAGCGATAATCGTCCAGATTGCGACTGTCAACAGGTTGCGTAACCCCTGCTGATACCCGGCATAACCGCCCAACGCCATCAGAATGAGCAAAATCGCCACGCCGTTGAGATTAACAGTAATAGCTGTCTGCCCAAGGGGGAGCACCATCCACTGCTCAATCATGCCGAACTCCTCTGCGCAAGGCCAATCAGCGCCATAGCCAAAGCGTGGGCCGCATCAGGACGGGCCAGCGCGTGGCTACGAGCTGCCATCTGCTTCCGCATCCCCCCATCCGTTAGTAATTGTCGCACCGCCTGCGCGAGCGGCCCTTCGGCTGGATCGCCATCACCCAACATCGCCTGATCGGCGACCTTCAGCGCCGCGCCGCGTTGCACCAGATAATCAGCGTTTTCATCTTGATGCACATACGGGTAGGGCACTAACACTGCCGGCAACCCCACTGCCGGCAATTCGGCCAACGTCGAAGCGCCACTGCGACAGACGGTCACATCTGCCGCTGCCAGCGCCGCTGCCATACTCTGTGCGCTGCCGCTTTCGAGATAGGGGAAGAGCAGGTAGCGCGCGCGCAACGCCGGATCAAGACGCGCCGCCACTTCTTCCAACCACACCTGATCGCCTTCGCGCCCACAGACGTGAATAATGGTACAGAGCGGCAGCAACGTTGGCAAGAGCGCGGCAATCGCCCGATTCACGCTGCGCGCCCCCCGGCTGCCGCCATAGACGAGCAAGACCAGCTGGTCAGGTGCAATCCCAAAGGCGGCCCGCGCTGCCGCCCGATCGATCGTAAACAGTTCGGGCCGTACCGGATAACCGGTGACCATCGCCCGGCGGTGACCTTCGTGCAACCCCAGCCGCGGCAAGGCATCGCTCACGTTCACCGCTGTCAGATCGGCGATCCGGCTCAGCAACCGCACCGCCAACCCGGGCACCACGTCGGGCAGATAGATCATTGTGGGAATACGCCGGAGTTTAGCGGCGACGAACAGCGGCACACAAACATAACCGCCGGTGCCGAGAATGGCATTCGGTCGCTCGCGTGCGAGCAACTGCATTGCCGCCGCCACCCCGCGCAGCAGGATCAGCAGCGACCGCACCATCTGCACCGGCCCGCGCCCACGGATGGCCGCCGCCGGCAAGGCGCGAAACGGCAACGCGCTCTCGCGCGCGACGATCCGCTCTTCCATCCCGCCCATACTGCCGGCATACACCACCTGCGCCCGTTCAGCGAGCGCGCTGGCGACGGCTAAGGCCGGATACACGTGGCCGCCAGTTCCGCCACCCGACAGGATCAGACGGAGGGGGTTCGGTTTGGTGGTAACGTTTGGATATTGTGCTAACTGGTTCTGACCGATCGACATGGCGTGAAATGTTCAACAAGATGCCCACCGCCATCAGACAACTGATCAGCGATGAGCTGCCATACGACAGAAACGGCAACGTCAAACCGGTAAACGGAATGAGCGCGACCGTGACCGCAATGTTAATAAATGCCTGAAACACCAACCACGAGGTAATCCCAACCGCCACCAGCGCAGCGAACGGCGACGGCGCCTGCGCCGCAATCCGGTAGCCGCGAGCAGCGATGATGACAAATGCGATCAAGATGGCAATCGTTCCGAGCAGGCCCCATTCTTCGCCAATAATCGCGTAGATAGTATCGGTATGCGGCTGCGGCAACCAGAGATATTTCTGCCGGCTCATCCCCACGCCTTGGCCGAAGATCCCGCCGCTGCCCAGCGCGTACAGTGCATGGATGATCTGATACCCCTCGGCACTGGGCCGCGACCATGGATCGAGAAACGCTTCCCACCGCTCGCTCCGAAAGGTCACGATCAGAGCCCAAAATGCCATTGCGCCCAAGAGAGCCGCACCGCCGACGTGCAAGAGATTCGCACCTGCAGCAAAGAAGATTGCGCCGCCGATTAAGACCATCACGATGGTGGTGCCTAAATCGGGTTGCAGCATAATCAGACCGCAGATGAACCCCAGCATCACGGCAAACGGCGCTAACCCGTATGTTACATTGCCGAGCCGGTGGCTGCGCCGCGAGAGCCAATGGGCAAAGTAGATGATCATCGCCAGCTTGGCAAATTCTGACGGCTGAATGCTAAAGATGCCGAGCCACCCTTCGCCGAAGCGGATCCACGACCGCGCGCCGTTGACCTCGGTCATGCTGGCCGGCAAGATCAACACGGCTGCCAACAAGAGCAGCGACCCAGCCATGAGGTGGATCGAATAGCGTTGCCAGACCCGGTGATTGATCCGTTGTATGACGACCATCAACCCAAAACCAATCAGCGCACCAGTCATCTGCCGCAAGGCATAGTAGAACGGATTGCTTTTGAACACCGCCGCTTCGACAAAGCTGGCGCTATAGACCATCACCAACCCGAACGTTGTAAGACCAATCACGGTCGCCATCAATACCCGATCGGGCGGGTGCGTGGCACGATCGAACAGCGGGATTGGAGCGGGTGATGTGTCAGGGTTGGCCATACCATCCTCTTTCATCGTGCTCGCAACTGCGAGCTGAATGTCATTCCTCCCTCACCGGCTGCACGGTGCTTGGCGCTGAACGAGTGTTCATCTGTCGAGCGTGCGGGCCAGCGGCCTGCGCCCCTGTCTCGCACCTTGAGGAGCGAACAGACCATTTGGCCGAGTACAACCGTTGATTGCTGCGCGATGCCTCAAAGCCCGGCGCTGCGCTCTCCTCTCCCGCGCCAGTGGGAGAGGGTGGGGGGGTGAGGGTACACCAGCGTATCGCAAAGCAAGTAGCCACATCTACACCCATGGATTTTGTCCGGCTTTGAACTCGCCCCAACGGGCCAGCGGCCCGCGCCCCTTTCGCCCGCCCGGTGCGCAGGTGGCGCGATCGCAACAATTCCTGCGCCAAAGCGAGCGACATCTATCTAAACCATGCGGCACGGTACGTCACGGTGAGCGGCGACCGGTGGCAACCCCACCGTTACGCCGGGGTCACTAGACGCACCAGCGCCATCATCACCAGTGCAATTGCCATTGCCCACAGCCAACCCTGCGCCGGAAAGCGCCGGATCAACAAGGGCGGAAAGAAGCGCAGGTCAATCGTCAGCCGCGGCGACAGCGCCATTCCGATCAGTACGCCGCTGACCAACCCGCCCAAATGCCCCCAATTATCAATAACCCCCTGTGCGGCAAAACCGATCAGCAGGTTGATAAAGGCAATTGCTGCGATGCCGCGCACCTGATTGCGGCCAAACTCACCCAACGCTTGCCGGTTGAGGTAGTAAAAGATGCCGAGACCGCCGATCAAGCCGAAGATCGCACCACTTGCGCCAACCGCCGGCGCCGGCGAGAGCGCATACGATGCGATGCTGCCGCCGAGGCCGCTGAGCATGTAGAGCGCCAGCAACCGCCCGTGCCCGTAGAAGCGTTCGGTTTCCGGCCCCAACACCGAGAGCGCATACCCGTTGAAGAAAATATGGATCAGGTTGGCATGTAGGAAGACGGCTGTCAGCAACCGCCACACCTCGCCGTTGGCGATCCGCTCATTCACCTTCGCCCCTAGCGCCACCAGCACCGGAAACGCCGGTTGAAAGAAGGAACCGCTGAGGACGCTGGTTAACACATACACAATCCCAATCACCCAGAGCAGGCTATACGTCACGATCGGGCGCGGCAGTGGCGGTGGGGCAGGCCGCGGCGGCGGCTCTTCGGGCAGATCGGGCCGGCGGCCAAATTCACGTTCGGCCCGGCGCAAAAACTCTTCGATCTCGTCAGGTTCATTGGGCGGGCGTGCCATGAGCTTGCTCCCTAGCGCGAACGGCAGCCATCTCGCGCACAATCTGGCGAAACGCTTCGCCGCGATGAAATTCATTCCGAAACATGCCGAAACTCGCGCATCCGGGTGAGAGCAAGACAGCGCCGCCGGGTGGGGCGAGCATGCGAGCCTGCGCCACAGCAATTCGCAAATCATCGAAGGGGCCAACCACCGGCAACGATGGCGCTTGCGCTTGTACCAACGCCTGCAAGGTGGGCGTGGCGCTGCCGGCCAAGAGCACGACTGCTGCTGCACCTTGCGCAATGGTGTCTGCTAATGCCGCTAAATCCAGATTCTTGTCGGCCCCGCCGGCCAGCAATACGATCGGCCCCAGCACCGTCGCCAGCGCCACTGCGGTGGCTGCCGGATTCGTCGCAGTGGTATCATTAATATAGCGCACGCCATCGATCGTCGCCACCAGTTCGAGCCGGTGTTCAACCCCGCTCACGGTGTGCAACGCCGCTGCAATGGCGGCAGGGTCAATCCCAAACCGGTAGGCCAGCGTCGCCGCCGCCAACGCATTGGCCGCGTTGTGCTCGCCCGGCAACCGCAGATCTGACCGGTGAAACAGGATGACATCGCGATAGCGAAAGGTGCCATCAGCCGTGACCGTCGCGTCAGCGGTTGGGTCAGTCAAGCTATAGCTGATCACCCCTTGTCTCCCGCCGCCCCACTCGCGTGCCTGTTCCGGCGGCAAGACCGCGACGCCGTCAGGGCCTTGATGGGCCATAATTTGCCGTTTGGCATTGGCGTAAGCTGCGAGTGAACCATGCCAGTTGACGTGATCGTTCCCCAAATTGGTGAGGAGCGCGTATGCTGGGCTCAGCCGCGCCTCACCCAGCCGTTCGAGCTGAAAGCTGCTCAATTCCAGCACCACCGGCGTCTGCGGCCCGATCTGATCGAGCGCCTCGAGCGCCGAGACGCGCAGATTGCCTGCCGCCACCGTATCGGGATAGCGCTGCCGGATCATCGCCGCCAGCAGCAAGGTAGAGGTTGTCTTGCCTTTGGTACCGGTCACGCCGAGGATCGGGCCGGGGCAGGCGCGAAAGAAGAGGGTCATCTCGGTTTCGATCGGCACGCCGCACGAGCGGGCCAGCGCCAGCCACGGCGAGTCGGGCCGCACTGCTGGATTAACCACCAGCATCTCGGCGGCGCGAATATCTTCGGCGCGATGTTCGCCTAACGTATAACGCACGTGCTTGCCAAGCTCGGCGGCGAAGGCGTCGAGGCGGGCAATCGGTTCGGCCAGCGCCTCTGCCGGAGCAAGGTCGGTCACTGTCACCTCAGCGCCGTGGCGCAATAGCCAGCGGGCCACGCCTAACCCGCCGCCATGCACGCCCAAGCCCATTACCAACACTCGTTTTCCGGCTACCGCAACCATCACCGGCTCCCATTACGCTCTTGCATAATCGCAGGCGCCCGATCCACCCCTGACTCAACCCGCGGCGGCCCAAAGATCAGCGCCAGCGAAATCCCCACCATCGCCGCCACCGTCCCGATCAACACAAACCGTTGCGTCACCTGCGGCTGGCTCCAGCCGAGCAATTCAAAATGGTGGTGGAGCGGAGCCATCTTAAACACCCGCCGGCCCTCGCCGTAGCGCCACTTTGTCCACTTAAAGTAACCGGTCTGGATCATCGTCGAAAGCGCCTCAACCACAAACACAATTCCGATCACCGGCAAGAGCAGCCATTGCTGCGACTGCAAAGCCACCACGGCGAGGGTTGCCCCCAACGCCAATGCCCCCAGATCACCCATAAAGACCTGCGCCGGATAGGCGTTGTACCACAGGAAGGCGGCGCACGCACCGACAACGGTAAAGCAGAACGCCATCAGGTTGGTGAGACGCGGCTCGGCGAGAAAGGTGATCACGCCATACGCACCAAAGGCGAGGGTCAAATTCCAGCCGGCCAGACTATCAAGACCATCGGTAATATTCACCGCGTTCGAGATGAACACGATGATCAGCACCGCAATCGGGATAAACCACAGCCCGATATTGACTTGGCCGACGAAGGGGATCTGCACCAAGCCTTCGTGCTCTAGCCCATAAGGCTGCGGCAAATAGAGCGCCAGACTGGCGAAGAAGGCCACCGCCATCATGATCCAAAACTTAAACTTGGCCGTGAAACCATGCGTCTTGGAACGCGAGCCGGTCAGTGACAACCAATCATCGATTCCGCCTAAGACGGCGAAACTCACCATCACACCGATCGGCAACAGCATTGACCAGCGATCAACCAGATTGAAGAGCGCGGTCAACACCACCACGGTGCTGACGATCATAATCCCACCCATCGTCGGCGTACCCACCTTGACCAGATGGCTCTGCGGGCCATCGGGCCGGATGCGCTTGCCCAGCTTGTGTTTACGGGCAAACTGCACCCACCACGCGCCAACGATCAGGGTTAGCGCAAACGCAGCAGCGGCGAGCAACAGGGCGCGCGCCATATCTTGAACCAACACTGCACGCAGGACGCTCACGCAACTTCTCCTGTTGTCATGGGGTAACGCTCAGGCTTGGAGCGCGGCAACGATTGTTTCCATCTGCACACCGCGCGATCCTTTGATAAGCAGACAATCACCAGAGCGGATCATCTGATTGAGCAGTTCGATCGCCGATTCGTTATCAGGACAGATTGCCACCTGCTCGGGCGGCATACCAGCCGCGAGCGCCGCCTCAGCCATCGTCTGCGCTTGCCGGCCAACCGCCACCAACCAATCAGCGGTCTGGGCAGCGGCAGCACCCACTTGCTGGTGCCCCTCTGCGGTTGCCGCCCCCAATTCAAGCATCTCACCCAACACGGCGATCCGGCGACCCGGCGTTTCGGCCAACACGTTCAGCGCAGCGATTGTTGACAAGGGCGCCGCATTGTAGGTGTCGTCAATAATCGTCACCCCGGTCTGGCTCTGCACCACCCGCAGGCGCAACTGTTCACCGGGTGCGCGCAAACCGGCGGTAATCGCTTCCCAATCCAAACCGAGCACCAAACCTGCCGCGATAGCCGCCAGCGCCGTATAGGCGTGGTGCTTCCCAATCAAGGGGGTGCGCAAACGATGCTGCGCGCCTTGATAGACGACCGTGAGCTCAATCCCGTACAGGCCATAGCTGATCACATCAGTCACGCGCACATCGGCGTGCGGCGCGTAGCCATACGTCAGCACCCGCGCCGGCGTGCGCGTCGCCATCGCCGCCACCCGCGGATCATCGGCGTTGAGGATGCACCAGCCATCAGCCGGCAACGACTCAGGCAATTCCGCTTTTGCATTGGCAATCGCCTCGATGCTGCCGAGCCGTTCGAGGTGCGATGGGCCGACATTGGTCACAATGCCGATGTGGGGGCGAGCGAGCGCCGCCAAGAAGCGGATCTCGCCCGCCGCCCACATCCCCATCTCGAGCACTGCCACTTGATGGTCGGCAGTCAGCCCGAGCAAGGTAGCCGGCAATGTCACATCACTGTTAAAGCTACGTTGGCTTTTTAAGGTTCGCAATCGCTGGCTTACTACAGCCGCGACGACCTCTTTGGTCGAGGTCTTGCCCACGCTGCCGGTGATACCAATCACCGTTGGCGTGAACGTCCGCCGATGGTAGACAGCCACGCGCTGCAACGCTTGCAGCGGGTCGTCTACAGCGATGAGGAGGCACGCCTCAAGCGGAACGTTCGCCAACAACGCGCTTTGGGTTGGCTCGATCAACCGCCATGGCCGGGCTGCCGCCGCCAGATCGGGAGCCAACGCCGCGAGCGTCACCGGCGACACCAACGCTGCCGCCGCACCGCGCGCCACCACATCGGGTAAAAAACGATGCCCATCGGTGCGTTCGCCGGCCAGCGCCACAAAGAGCGATCCCGGCGTCACCTCGCGCGAATCGGTCACCACTGGGCCGATCAGCCGGCCATCCCACGGCGACGGCATTGCCACCGCCTGCCGCGTCGCGCGCGGTTGCACCCCATACAATAAATTGTCGAGCCTGATCAAGTCGCCCTCCCAACGTCACCTTGCGCGCCAAGCGCCTCGCGGAGGCCATTATAGCATCTCCCTTCCGCTCACTTCGATTGAGCGGCGGCGGCTGATACCAAGCTGAGAGAGCGAACGCCATACCAATACCTACGGTTGTCCCGGACTGACGAGTGACCGATCTGGCGGCACATGCGCGTACCGCAACAATTGATCGACCACGTTGTAATAGACCGGAATCGCGGTTAACACGCCGAGCGTATCTTTTTTCGGGCGATCGATCTTGACCAACACCACAAAGCGCGGCTCATCAACCGGCGCAATCCCCAACACCGAACCGATGGTATAGGTGGGGTCATAGCCGCCGCCGGGCAACGGGATCGACGCGGTGCCAGTCTTGGCCCCGACCCGGTAGCCGGGCACGAGCCATTGGTCACGCCAATTACCGGTACGCGGCCCCCAGATGACCGGGGCATAGTGGTTGGCCGCCTCGACCAACATCTCGCGCACCGCGCGGGCCACCTCCGGCTCGATCGGCTGGCCAGCCACCTGCGGTTTGGTCTGCACACACTCTTCGTTGCGACAGATCTGTTGCACAACGTAGGGCTGCATCATCACGCCATCATTGGCAATGGCCGCCGCCGCCTGCACCAATTGCAACGGCGTCACCGAAATCGCTTGGCCGTAGGCGTTGATCAAAAAGGTCAGCGGATTGTAGCCCGCGCCGCCGTAGAAATTGACAATCCCGCTCTCTTCGCCAGCCAGATCAACCCCGGTCGGCTGGCCGAAGCCGAAGCGGGTCAGCGTGCGGTAAAACGCTTCCGGGCCGGTCAGCTCGTTAAACTGCAACGCCGCCACATTGCTCGAATAGTAGAGCATGCCGGCCAGCGTCAGCGCCCCGCGCGGCGCGCCGTCGAAATTGCGCAGCGTGCGGCCATAGCGCACCACCCACCCCGGATCATTAACCGTGGTATTTATCGTCACCGCACCCGAACTGAGCGCCGCACTCGCCGTAAACATCTTAAATGTGCTGCCCGGTTCATAGACCACGCCAATCGCCGGATTGCGCCCGTACACCTCCGGCAGGTATTCCTGCCAGCGGTTGGGGTCAAAGAACGGCCAGCTCGCCATCGCGAGGATCGCGCCGGTGCGCGGATCGAGCACGATCACCGACCCGCCATCGGCATTCTGCTCGTCAATCGCCTGTTTCAACTCGCGCTCGGCCACCTGCTGGATGAACGGATCGATCGTCAATTGCAGGTTGGCGCCGTCTTGCGGCGGCAGGGTGCGCGAGAGGCTGGTGGCAATCGGGTTGCGGGCCGGATCGAACTCACCCTCCACCCGGCCTTCCGTCCCCCGCAAAAGCTGATCGTAATACGCCTCAATCCCGCTAATCCCCTCGCCGTTCAAATTCAGCGCCCCGACCACCTGCGCCGCGGTGATCGCTTGCGGGTAGAAGCGCATCGGCTCGTAGACCAGCCGCAGACCGGGCAGCTTGAGTTCGGCCACTTGCGCCGCCACCTCTGGTTCAAGCCAGCGCGCCAAGCGCACCCACTGCCGGTCAGAGCGAAGCGCCGACAAGATCGGCTCGGCGGGGGAGCCGGTCAGTCCAGCGACCAGCAAGGCAATCTCAGCTTTACGGTCAGCCGGCACCTGCGGCGGAATAGCAAACAGGCTTTGCCGTTCGACATCCATCGCCAGCACCGTGCCTTTCGCGTCAGTAATTTGGCCCCGGCGCGGGGCCAGCAACACCGGCGTTTCAATCTCGAGCCGCGCTTTGTTGGCCAACTCTTGGCTGCGCACCACTTGCAAATCGACCAACCGCACGGTCACAATCAGCGTGATCACCACACAACCAATTAACAACGCTTGCAACCGCCAGCGGGCGAGACGCCCGACCGGCGGGGTAACAGCGGTGGTGGAAGTGGTCGAATGTGTCCGGCGAGTGGTAGCAGCCATAGCTCGTTACTCATCGAGACTCGGGAGATTTGGAATGCGCACATAGCGCAACTGATCAGGCGTTGGTTGGCGGAAACCCAATTCGGCGGCCCGTTTGAGGCGCGCCTCGACCGACTGCACCCGCGCCATCTGCTCTTGCAACTGCGAATACTCGCGGGTCAGTTGCACCTGCCGCTGGCGCAGCTCCACCAGCTCGTAGTTCATCCGCGCCACCAATCCGCTCTGCAAGAGAGTTAGCACGCTCAACAGGCAGCAGATCAGCGCCAGCAGCAGCATATAGCGTGCGCCATCAAGCTTAAGGTACCGCGAGAGATCGATCCGGCGCAGCCGCACTCGCCCCAACAGAGCAGGAATCTGGTCGCTTCTGACTGCCATCGTGTTTCCTCTTCTAGCCGCCCTCGTTACGCAATCCGAACGGCAACGCGCAATTTGGCGCTCCGCGCCCGCGGATTGGCGGCAACTTCCGCAGCGCTGGCCACCACCGGCTTCTTGGTGATGATGGCTAAACGCGGCGCTTCACCGGCGGCCTCAGCGCGCAGAAACTGCTTGACGATCCGATCTTCGAGCGAATGAAAACTGATCACCGCCAACGTACCGCCAAGGGCGAGCAGCGCGACCGCCTGCGGCAACGCCGCCGCCAACCGGTCAAGCTCGTGATTGACCGCGATTCGCAACGCTTGAAACGCGCGAGTGGCCGGATGGATCCGACCGTGACGGCCACCCACGGCGCGGGCCACCACCGCCGCTAGATCGGCAGTCGATTGAAATGGCTGCGAGCGCCGGCGTTCGACGATCGCGCGCGCAATCCGGCGCGCCGCGTGCTCTTCGCCATACTGAAAGATGATGCCGGCCAGCTCGCGCTCGCTCAAGTGATTCACCAGATCAGCCGCCGTCGGGCCTTGGGTCGGGTCAAGCCGCATATCGAGCGGGCCATCGGCGGCAAACGAAAAACCGCGTTCCGGCGTATCGAGCTGGTACGACGACACCCCCAGATCGAACAGAATGCCTTCGACGGCGGTAAAACCGGCCTCAGCGGCCAAAGCCGCCAGATCGGCGAACGATCCGTGACGCAAGACGGCCTGTTGGCCGAGACCGGCCTCGGCCAGCCGCTCGGCAGTAGCAGCCAGCGCTGCCGGATCGGCATCAATCCCCAACAACACCCCGCCGGGTTGGGCGGCTTGCAACACCGCCAGCGCATGCCCGCCGCCGCCAACGGTCGCATCGAGATAGCGACCGCCGGGCCGCGGCGCGAGAGCCGCTACTACCTCAGCCAGCAACACCGGCGTATGTTGGAACGTGACCACCATCAAATCCCCAACTTTCGCATCTGTTCGTCGAAGCGCGGGCCTTGGCTGGCGAGCCGCTCTTCGACCTCGCGCCAGCGATCAGGCGCCCACACCTCAATAAAGGTATCAAGACCCACCAACACTGCCCGATCGGCCAAATCGACGTTTTCCCGCAAGCTCTGGGGCAGCAAAATCCGCCCCTGCCGATCCATTTCTTGCTCGGAAGCGTTAGCAAACAGCAACCGGCGCAACATGCGCGCATCTTCATCGGTCAACGACAGTGCACTGACCCGGCGGGTCAAATCACTCCAGAACGGCAAGGGGAAAATCAGCAGACAACGGTCAAAACCGCGGGTCACGACCATCCCACCGGCCAGATCGGCGCGAAAGCGGGCCGGAATTGCCAGCCGGCCCTTCTCATCGATGGTATGTTCGTGCGTCCCCAGAAACACGCCCGTTACTCCTACGTAGATGGGAAAGTTGCCCACTTTTCCCCACTTTTCCCCACCCGCCGCCACATTATAGCCGACCTAGCACCCAGTTTCAAGCGGCCAAAGCATCTAAAAACGCAACAATTTGGTTGAAATGCGCGTACTAGCAGAGATCGAGTAGAATATTTGAGCGAATGGATGGGTAAAGGTCATCAAATCGATATTCAGAGAGGAACCCATGAGCGAGTCAGGGAACGAACTGAGCCACCTCGATGCTGCGGGTCATGCGCGGATGGTTGATGTCGGCGACAAGGCGATCACCGCGCGCGAAGCGATTGCGCGCGGGAGGGTGATCATGCAGCCGGCGACGCTCAGTCTGATTATGAGCGGGGGGATGCCGAAGGGTGACGTGCTAGCGGTGGCGCGGGTGGCGGGGATCATGGCGGCCAAACGCACGTCCGAACTGATTCCGCTCTGCCATCTGCTCAACCTCAACCATGCCAGCGTTACGTTTACCCCTGACCCCGCTGGCAACGCGCTGGAGATTGAAGCGACGGTGCGTTGCGCTGGCCAGACCGGGGTGGAGATGGAGGCGCTCACGGCGGTGAGCATTGCGGCGCTGACGATCTATGATATGTGCAAGGCGGTTGATAAGCTGATGCAGATTGATGGGATTCGCCTGATCGCCAAGCGAGGCGGGCGCAGCGGCGATTGGGAACGCCCCGATCCGGCTTGACATTGAACAAATGTTCTGATATACTTCAGCTCAGCAGCCATGCCAACACCGGGGGAATGCGATGCTGAGCTGGAAAACGTTACAAAAGGCGGCCTATCAACCGGCGCCGCAACGGATGCGTTGCCCGCCGCGCAGCGAACCAATCGAACTGCTTGCCTTACGGTTTGGCTTCCTGCCAGCCGCCTTCCGCCACGATGATCGCGTGCAGCGGGTCAGCAGCGTTGTCTGGATTCGTGATGTGTGCCGGCACGACGGCGATTTACGCTACTACCGGGTACGTTGCACCGACGGCGGCGAGCAGACCTTGATCCACGATCTGGCAACGGGCCGGTGGTACCGGCAACACGAGCGAGGGCACTGGTCGCGCTGGTAATCCGGCGCTGGCGCATATCTTCATGCCATTGCCCCCGTCTAAGCGCGCCCTTGGGGTGAGGATAACAGCACGTTGCGACGCGCTTGATCGCTGGTTATTGCAAGGGGGCAAGCGCAGCCGCCAACTGCTAGGGCCTGAGCAACCATCTCCTGCGCCAACGTAAGTGACGCTAGGAGGAGGATCGTGACTCACGCCGTTGCGGATGCTCGTTTCTGCAATCTGAGAGAAAGAAGATCGGTTATGGCTCGTAAATCATCAGCGCCAGCCAGCGCACCCGTTACGACGCTGGCACCCGTAGCAGCCGCTCCCGCACCGGGTAGTGAAACCTTCACACGCCGGCAGCCACCCTTCTTGATGTGGTACGACGACAACCCGAAAACACCGGTAGCGCAGAAGATCGCCGCGGCGATTGCCGCCTACAAGATGCGCTTCCCCGGCGTCGAACCTACCCTTGTCTTAGTCAATGAAGCGGAAGTCACTCCGGTCGAGGGCATCGCTGTGCGCGGGATGGTGACGGTCAGCCGGCATACGTATTGGGTCGGGCAAGCGCTGGCGGGGTAAGCAGAGGCGGCATATCACCGAATGCTGCCCAATAGCATGCACGTTGAGCACGGTCGTGCGTGTCGCTAGGGGTGGTCGATAATCACACTACACCCGCGCGAGAGCAATTCACTATGGCGTGCGGCAGTTTGACTTCCGCACGCCATAAGTGTCCTATCACGGTATACGGGCGATTTGATGAGGAGCCGCGCCGCACCGGTTTCCATAACCACATTACACCCGCGCGATGACAATTCATTATGGTGTGCGGCAGTGATACCGCCGCACTGACCCAGTTATCTATGCCCTCAAGCTATGCGTTCACCCCTGCGCATCAAGGTACGCCAAGCCTTCTCGGGCATAGGGGTTGTCGGGGTCAAGCGCCAGCACATTTTCCAGCGCCACCCGCTGATCGGCGGGATCGTCAACCGCACCGCTCAGCCAAAGCCACGCTTCCGGGATTTGTTCGTTTAATTCCACCAGTTCCAGCAGCAACTCGCGCGCGCGTTCCTTATCCCCGCGCACCAGCGCCTGTGCGCCTTCGTAGAGCAATTCGGCTTGACGGCGATCAAGCGGCGGCATGGTCAGGTCTCCTCGCTAGCACCAAGCGCATATTCAACGTAGACAATGGCAGCTTCCAGCAATAACGACATCGGACTGCATCCATTGCCCCATCCGGGTATATCCGTGTCTCTTGTGCGTTGCCAATTATGCCGGCTTGCCGCGCCGGGCAACTTGCACCACTTGCGCCAAAATGCTCAGTGCGATCTCTTCTGGTGTCTTCGCGCCAATCGGCAGGCCGATCGGGCCGTGGATGCGGGCCAATTCCTCGGCAGTAAACCCTTCGGCGACCAGCCGCTCAAGGCGGCGGGCATGGGTCTTGGGACTGCCCAGTGCGCCAATATAGCGCGCTGGTGAGCGCAATGCCACTCGCAAGGCTGGGTCATCGAGCTTGGGATCGTGGGTGAGCACGGCTACGCTGCTGCGCGCATCGAGCCGGCCCGCAAGTGCCTCATCGGGCCACGCGACGACGAGTTCATCAACATGGGCAAATCGTTCACCAGTGGCAAACGCCTCACGGGCATCGATCACGACGGTGCGGAAGCCAACGACTTTGGCCAGCGCCGCCAACGCGATGCTGATATGCACCCCGCCGACCATAAAGAGGGTTGGCGGCGGCACAAAACTCTCGATAAAGACGGTCGCGCCAGAGGCCAGCGTGATCGCTTGGGTATCGCCTTGGGCCAGCAAAGGCAGCGCTGCCTGCACTGCTTGCGCCGTTAGATTGCTATCCCCCAAATCGCCAAAGGTTTGGCCATCGGGTGTCACGGCCAGCTTAGCCCCGACCGGCCCGCCGGCCAGCACCGTGACGGTTGCCAATGGCCGGCCATTGCGCACGGCGTCGCGCACCAGTTCATAGATTGCGCTCATACGACATTGCACCCTCATCCAGCCGCCCCTTCTCGTCCGTCGTCAAAGAAAGGGAGCTACAGTTTACTGAAACATAGTTTGCTATTCCCACATGATGAGCGCGAGCAGCTCGAGCATTGCGCCGGCAGCGCCGTGCGGGCCAGCGGACCGCACCCCCAGCGCGCCATGGGAGCGCAGGCGGCTCGCCCGCTGCGCCGGCAGCAACCCTTTATCGCAGCGGCTCAACCAGCACATCAATCGTACCGCCGCAAGCCAACCCCACTTCCCATGCCGTCTCATCGGCGACGCCAAAATGGAGCAGGCGAGCTTGGCCGGTGGCAATTGCTTCTTGGCATACTTCAAACACCGCGCCCTCGATGCAACCGCCGCTGACCGAGCCGATCATTGCGCCGCCCGACGACACCGCCATCTTGGCCCCCACCTGCCGCGGCGACGATCCCATCGTGCGCACTACCGTCGCAATCGCCACCTGCTCGCCACGGGCCAACCAGCGGTCGATCGCGTCAAGAATGTCGTGCATTGTCCGCTGCCTCCCCGAACCTTACGATTGTTTACGCTCATCCGCCGGTACGATTATTAGTTTCGGATACAATTGATTATACCTGATATAGCAAAGAGCATACAGGGTGGTGTCACGTGACTATTCTGGACGGTTTCGTACCATTTCGACAAGCCATCAACGGCACGACGATTTCCGGCGCGATCGGCGGCAGCGGGCCACCGCTGCTGTTGCTACACGGCTACCCGCAGACGCATGCGATGTGGTATGCGATTGCGCCGTCATTGGCAACGTCGTTTACAGTGGTAGCCGCCGACTTACGTGGCTACGGCGATAGCGACAAGCCGGCTGACGATGCCGAGCACGCAACGTATAGCAAACGGACAATGGCCGCCGATATGGTCGGGGTGATGGAACAGTTGGGCTTTACCCGCTTTGCCGTCGCCGGGCACGATCGTGGGGCGCGGGTAACGCATCGCATGTGCCTCGACCATCCTGATCGGGTAACACGCGCCGCCGTGCTCGACATTGCGCCGACCCATCACATGTACTGCACCGCTGACCGCGCTTTTGCCACGGCGTACTACCACTGGTTCTTTCTCATCCAACCGGCGCCGTTACCCGAACGGCTAATCGGCACTGACCCTGAGTTCTGGGTGCGCAGCAAGCTGGCGCATTGGGGGCGGACACCCACCGCTTTTACCGATCAGGCAGTAGCTGAGTATGTGCGCTGTTTTCGTGATCCCGCCGCAATTGCCGCTAGTTGCGCCGATTACCGGGCAGCGGCTAGCATCGATCTCACGCACGACGATGAAGATTTCCGCGCCGGGCGCAAGGTGTTGTGCCCGCTGCTGGTGTTGTGGGGCAGCGACGGTTTTGTCGGCAAACGCTACGATGTGTTGCAGGTTTGGCGCGAGTATGCCGTCGATGTGCAGGGCCATAGCGTCCCCGGCGGCCATTTCTTGCCCGAAGAGGCGCCAGCCGATACGCTAGCGGCACTGCAACAGTTTTTTGGCTGACTAAGGCTCGCACCCCAACCCCGGCGTTTCGCTACCGCAAAGGCGCCAAGCGAGCAAAGACGCAGAGGGGTAAAACGCAAAGGCGCAGAGGACGCAAAGATTCTTAACGCAAAGGCGCTGTAGAGCCGGCCGGCTGTCCGGCTCCGCAGAGGGCGCAAAGGGGTTTTGGAGAGGAACTGCAAAGAGACACAAGCGTTTACCATACTTTTTTTGTGCCTTTTGTGTCTCTTCGTGGCGATTTCTTGCCCCCCCCCCCAGCCCCTCCCCCGCTGGGGGAGGGGAGTCACACACCTCCCTCCAGCGGGGGGAGGTTGGGAGGGGGAGCCACACCCGATGCCCCTTACACCGGGTTGCGGCTCTTCCTCACGCCAGCAGATCAAGGATGCGATTAACGATCGCGGTATCAACCTCATCAAGACCGTAGGTGAGGCGCTGGCGGCGGCGCTCGCCTTGCCAGATTTGGCGCACAGCTTTGCGGATGCGCCACCCCTTGCGCTCAAGGTCATCCAACGCGCGCTCGACATCGGCTCGCTCGCTCTCGTCACCATGCGCGACAGCGGCAATCGCTTGCAACAATGGCTCAAACTGCTGCACGGCGTGGGTGGTATCTGCTTCGCTCTCAGCGATGCTGATCAGGCCAATCGCGGCCAAGCGGTCAATGACCTGCTGCTGTTCAGCCGGCGGCAAGCCATTGATCGCAAACTGCAACGCCGCACCATCGCCTTGCTCGATCGCCTGCCGCACTGCCGGCGGCAAGCTGGCGAGAAACTCCGGCGTCAGATCGGCAGCGATGTCTTCAGCAGCGGCGCGATGGCGCTCGGCGAAATCGGCAAGGCCGAGATCAGCGAAGATCTCGGCGGCGCGGGCCAAATAGGGCCGGGCCAGATCGGGCCGGCCCATGCGGCGCAACGCCCACCCGTAGTTGCCGGTTTGCGCCGCGGCGCTGTAGTAGTCACCCGCCGCCCAATACAATTTGACCGCCTGATTGAGCAGGTCGGTCGCTTGCGGCAGATCAGCGGCAATCAACGCTTTGCCGCGCGCAATCAACGCATCGGCTTCCGCCTTCAACTGAGCAGGATGCGTCATAGCGGCCCTCGCATTGTCGTCATGCGCTGGCGACGCAGCGGGCGCTGCGCGCTGAGCGAGGCCAGTTTCGCGCCGAGTTGCTCTAAACTCACGAGATTATGCACCGGTAAAAAGTCATCAACGAACGGCAGCGCCGCTTGCATCCCGACCGTCAGCGGCTCGTAGCCGGGCGTGCCGAGCAGCGGGTTCAACCAGATCAAGCGATGGCACGAGCGTTGCAGCCGATCCATCTCGCGTGATAACAATTCAGGCTCGCCGCGATCCCAACCGTCGCTGATCACCATCACCACCGGACTGCGCCCAAGCACGCGCCGGCCCCAGCGGAAGTTGAACTCCTTGATCGCTTCGCCGATGCGGGTGCCGCCGCTCCAATCCACCACATGCTTGCTGACCGCATCGATCGCGTCGTCAATGTCTTTGTGGCGCAACTGGCGGGTGATACGGGTCAGGCGCGTGCCGAACACAAAGGTTTCGACATCACCCAAGCCAGCCGAAATCGCATGGGCAAACTGGAGCAAAATGCGCGAATAGCGCTCCATACTGCCGGAAATATCGCAAATCAGCACCAGCGGGCGCGGCTCGGTGCGAATATCGCGCCACGCCAGTTCCACGGGCTCGCCGCCAAACCGCCAGCTTTGGCGCAGGGTACGGCGCATATCGAGCAGGCGACCGGCGCGGGCCGG
>NZ_DAOTWH010000009.1:0-13178 GCF_034435895.1 Chloroflexus sp.
GGGCCGGTTGGCCCGCCACTTCTGGAGCGTGTGCCACCTCGAAGGCTGGGCGCATTATGTTGAACAGATGACAGTAACTGCTGGCTTTGAGGGGTACGATCCCCGGCTCACGGCGGCGGTGGCCGGCGAGGCCCTCCTGCGCGCCTGCCGGCTGGTCGTAGCGGTGGATCTGCACACCGGCGCGACCGATCTCGCCGCCGCCGCCGAGCGATTTCGCGCCGAGGCCGGGATCGATCCGCCGCTCGCTCTGCGCGAAGCGCGCCGGGCCGCGCTCGATCCGGGAGTCATCTGTTATACCGTGGGCCGCTTGGCGATGATCCGGCTGCGCGAACGGATGCACCAACGCTGGGGTGAACACTTTTCGTTGCGCCGGTTTCACGACGCCGTCCTGTCATTTGGCGCACCGCCCTTGCCGGTGCTCAGCCGGCTGCTGGCGGCGACCGATGTGTTATAATGCGCTTCTACAATCGCGTCTGGGGGACGGGCGCGCCCGCCGCGCCTGCCGGGGAGCCATGCGTGCCTGCGCGTCCATTTTTGAAGTGGGCTGGCGGTAAAAGCCAACTCTTGCCAGAGCTATCACGACGGATTCCCGAACGCTTTGGCCGCTATCACGAGCCGTTCGTGGGCGGCGGCGCCCTCTTCTTTCACCTCTGGAACCAAGGCCGCTTGCAGCAGGGCGCGATCTTGAGCGATGTGAACCCGGAGCTGATCGATTGTTACCGGGCCGTGCGCGACCAAGCCGAAGAGCTGATCGACCTGCTTCAGCGCCTGCGCCCGTATGCCACCGACCGCGATTTCTTCTACGAGATTCGCGGCTGGGATCGCCGGCCCGATTTCGCTCAGCGCCCGCTCGTCGAGCGCGCCGCCCGCACCATCTTCCTCAACCGCACCTGTTACAATGGCCTCTACCGCCTCAACAACAAAGGCCAATTCAACGCGCCCTTCGGCTACTACAAAAAACCGCTGATCGTCGATAGCGACAACCTGCGCGAAGTAAGCCGGGCCTTGCGCCACACCGAACTGCGCGTCGCCGACTTCGGCGCCGTGCTCGACCATGCCCAAGCGGGAGATTTCATCTACTTCGACCCGCCCTATGTCCCTGTTAGCCCTACTGCTTCGTTTACCAGCTACACCCGGCGCGGGTTCGACGAAGCCGAGCAGCGCCGGTTGGCCGTTGTTTTCCACCACCTCGCTGAGCGCGGCTGTTACGTGATGCTTTCCAATTCATCGACGACGCTGGCCCATCAATTATACGCCAATGCCTATGAGGTGGATGTAGTGCTGGCCAGCCGCAAAATCAACTGTGACGGCAAACGGCGCGGGCTGGTCGAAGAGTTGATCGCGTGCAGCTTTCCCACCAGTATTGTGGCGAGGTACGATCTCGCTCGCGATTGAGCGGCGCGTGCAGTGTTAAATATTTTCAGCGTCGTTTAACATCGCAGCAACGCATGAGATCAAGCAAAGATCTACCTCATGCACAATATTTGCACAAGCAAAACATTTGACGATTCGCCTATCTCTGTGCTACTATTCTCGAAGTTATCACGCACAGATCTTAATGGGTATGGTTACGCCTAAGCAACAAGACAAGCCCGTTGCGGGTAGCGGAGATCTGGCATGAAATTGCACGAATATCAGGCGCGCGACCTCTTGGCGCGCTACGGCATTCCAGTGACTGGTGGCGGCGTGGCGGTCACGCCCGCTGAGGCGCGCGCCATCGCCGAGCAGATCGGCGGGCCAGTGGTGGTGAAAGCGCAAGTGCATGTCGGTGGGCGCGGCAAGGCAGGCGGCGTCAAGTTGGCCCAAACCCCGGACGAGGCCGAGCATGTGGCCGGGCAAATCTTGGGCATGAACATCAAAGGGTTGACTGTCGAGAAGGTATTGGTCGCCGAAGCGGTCAGCTACGAGCGCGAGATCTATCTGTCGGCAATCCTCGATCGCGGCAGCAAGCGGATTACGATGATCGCCTCAGCCGAAGGCGGCGTCGAGATCGAAGAGGTCGCGAAGACGAATCCGGAAGCAATTATCAAGATTTCCGCCCACCCGACGATGGGCTTGCTTGATTTTCAAGCCCGCGAGCTGGCCTTCCGCATTGGGTTGCGCGACGGTAAGCAAGCGCGCCAATTCGCCCAGATCGCCAGCGCGCTGTACCGGGCCTTTGTCGAGAATGACGCTTCGCTGGCCGAGATCAACCCGCTGGTGGTGAAGGCCGATGGTAGCCTGCTCGCGCTCGACTCGAAAGTGCTCCTTGACGAGAGCGCCCTCTTCCGCCACCCCGAACTGGCGGCGCTCCGCGATCCCTCCGCCGACCCCGAAGCCGAACGGCGCGCGCGCGAGGCTGATATTACCTACATCAAGCTCGACGGCAACATCGGCTGTATGGTCAACGGCGCCGGGTTGGCCATGGCGACAATGGATGTGATCAAGCTGTCAGGCGGCGAGCCGGCCAATTTCCTCGACATCGGCGGCGGGGCCGGCAAAGAAAAGGTCAAAGCAGCGTTGCAGATCATTCTCTCTGACCCGAATGTTAAGGCGGTGTTGTTCAACATCTTTGGCGGCATCACTCGCGTCGATGAAGTCGCGCGTGGCATTCTCGCCGCTCTCGAAGAGGTGCCCACCGATGTGCCGATGGTGGCGCGGCTGGTCGGCACCAATGAAGAGGCCGGACGGGCATTGTTGGCCGGTTCCAAGCTGATCCCGGCGGCCACGCTGGCCGAAGGCGCACAGAAGGCAGTGGCGGCGGCCCGCGGCGAGTTGTAGGTCAGCCGTCTAGTTCGCGGCGCGCAGCGGCAATCAGCGCCCGTTCGCGACGATCGAGCGTCTCACGGGCGAGTTGGTCGAGCCGCCAGCGCCACTCGTCAATGATGGCGGCGGCGCGCGCACCCGCTGCCGCCCCCATCTCGGCTAGCCAAGCCCGATCGCGGGCCAGCAACGCCAGTTGCAACTCGACTTCGGTGTAGCGGCAGGCCACAAACGGCAACCGCTCCGCCCGTGCCGGCGGGTAATCAGTACCGGCGACGAGTTGCAGCGGTTCACATTTGAACAAACCGGCTAGCAGCGTGATGGTGCGCTCGCCGGGCATCGACAGCCCCAACTCGATGTGAGAGACGGCCACCCGCGAGATGGCCAGACGCTCAGCTAGATCCTGCTGCGTCCAGCCGAGGTTGGCGCGTAACCGGGCAATTCGTTGGCCAATCGGTTCTTCAGTAACGGTCATGGTAACTCACTTAGCAGACGCGATCCGCCAATCCGTTGTATAGTAGCATCGTTTGAGTCGCCATGGCACAGCAGCCGCCGGCGTGTCGCCCTGCTCATGTGAGAGGATAACAAACAATGGCTCCGAAACGCGCATTGATCACCGGCATTACCGGGCAAGACGGCAGCTATCTCGCCGAGTTTTTGCTTGCCAAAGGATATGAGGTGATCGGGATGGTGCGGCGCTCGAGCACCGTCAATTTCGAGCGAATTAAGCATATTCAAGATAAACTGACCCTTGTCAGCGGCGATTTGCTCGATGAGGTGTCACTGATTCAAATTTTGCACGAGCATCGCCCGCACGAAGTCTACAATCTCGCGGCGCAATCCTTCGTACAGACCTCGTGGCCGCAGCCGGTCTTTACCGGCGAAACCACCGCGTTGGGTGTGACCCGTTTGCTCGATGCGGTGCGGATTGTGGATCCCGACATCCGGTTTTATCAGGCGTCGAGCAGTGAAATGTTCGGCAAAGTGGTGGAGGTGCCGCAGAAAGAGACAACGCCATTCTACCCGCGCAGCCCCTATGGGGTCGCCAAGGTGTATGGGCACTGGATTACGGTAAACTATCGCGAAAGCTACGGGATGCACACCACTTCTGGCATCCTGTTTAACCACGAGAGTCCGCGGCGTGGGCTTGAGTTTGTCACTCGCAAGATTTCGTACGGTGTGGCGCGGATTAAGTTCGGGCTCGATGAGGAGCTACGATTGGGCAACCTTGAGGCTCGGCGCGATTGGGGGTTCGCCGGTGATTACGTCGAAGCGATGTGGCTGATGCTGCAACAGGATCAGCCCGACGACTACGTGATCGCCACCGGCGAAACGCATTCAGTCCGCGAGTTTTGCGAGTTGGCGTTTAGTTATGTCGGTCTTGACTATCGCGATTATGTGGTGGTCGACCAACGCTTTATGCGTCCAGCCGAAGTGGATCTGCTCATCGGCGATCCCTCCAAGGCCCGCCAGAAGCTTGGTTGGCAACCACGCACCTCGTTCCCCGAACTGGTGCAGATGATGGTCGAGGCTGACCTACGGTTAGTTAAGGAGCAGATGCGATGAATCAATCCGAGACTCGGCTGATCGAGGAAGGATGGGCGGCATTGGTTGAGCGTCTGGGACTGGCAAACGCGAGTCGTTTCGTGATGTTGCTCGATCGGCGCACCAGTGGCGCGCGCCAATACCTGCAGTCGTTGTGGGGCGTGAACCCGTTGCTGGCGCGCCGGCCCCAACCACCGATTACCAATCAGTCTGACGCCTAACTGCTCGCATCCGGTCTCTATGTGCCGCTCTGCCTTGATGATAGGCAGGGCGGTTTTTGTCTCAGCCACCGTTCCGCGCGCCTCCCGCTCGCCTGAAATCGCGCACCAGCAACCGCATCCGCCGCTGCCCGTTCCATTCATCCACTGCCAATTGATAGGCGAGATCAATCGTCGAGTGCCGCTGCAACGCTTCGGCCAAGTGGCCAAAGTGAAAGCCGATCGCCTCAAAGACGCTATTGCCGGCGCGCACCCGCATGCGCAGATGGGCGCCGTCGCTGGTCGGCTGCGGGTCGATGACGGTCACGTTGGGCGCCATCAAGATCGGCTGCGGGTTGCCTTGCCCAAACGGCTCCAGTTGCTGGATGCCGGCGTACAGCTCCCACGAGAGCTCGGTCAACGGCAACACCGCGTCAATCATCAGCCGCGGCGCCAGTTGGCCGTCACGCAAATATTGCCGGCTCAAGGCGAGCAATCGCTGTTCAAGCGCCGGAATCTGCGCGGTGGCAATCGTAAAGCCGGCTGCCGCAGCATGGCCGCCGTAGCGCACGAATAGGTCGGCGCATTGATCGAAGATATCGATAATACTGAAACCGGGGATCGAGCGGGCCGAACCGCGTGAGGTTTCACCGCCTTGCTCGATGACCACCACCGGGCGATGGTAGGTCTCGGCGATGCGAGCCGCAACCAATCCAATCACACCGGCGTTGAATTCAGGACTGGCGAGCACGATCAACGGTTGCTCAGCTCGCCCGCTCTGCGCGACCAACTCTTCGGCCCGCGCCTGCAACTGGCGGGTCAGCGCCTGCCGCTCGCGATTGGTGGCATTCAATTCGGCGGCTAACCCATTGGCAGTTTCCCGGTCACCGGCCAGCAACAACTCGTAGGCGCGGCGGGCGTCGGTCAGCCGTCCAGCGGCATTGAGGCGGGGGGCGAGCGCAAAAGCAATCGCGCCGCTGTCGATCAAGCCGGGTGCTAGCCCGGCGGCAGCCATCAGCGCGCGCACGCCGGGACGGGCCGTCTCGTTGATCGCGATCAGGCCAGCCCGCACTAATACCCGATTCTCGTCGAGCAATGGCCCCATATCGGCCACCGTGCCCAGTGCTACCAGATCGAGCATATCGCGTCCGCGCAAATTGGCCGGGCGCTTGCCGTAGCGCGCTAATGCCTGTACCAGCTTGAAAGCAATCCCAACCCCGACCAGACCTTTGAACGGGTAAGCGCAATCGGGTTGCTTGGGATTAACCACTGCCAACGCCGGCGGCAGCTCGGCAGGCGGATGGTGGTGGTCAGTGACGATGACATCAACCCCCGACCGATTCGCCTCAGCCACTTCGGCGTAGTTAGAGATTCCGCAGTCAACTGTGATTAGCAGGCGTACTCCATCAGCCGCCAACTGGCTAATCGCCAGATTGTTTAAGCCATACCCCTCGCGAGCGCGATGCGGAATGTACGGCCTAATCCGCCCGCCCATGGCGCCAAGCGCTTGGGTCAGCAACGCGACTGCCGTCACCCCATCAACATCAAAATCGCCATAGACCGCCACTAACTCACCGCGATCGATGGCCAAGGCGATCCGGGCTGCGGCCTCAGCCATGCCGCGCATGTGGAACGGATCGTGCAAGCCGGTAGCGTAATCGGCGGCGAGAAAGGCGCTAGCAGCGGCGGGATCATGCAACCCGCGTTGGTAAAGCAACGTCGCCAGCAACGGTGGCAGACCAAGACGTTCGCTAACATCGGCAGGCGCTGGCGGGTGAATCTCCCAGCGCTGGCGGCGAGCTGACATACGCATCACTCCTGTCGTGAGGGGCAGAGGGCAGGCGGCAAGTATTATACTCCGCTTTCGCTCTGCCAGTACGAACACCGTATTGGCACGAAATGATTGCCGGTTGGTAATATCACCGTCCTATTATGAATACCGCAGCGAATGCTGAATCGTTACACCCAGATTTTGATCCAATGACGTCACGTCTCGTCAAACTACTGCTTGTAAGCTGGATCATGATCGGTTGCGCCGCGCCGCCGCCGCCGCCAGCGTCGCCGCCCCCTGCGCTGCTCCGGATCCTCAACTGGGATACCTATATTGATCCTACATCACTCGATGCGTTTACTGGTGAAACCGGCATCGCCATTGTCTACCACACCTACAGCAATAACGAAGAGCTGTACAACCTGCTGACCACCGCCAACGAGCCGTACGATTTGGTGATCGTCAGCGATATACTCGTCGATCGACTGATCCGCGAGCAGCGGTTGGCCGTGCTGAATCGTGGACGGATCCCTAATTTAGCCAATCTTGATCCGGCATTTAATCGGATTGCAAGTGATCCGGTCAATCGCTTTTGCGTGCCATATCTGTGGGGTGTACTTGGCTTTGGCTACCGCCAATCAGCCCAGCGCCAACCGATTACCAGTTGGGATGATGTGTTCGATCCGGCCCGCAGCAACCGTGTGGTTATGATTGACGACCCTCGCTTTGGTCTCGGATTAGCCTTGATAAAGCTGGAATATAGCCCAAATACAAGTGATCCGTCCGCCATTGGCGCTGCTCGTGATTGGTTGCGCACCCATGCCGGACGCATTATTCGTTTTGCCGGCGATGATGGGCAAACCTTCTTAGCCAACGGCGAAGCCGATGTAGTGATCGAATGGAGTGGCGATATTCTTCAACTAGCAAGTATCGATCCTGACATCCGGTTTGAAATTCCGGCCGAGGGCGCAATCTTCGCGGCTGATAATATGTGCGTACTCGCCAATGCCGCTAACCACGCCGTCGCCGAGCAGTTTATCAATTTTCTCTTGACGGGTGAACACGGTGCGGCTTTAGCAAACAAGACCTGCTATATTTCCCCGAATCGCGCCGCCTTTGACCGTCTCGATAACGAACTGCAGCACTTAATCCAACGCTATCAGGCCCTTGAACAAGAGGGACGGTTATTCCGGTTAGTCGATGTTGACTCGGCAACGTACGAACTCTACCGTGCCGCTTGGGCGGAGGTACGACGATGATGGATCCGGCGCCTACATCGAACCGTCGTCTCAATATCCTGTTCTCTAGTGCAGTTGTCATTTCGTTGGTGGTGTCAATTGCTGGTTTATGGCTGCAACGATTCCTGCACCAACAAGCCATCCAGTCTATCCAGAACACATCAGCGGCTCGCGAGGCGGCTCTATCGCTCAACATTGCTCTGCTGACAGCACATCGCTATAATAGCGCCCTGCTTGAACTAGCGTACACCAATCAAGCTATCGAACCATTCACGATCGTTGCCTATACCGAAGCATTCCAAGCAGCGCGCCAAGCATTCGCCAAACTTGAGTCAATCAGCGCCGAAATGCCCGCCCTCAACCCATTCACGCAAGAATTGGGTCAGATCCTCAATACCTATCAAGCCACCCTTGCGCAGATCACGGCCCAGATCGAACAACGTCGCCGGATCGATGGTATCGAGCATCAACTTCGTGAAGCGCGTCGTACGTTGTGGTTAACGCTCGATCGGCACGAGAGCGCATTCCGTGAACGAGGTTTGCGGCTCGCGCTGGAAGAGCAAGCGTACCTGAGCACACGCCGGCAGGAATATGTTGATGGAGTGCGCATCCAGATTAATCAATTGCGAATGGTAGTCATGGACTTGCCTGAACCAGATAGGATCTTCCTCCAACAGCGGTTGACTGCCTATCTCAACACCTTCTTGCAACTGACCACACTTGATCGGGAATTGCAACAGTATGCCATTACCTTGCAGTATCACACCGACGACATGCTGCGCGCTATCGATGGGATTCAGCAAGTGATTGCAGCCGAACATGATCGCGCAGCGGCGACGCTCAATGTGGCGACGTGGGCCAATTATGGCGTGATCGGCTAGATGCTCGTCAGCAGTGCCGTGATCTTCGGCGCGCTGGCTTGGATCTTTAAGCGTAATATTACCCACCCGTTAGCAGAATTGACCTACGCGGCCAAACGGGTCGCTAATGGCTGGCGTGAGACGCCGATCCCGATTGTTGGCGCCGACGAGATCGGTGATCTGGCCCGCGCGCTTGCCCGGCTCACCAATGAATTGAACGAAACGATTGCCAAACTTGAAGATCGGGTCGCTCAGCGCACCATCCAACTGCAACGCGCCCTCGCCCACAACGAGGCCTTGCTCGCTCAGGAACGCCGGCGCAGCCGCTGCGAACAGATTCTGATTGATCTGAGCCTTGCCTTGAGTCATCTGAACGATGAAGCGGCGATCTATCGGTGCATAGTTGATACGTTGGCTACCGGCAAAGAACCCGATGATCGCATCGGTATCTACACTCGCGAAGCAGATGGGACGTTCTGGATCCCGCAAGTCACGCATGGCTACCGGCGCGATCCTTTACTCAAAGTAGTCGCGCCCAAGGGCCTCGAACAGGCGCATACCAACCCGTGCTATATCGCCGATCTAAGCGCCTATTCATTTCAGAATTTACCCAGCCTGCAAGGATCGGCGGTGGCAGCGACGATCCTGTTGTATCAGCAAGATTATGCCCTGTTGATCCTGTATCGCCCGCAACCCAACGCATTTATCGACGACGAAATCGCCTATGTAGGAATTGCCGCGCGCTTGGCCGGACAGGCGCTGACTCGAGTGCGATTGGTGGAGTCGTTGCAACAAGCCAAAGAGGCCGCCGAAACCATCAATCGTGAGCGAAGCGCCTTTCTGGCCCGCCTCGACCACGATGTGCGCAACCCGCTCAACACGATAATTGCGATAGGCGAAATGTTGCGCGAGGCGCTCACTGATCGCCCGGCAGCTTCTGAAGATGCCGGCACAATTGCCCGCGCTGGCCGGCGTTTGCTGAGCCGGCTCAATATTCTGCTCGATAGCGCCAAGATCGAGGCGGGAATGCTTACCTTACAACCCGAACCGTTCTCGCTCGATACCTTGCTGGATGATGTGCTGAGCGAGATCGGGCCACTGATTCGCCATAACCACAACCGGCTCGAAATTGAACGACCGGCGAATTTGGGCTTGATCGTCGCCGATCTGAACCGGCTGCGCCATGTGTTGATCCATCCGCTGCGCTTTGCCGCCGCCACGACTCGGCATGGCGTTATCACGGTGCAAGTGCAGCGACAAACGGCTGACGCGCAACGTGATGTGCTAGCGGTCACCATCAGCGATACCGGCGCCACCCTAAACGAACAGCACCTTAAAGCTTTGCTCACACCATTCGCGCTCCCCTCCACCGAGTTGCGTCGCGTCGATGAGGGGCACAAGGGTTAGCGTTGAGTCGCCAGTTGTGCGAGTTGATGGGTGGTTCACTGGCCGTCTATCCACGTATGCCAGCCGGGATCAGTTTCACGATCCACATACCGATCGTGCTATCACGTGAACCTACGTTGTGCAAACGAACTATTGGCTGCAACCTGATATCGTGTTGGTGGCAGCCATCGAAGACCGCATCCTACAAAACGCACTTGAACAAGTGGGTTGGCAGGTGCAACGGGCATCATCATTGGCCGAAGCAATTGCTCACGTGCGCAGGCCGCCATCCGCGTTGCTTATTGATACCACGCACGAACGCGCATCAGTAGAAGCAATGCTGCTTACCGCCGGTTGGGATGCTGTCCCTGTGATCTGGCTGTACCATACTGATAGCGGCGAGTGCGCAATGCCCTGCGTGCGGTGGCCGGGTGAGGTGGAGGCCGTGATTCGTACGGTGAAGATGGTGCTGTCACGACCCCAACCGGCGTCAAATGCCATTTTGCTGATTGAAGACGATACACCAACTCGCTTGATGATCCGGCGCGCGTTGGAGAGCGAAGGGTGGGATGTAATAGAAGCTGGCGATGGCGCTGCCGGAAAAACGATCTGGCTTAGTGCGAAGCCAGCGCTGGTGATTCTTGATTTGATTCTGCCTGATGGCGATGGGTTAGACCTTTTGCACCATGTACGGCAAACAATGACCACTCCGGTTGTGGTGGTTACTGCCAAACCGCTCCATCACGATGAGCTGAGTGTATTGACCAACATCGGCGCAACTGTGTTGCAAAAGGGTCGCTACCGGCGCAGCGATTTGATCGCCGTGGTGCGTGCCTTGGCGAAATGAGCGGAAGCCAAGGCACGGACGGTACAGGCTCGACCTGTTCGGGTAATGATTAGGGCGGGTTGCACACCCACCCTGAGTCGCGTCTCACGCGACTGAACCACCTACCGCCGCACAATCAGGCTTTGCCCGGTCATATCGGCCGCCGGCGGCAAGCCCAACAGCTCCAGTAGCGTCGGCGCCACGTCGGCCAACCGCCCGCCGCTGCGCAGGCTCACGTCGTCTTTACCATAGCCGGGGCCGCCAATCAAAAAGCAGGGCGCGGGGTTGGTCGTGTGGGCCGTATGCGGGCCACCCGTTTCCGGATCGATCATCTGCTCGGCGTTGCCGTGGTCGGCAATTACCAGCGCTACCCCGCCGCGTGCCAAAATCGCCGGCGCCACCTTCGCTAACCCGGCATCGACCGCTTCACACGCCTTGATCACCGCCGGAATGTTGCCGGTATGGCCTACCATATCCGGGTTGGCATAATTGACCACGATGAAATCGTACTGGTCGCTCTCAATCGCCTGCAAGAGCGCCTCGGTCACTTCCGGCGCGCTCATTTCCGGCTTGAGGTCGTAGGTAGCGACTTTCGGCGAGGGAATGAGCTGGCGATCCTCGCCAGGGAACGGCTCTTCGATCCCGCCGTTGAGAAAGAAGGTGACGTGCGGGTACTTCTCGGTTTCGGCAATGTGGAATTGGCGCAACCCAGCTTGGCTGATCACCGCCGCTAGCGGGCTCGTGACGTACCGCGGCGGGAAGGCGATCAATACCGGCAATCCCTCTTCGTATTGGGTCATCGTCACGAAACACAGATCGCGCAATTGCCGGTCACGCTGCCAAATCTGCGGCGGCAACGGCTGGCCCTCGGCTTTTTGCCGCTCGTAATGCTGGCGAATGCGCTCGTTGAGGTCTGGATCAACGAAGGCGCGGGTCAACTGGCGGCCCCGGTCGGGGCGGAAGTTGGTGAAGATCACCGCATCGCCGTCGCGCACGGTAGCGATGGGAGCGCCATCAGCACCGGCGATCACCGTCGGCAAGACAAACTCATCGCTGACATCCTTCGCATACGAGGCTTCAATCGCCGCCCGCGCCGAGGGCGCCTGCTCGCCGACGCCATCAACCAATGCTGCATACGCCTTGCCGGTGCGCTCCCAGCGCTTGTCGCGATCCATCGCGTAGTAGCGACCTGACACCGTCGCGATTGTGCCTACGCCGAGCCGGTTGATCACCCCTTCCAGCGTATCGAGAAAACCCAGCGCACTGCGCGGCAACACATCGCGCCCATCGAGGAAGAGGTGCAGGTAGACGCGGTGCAGTTGGTGGCGGTGAGCCAACTCGAGCAAGGCATGCAGGTGATCCTCGTGGGCATGGACGCCGCCGGGGCCGAACAGACCCATCAGATGCAGGGCCGAGTCGCGTTGCTTGACATGCTCGATCGCCTGCAATAAGGCCGGATTGGTAAAGAAATCGCCGTCGGTGATCGCTTTGCTAATACGGGTTAGCTCTTGATAGACAACAAAACCGGCGCCGATATTGAGATGGCCGACTTCCGAGTTGCCGATTTGCCCTGCGGGCAACCCCACATCTAACCCCGAAGCTCCCAGCGTGGTGAAGGGGCAGGTCGCCATCCACGCATCAACGTGCGGCGTATCAGCCAGATCAGCCGCATTGCCGGGGCCGGGAGGCGCAACCCCCCAGCCATCCATAATAATCAACACCACCGGACGGGGACGAGTCATACGGTTTTTCTCCTTATCCAAGCCCAAAGGCTACTTGCGCGATTCGCCATGCCGCCAGCAGGCCAAGCAGCGCCGCGCCTAAGAGCGGAACAACGGTGAAGAGGATGCTCCAGATCCGTTCGCCCACTGGCGGATTGGCACTCACAAACCCGCGCACGAGTTCGCGCTGCACCGCTTGCCAACCACCCCAGAGGGTCGCAATCGCTAATGCGGCAAAGACCAGCGCCGCACCCAACGCAATCAGTGAACCGAGCAGCGCCATACGTTTCTCCTTGTCTGCGAACCGCCTAATCACCTTATCGGAATGAAATCGCAATTATTCCACCACCCACCGCCCCGGATTGAGAATTCCTGCCGGATCCCACCGCTGGCGCAATGCGCGCATCAGATTGATCGTTGGCGGCGGCCCCCAGCGATCGATCCCGGCAGGGCCGCGCTCAACCACAGCGTAACCATCCATCCCGGCAAGGGTTTGGCGGAGGGCGGGCAAGTGCAGCGCTGCTGCTGCCGGCCAGCCCCCAACCATCAAGCCAAGACCGGGGAAGACGGTGAGGTGGGATGGGGCCAGCGCCGTCACTGCATCAACGGCGACGGCCAGCATTCGCTCAGGCACGCCAATGCGCAGCACAAGAGCATCGTCCGGCGTGGATGGCACTGCCCACAGTTCACGATCATCGATGCTGAGCGCGACCTCCTCAGCTCGATCACAAGCGGCGATCGCCAACCCCAGTTGGCGATCGACAGCTGCGGCGACGCCGGCAAACCGAACCGCCAGCGTGACCGTCTCAGCCACCGTGATGGCCAACGCGACCGGTTGCGCCGGCGGTTGCCGGATGGCGGCGGCGGCGTGCAGCGCCGCGGCAGGGGTGGC
>NZ_DAOTWH010000010.1:0-2584 GCF_034435895.1 Chloroflexus sp.
CGCCTTTATCATTGGCCCCCCCCCCCCCCAACCCCCTCTCCCGCCTGACAGCGGGAGAGGGGGAGCCGCGGCATGGCGGCAAAGCCATTCTTACGCAGAACACAGTAGCGCCCCTCTCCCGCGCGAGCGCGGGAGAGGGGCCGGGGGTGAGGGCACACCGACGCATCTCAAAGCCATCAACCATATCTGCACGTATAGGTTCTGCCCGCCATTGAACCGCTTAACGCTGGATTGCCGGCAGATACACCGGATAACTGGCGCCGAAGATCGCATACGTGCCGGTTTGATCCAACATCGCCGTCAGCAGGCGCGCCTCTGGATCATCCACGCCAGCGACGGACGCCCAGCCATTCCCCTCCCAGCGCCAGAGGCCGATTGTGCCGGCAATTACCGGTTGGCGGTAATTGATGAATACCGTCACCGGTTGTTGCGGCTGGATCGCAGCAGTTGTGGCAGCGCCTGCTGATTCCGGTTGCGCCGAGATGGTAAAGAGATACTGTGCTTGGACAGGAGCATTCGCATCAGTAATCGCCGGCGCTGGCCCCGGCAATTGCGTTACTGGCGTGTACGTGATCTGCACCGTCGTAATAAAGGTGTCCGGCGCAAATTCGTAGCAAATCGGTTAATGATTGGCGCACAAATTGCCGCCAGTGGTGGTGATGATCCGGCTGGTGGTCGCAGGGGTTGATATCATCGCCAGTGGCGCATTCGTGGGGTACGCCTGATCCCAGCGCCGCTGAGATAGGTCAATGCCATACCATCAGGCGTTAAGCGCGGCCCATACTCAAACGTCTCGCCCGCCGCCGCGACCGGCAAGGTCGTCTCCTGCCATCCGCTATTCGTCCATTCGGCAACCTCCAACACACTCGCACTGACTGTACTATCGATGACTAAAGCCCGTGGATAGATCAAGCGCGTGACTTGGCTATTCAGCGCCACCGCCGAATCAATTAACCACCGGAACATTCAAGCGGCTGTTGACTCGTTCCGGCGTTCCCCAACCGGCGCTTGTCCGGCGGATAGCGTAGAGCTCTTTGCTGACTCGCACATTGCCTTCGAGCCGCACCAACCAATAGACCACCGTATGCCCATCGCCGCTTAACAACGGATACTCGACCGAAGCGCCTTCCCAGTAGTTATTCAACGTCAGATAGATCGGCGGCGACCAGCGCCGGCCAAGGCGTTCGCTGTACATCACCCGCCCATTTTGGATGTAGACCATGCGGCGTCCATCAGCGCTCAGCGCTGGATGACGACCGCCAAACGCCGGATCAGAGACGCGCGTGAGCGGCGACCAACCGCTGCTGGTGCGCGTCGTAACGTATACCTGATCGATGTCAAAGAACGGCTTATAGCTCACCAATGCCAACGTGCGCCCATCCGGGCTGAGACTGATCCAGTAATGGATATTGCTCAGATCCGTGTTCAGCAACACCGGCTCGCCCCACCTACCATTAGGCAGCCGATCCACGATATACACCACGGGTGCTTGCCAGTCCAGTCAACATACGCAATCGTATTGCCATCGCCACTCATAACCAGATGCGTGTCTTGGGACGTATCACACACGCCATTCTGCGCAATCACTTGCACCGGCTGCCAAGCGCCATTACTGAACTCGCTGACCACAATATTGCGACTTTTATCCTCGCCATTCACAACATCAACCGCGACCAGACGGGCGCCGTCATCGCTCACGCTGACGTTTTTAAGGTATGCTTGGGCCACAATGATCACCGGATTTGTCCATGCGCTCACGGCCCACGCAACGAGCGACTACGACAGAGCGAGACAACCCAACCCACACGCCATCAGGAAGAGGAAACGGGATCGCACAATAAGCCTCCTTGCAATCACACGCAGGTGAACACGTATGAGCGCCGACCAATCACGGGGTTGCCGTCGGCGTTGATGTCTTTCCGGTCAATATCACCGCTGAGGATGGTCTTGTTGGTCTGCCAGTCGCGCGCGTCCCGGCTGGTTTCGGCGCCGGCGAAGCCGCCTTAGAAGGCGACGCCGTTCTTCAGGGTGAATGACTGCCGCCGTGCGGTAGGGGCGCACGGGTATGCGCCCCTACAGGTTATCGGCGCAGTGTCAGCGACAGGTAGATGCGCGGCGCAGGATCATCCACCCCGGAAGATCAGCGGCAGATAGGCCTTCAGCGGCAGGGGAAACTGGGCCACCTCGACGGTGGCCACGTACTCTTGGCCGCTGCTGCGCGCGCCGCCGAGCGCATAGAAGGCGCTGCCCGCGCTGCGGACGCCGGCTAGGCCCCCCCGGTCCAATGTCAGCGACGCGCACGTCGTCCACGAGTCGGTCGCGGGATCGTAAGCCTCAACCGTCGCCAGCCAGCCGCTGGCGTAGTTATAGCCGCCGAAAACATAGATGCGGCCGTCCGCGCCGGTCACAGCGGCCGCTCCTTCGCGCGGAGTGGGCATGGCGCGCAGTGCGCGCCATGTGTCCGTCTGCGGATCATACTCCTCGGCCGTGTCGCGGGAAAAGCCAGCCGTCGCGCCGCCAAACACGTAGATCCGGCCGTTCTGGCCGGCGGCTGCGGCCACCCCATCGCGTGCGGTCGGCATGG
>NZ_DAOTWH010000011.1:0-11190 GCF_034435895.1 Chloroflexus sp.
GTGCGGCAGTCATACTGCCGCACGCCATAGTTTGGCGATTACGGATCCATCACCTCTGGTATCACCCCATAACGGGCATATTCCTGCACCGCCAAATAGATCGCGCGCGGCGTGCCGTCGGGATGGACGAAGTTCCACGCATCGGGATACGAACGGGTCAAGAAGGGTGTGCTGAATTGCCAGAGGATGGTCGCTTCGAGCCACGGATAGCGCCGCGATTGTTCATAGGTGGCGATCGTCCAACGCAGCCGGTCAGCGGGGCGCACCGCGCCGCTCCAGCGCGGATGGTCGTTGTAGCCGCCTTCGGTAATGATGATCCGCTTATCAGCGCCGCCAAGCCGGTCAAGCAGATCGCGCACCAGCTCGATGCGGCGAAAATTGACGCGATCGGGGGCAGGGGTGGCATCGGGCGGTTCCAACCCGCCATAGGCATGCACGGCCCACATATCAAAAAACGGAAACGCGCCAGCATCGGCCATTGAAGCGAGGAATTGCATATCGTCCATGCGTAGCGCGCCGCCTTCGAGGCTAGGGCCGGGCGAGAGGGCGCCGGCGATGACGATGGCGTCAGGGGCAGCGGCTTTGATCGCCGGATAGACATGCTTGAGCAAATCGGTGTACGCACCGGGGTCGGGCGGTCGTTCGCCCCACTCGAAGCGTAGATTTGGCTCATTCCAGATCACGATATGGCGCACGCCTTGCGGCGCGTAGCGCGCAGCGAACGCGGCGGCGAAATTGGCAAAATCGGCAAAGTGATCACGGTCAAGATAACGGTCAGTCGTATCGGGCGGGCGGGCCCACGCCGGCACAATGTCGAGCCGGGCCACGACCTGTAACCCCTGCGCATGGGCATGGGCAATCACCATATCGGCTCCCGTCCAATCGAAGCCGTAGCGCGAACGCGGTTGGATATACGCCCACGGAAAGAGTTCAACGATCCAACTCGCACCCATGTCATGTACTTGGGCGAGTGTACGGCGAATGTAACCTTCGTCGCCGATGCCGGTGAGGCGCGTATGCACCCCGATCAGGGGATTAGTGGTGATCACTGTGCGCGGCGGCGGCAGATCGAGCGGGCGGGGCAAGCGCGGGAGCAAGAATTGCCCGCCCATCAGCACGGCCAAGGCAAGAGCGAGCAATGCGCGGTGAAGCATAGGGCAGGCGTCGGTGATTGTAACGGTATCGATTGCAGCGTAAATGCGTACTCGCATTGTACCATTCTTGGCGCTGATTGGTTTGGGTGTCCTGCCAAGGCCCGATGTCATTGCGAGGGGGGTGAGGGCGTGGCCGGTTGTCATTGCGCGGGGGCGCAGCGCCCGAAGCAATCTCCTGCTCTAGCGACAGGAAGCCCGCTCAGGGCATACCTCCCGCTCTCGCGGGGGGGGATTGCTTCGCCGCGCTGCGCTCGGCTCGCAATGACAGGTGGGGGCGGGAAGGAGGCTGAGGAGGCGGCTCCCGCTCTCGCGGGGGGATTGCTTCGCCACGCTGCGCTCGGCTCGCAATGACAAAGGGGGAGCGGGAAGGAGGCTGAGAGGGGACTCCCGCTCTCGCGGGGGATTGCTTCGCCGCGTGCGGGCAGAGCATCGCTCTGCCCCTCCACGCGGCTCGCAATGACAATGGGGAGCGATAGGGGTGCCTTGTGCAAGAGCTGTTCATCTACCTTGCGCGGCCATACTAACCGTGCTATAAAGATGTAGGTTGTTCATTTTTGCACATTGAATAGCGACAGGAAGCATACCACTATGCGGATTGTGATTGCAGGCGCCGGCCCGGCCGGTATGGTGGTCGCGCGGACGATGGTCGAGCGTGGCTACGAGGTGATTGTGCTTGAGAAGCGAAATGTGCCCGGTGGTAAGGTGTCGGCATGGCAAGACGCCGATGGCGACTGGATCGAGAGTGGATTGCACGTCTTCTTCGGCGCATACCACAATCTTCTCGCCTTCCTTGAGCGGTACGGCTTGGGTGATACCTTCAACTGGAAGCCAGCCGAGATGATCTTTGCCTCCGAGCGCCACGGGTTGGCTCCGATCCGCTTTGTGCCGTGGCTGCCGACCCCGCTTAACGGGTTGGCTGGTGTGCTGGCCTTCAAGCCGCTCTCATTGGGCGATAAATTGCGCATGGGTCTAGGGCTGATGCGCGTGATTTTTGGCGATCAAAAGTACGTTGACGAGCAGGATAACGAGACCTATGCCTCGTGGCATCTCCGCCACGGCATGGGCCAGCGTTCGATCGACGAAGTGATGCACACGATGGCGCTGGCGCTCAACTTCCAGCGCGCCGATCGCGTTTCGGCCAAGCTGCCGCTGACAGCGATGCTTCACTTTGCCCACGAGAAAGAGGCGCCGCGGATGGCGTTGGTGAAAGGTTCGCCTGACACCAACATTTGGCGGCCCCTAATTGCGCAGATCGAGCGGCTTGGTGGCCGGGTTGAGTTGAATGCGCGGGTGGCGGCGATTGAGTATGACGCTGAGACGAATCAGGTCAGCGGTTTCCGGCTCGATGATGGCCGCCTGATCACTGGCGATGTGTATGTCTCGGCGATGCCGGTGCATAATCTGCGAAAAGTCATTCCGCCGGCGCTGCGCGAGCTGCCCTATTTTGCCAATCTGAGCCATCTGAAGGGTTCGCCGGTGATTACGATGCAGCTCTTCTTTGACCGGCGCATCGCCGGAGTTGATAACCTGCTGTTTAGCGCCGGCACCCACCTCAGCGTCTACGCCGATATGGCGATAGTGGCGCCGGAGTATCACAAAGGTGAACGCAGCATTATGCAGTTTGTGGTCGCGCCGGCTGCCGAATTGATCAATCTGCCTGACGACGAGCTGGTGCAGTTTGTGATGAGCGAGTTTGTCCGCTTGCACCCAATTGCTCGTAAAGCCAAGCTGCTCAAGCACACGATCGTGCGCATTCCCAACTCGGTGTATCAGGCCTTGCCGGGGGTTGATAAGTACCGGCCTGATCAGGCGACGCCGGTGCGCAACTTCTTCCTTGCCGGCGATTACACGCGCCAGCATTTTCTGGCCTCGATCGAAGGGGCAGTGATTAGCGCCAATCGCTGCATCGAGCGGATTACTGAAGCGCAAGCGCGGGGCGATCTGATGCTGCAACCGCACATTCTCGCCGCAGCCGACTGAGACATCCCGTATACTGATGGCAGCACATGCTCCGCCACCCGTCTGCCAGCGGGCGGATGGTGGCTTCGGATTAGCGGTTGTCTATCTGCCAAAGGGCCGTCATGCTCGCTATCGATACCTTACTCAATGGTCATTACCGCATTACCGTCGCGCTCGATGCCTATCCTGACGCCGAGCTATACCGCGCGATCGATCAGCGTTCGTCATTGCGTGTGCTGATTACCGCATTGCCCCAGCCCAATCAGGCCGCGGTAGATGATGTCTTGCGGCTGGCGCGCGAGCTGGCGCAAGTCTATATGCCGGGGTTGCTGGCGTTGCGCGACTATTTCGCGATCGATCAGGTGTGCTATCTGGTGGCTGACGATCCCGGCGGTGCTGACCTTGAGCGGTTTGCCCGCGAGCGCGGCGCGCCGCTTCCCGAAAGTGAGACGTTAGCGATCGTTGACCGGCTACTGCAGGTGCTCGAACGCTTGCACGCGCATCAGCCGCCGCTCTTGCTCGGCGATGTGCGCACGTGTGATTTCTGGTCGTCACCCGAAGGCGGGTTGAGTCTGGCTCCGTTTGCTTGCGCGCGTCACGTGGGCTTTGAAGCCACGCCGTACCGCGCGCCTGAGTTGTACGATCATTCGGTTGAGCCGGCGCCGGTGAGCGATATTTATGCGATTGGCGCTGTGCTCTACCACTTGCTGACCGGTTGGCCGCCGCCGCCGGCTCATCAACGGCAGGCCGGCATACCGCTCAATGCGCCGCGTGCGCTGAACCCTCAGGTGTCGGTGTTGGCCGAGCAGCTTACGTTGCGGGCGCTTGAGCTGAAGCCAGCCAATCGCTATCAGCGGGTGAGCGAGATGCGCAGCGCGCTTGAGACAGTGCGGCTGATGGCCGGGCGACCGATGGGGGTAACGTCCCCGGTTGAGAAGATGGCTGCGACTGCGCCAACCCCAGCCACGCCGCCGCCGGTTGCGCCAACCTCAGCCACGCCAGCGCCGGTTGCGCCGGCGCCGTTGCCGCCAGCACCACCACCCGCTGCTGCTCCGGCAGGAGCGACCGCCACTGCTGCTGCACCGTCGCGTCCATTCATTAGCACCTCGTGCCTGCTGGCTATCGTCGGCGGGCTAGCTGTGATTGCGCTGGCTGTGTGTATGGTGGTTGCCGTGCTGGTGGGTCTCTACATGACCAATAGTTCGCTATTTGGCTGGATCGGCGGCACAGCAGCGATGTCGCCGACCATGCCGGCCTCACCTTCCCCAACCGCGGCTATGGCGGCAGAGCTGTTGCAGCAGGTGGAAGCGATTACCCAAACGGCCCAATTGCGTGAAGATGGGCTAGGGGCGGCGGCCTACAGTCCCGATGGTCAAGTGGCAGCGGTCGCCGTGGGTGCAGCGGTGCAGTTGCGCAATGCCGAGACGCTGGTGTCGCAGACGACGCTCAATGGCCATACCGGTGATGTCAGCGCGCTAGCGTTTAGTCCTGACGGTGCGATCCTCGCTTCCGGAGCCCAAGATGATCCGGTCGTGCGGTTGTGGGATATACGTAATGGCCGTGAGCTAGCCCAATTGCGCGGCCACGAGGATTGGATTCGCTCGTTGGCCTTTAGCCCCGATGGCCGTCTGCTGGCTTCGGGCAGCGCCGATCGCACGGTGCGCATTTGGGATGTGACAAGCGGGCAGACGTTGGTTGTGCTGCGCGGCCATACCGATCTGCTCGGTAATGTTGCGTTTAGCCCTGATGGCCAACGTTTGGCCTCGGCCTCGCGTGACGGGACAGCGCGTTTGTGGGATGTGTCCAGCGGGCGGCAGATCGATGCCTTTCGTTTCAATGCGCCGGTTGACCCGCAGAGCAATACGCCCTTCTGGTTGACCGGGATCGCCTTTTCACCTGATGGACGCCAGCTTGCAGTTGGTTCAATCAACGGCAACGTCTACCTGCTCGACGCCGCAACCGGTGATGTCCAGCGCGAGTTGCGCGGTCACGACGGCTGGGTGGTCATTCGCGGCGTCGCCTATAGTCCCGATGGCCGCTTGTTGGCCAGCGCCAGCCTTGACGGCAGCGTGCGGTTGTGGAACCCGGCCAACGGCGCTGAGCGCGGGGTCTTGCGCCAGCGCGGTCTGCGACTGCTGGGGTTGAGTTGGAATCCAGATGGCAAACGGATACTCGCTTCAAGCGATATAGGTGGCAATTTGGTGGTTTGGAATGCCGATACTACTGAAGTTATCCAGAGCTTTCAGGTCACGCAGGGGGTCGTGACTGGGGTGAGTTATGGGCCAGACGGCAGCTTACTGGCGGCAAGCGGTGCTAATGGCGCAGTGCGGGTGCATGTGTTTGAGAGCGGCCGAACCATCAGTCTTGATGGCGGGGCGGCGACGACGCGCTATATCGAGTTTATTAGCGATACCGAAGTGGTGGCGATCAGCGAAGCTGGCGAGATTGTGACAATCGATCTCACGAATCGCCGGCCCAACGAGCAATTGAGCGGCATGAACGGGTTTCCGCTCAATCTGGCGGTCAGCCCTGATCGTAGCCTAATCGCGGTTGGCAACGAGCGCGGCGAGGTGTCGATTTGGGAGACTGCGAGTCGCCAGTATCTCCACCGGCTGAGCGGCTTGGGCGGGCCGATCTATACCCTTGCCTTTAGTGGGAACGGCGCCTACCTAGCGGCGGCCACCAATCAACCTGCCGACGCGCCGCAGATTGCGGTCTGGGAGATGGCCCGCGGCGGGAATCCGCAGATCTTGCGTGGCCACAATGGCCCGATCACGAGCATCGTTTTTCACAATACCTTGCTGCTCAGCGCTAGCAGCGACGGTTCGTTGCGGGTGCGCGACGTGGCGCGCAATAATGCGGAAGTGTTGCAGATGAGCTTGCCCGCCGATCGCGGTTGGGTGAGCAGTCTGGCAGTGACGCCTGATGGCGACTTGCTCATTGCCGGCACGATCAGCGGTCATTTGGCATTTTATCGCTTTACCGATGGCACACTGCTGCGCGAGATCGATCTTGCTGCCGGCGCAGCGCTGGCGGTAGCGATTGCGTCCAATGGTTCGCAATTGGCGGTCAGCACCAGCGATGAGGGGATTTTACTATTCGATCTGACGCCGGTGAAGTGACGAGGCTGGTATCCGCTCAGGCGTCTATGCGCCCCGCGTCCGTTCTCGCGCCCCCCTCTGTCATTGCGAGCCGCGTGAAGGGGCAGCGCAATGTCTGCCCCAAGCGGCGACGTAATCCCCCGCGAGCACGGGAGGGATGCGCTGAGCGGGTTGCTTGGCGCTAGAGCGGGAGATTGCTTCGGTCGCGCGGCAGCCAGCTTCGCTGGACGCCGCCGCTCCCTCGCAATGACAATGGGTCATCTGTCCTTGCGAGCCGCCAGAGGCGGCGAAGCAATCCCCTGCGAGAGCGGGAGGGATGGGCTGAGCGAGTTGCTTGGCGCTAGAGCGGGAGATTGCTTCGGTCGCGCGGCACCCCGCTCTGCTGGGTGCCGTCGTTCCCTCGCAATGACAATCGACCACACGCTCCCTCGCAATGACAACGGGTCATCTGTCATTGCGCACCCTCACTATGCCCTACGAACCATTACCCTCTTGCAGCATCGGGTTGCCTAGTTGCCCACTGCTCAAGCTGTTCTACCGCAGCCGTCACCCCACCTTCCAAGCGCATCTGGTTGGCGATGTCTGCGGCGCGTGCGCGGTAGGTGGGCGATAGCGCCTGCTGTAATGCCGCGCTGAGCCGTTCAACTGTGAGTTCACCCACTGGCAACGGGGCCGGATTGGCGCCGGTGAGATGCGCGCGCCATGCCCAAAACGGCTGGTCGGCGGCAAATGGCACGATCACCGCCGGCAGGCCAGCGCGCAGGGCGGCGGCGGTGGTGCCCGCCCCGCCGTGGTGGATCATCGCGGCGGCTTGGGGTAGCAGCCAGTCGTGGGGAATGTCGTCGGCAAGGTAGATGTAATCGGGCATCTGTTGCGGCAGCACATTGCCCCAACCGCGCTGCATAATCCCGCGCTGGCCGGTGCGCCGGAGGGTCTCGATTACGATGGTCGCAATCCGGGTTGTCTCGCGGCTCGCCATGCTGCCGAAACTGACCACCACTGGCGGCGGCCCGCTGGCGAGAAAGGCGGCCAGATCGGGCGACGGTTGCCAGTGTGGCTGATGGAGTCGCCAAGCACCAGTTTGTCTGCTCAAAGGCGCGGTTCCCGGCGGCACTAGCGCCTTGCTGTAAGCCAGCAAGAGCGGAATGACACGGCCCGGCGCGGCCCATGGCAAGCGCGGCGGGCCGATGTCGGGGTTGCGCTGGCGTAAGATGCGATAGGCCACACTTTGACCGATACGAAAGACGTGATGGGCAAAGACGTGGCTTAGCCGCCGCCAGCGAAAATCCATCTGGCTAGTCGGCCACATCAGGTTGGCTAACTCGGCTGGTGGATCGAAGAAGGGAAACAGATCGACCGCGCATTCGGGGATGCGGTAGTGTTGTGCGTACAGATGGCCGAGCGCGACGGTCAAAAAGGTATGGACGATCAAATCGGCGGATTTGGCGGCCTGTTGAATCCGGCGCGCAACCTCCACCCCTAACGGTAGGGCGAATTGGTAGATGATTCTGATCAGGCGCAATGGCCGGCCACGCGCTTCATCGGCAATCTGGCGCGCAAGTTGTGAGACGTCTCCCGGCAGGGGTAGGAACGCGATCTGGTGTTCGGCGGCAAGCTGGCTAAAGCGCTCCGGTGCGGCCAAGACCGGCTGGTAGCCGGCAGCGCGCAGCGCCGCTCCCAGCGCGACAAAGGGCTGGACATCGCCACGGCTGCCGTAGGTGAGCATTAACACGCGCATACGATGATCGATCACTCCGCTTCCATCACCCGCAGATACTCTTGGTCAAATTGCCAGAGCAACCCTTCCGATTGGGCATACGGGCCGGGCCGATACGCGCGTGAGCTGACCCCTTGCTGCGAGAGTTCGCAGACGTGCCAATCTTGCCGGTTGGTGCGATCCCAAAATGTCACCGCGTCGGCGGGGTCAAAATCGGCGGCAGCCATTACTTCCGGCGCAAAGTGCCATTCGCAGATGACGGTGGTGGCATCGGGCCGGCGCGGAATGAGCCGGTGCGCCATCACGTAGTCAGGGTGCAAACTGAGCAATAGGTTGGGGAAAATGGAGTAATAGTAGACACGCCGTTGATCTGCCGCGGCGAGGCCGGGTAGCGGCGGGCGGCGGGTGTGGCCGTCGAGAGTCATGCTTTCGTGGTTCAGTTCCATATAGCCGCCCAAGAAGGGGCCGCTGGTCAAGTCGTTGCGCCCGCTCTGCCACGGCGAGACAGCCACCAATTCGGGGTGGATCAGCGGGCAGTGGTAACATTCCGAATAGTTGGCAACGATCAGTTTCCAATTGGCCGCCACTTCGTAGACAATCTGCGCGCCGCGTTGAAGGCGGGTCACATCCCATGCCTGAAACTTGCCGATCAACGGCGCAAAGGCTTGGGCGAACGGGGTTGGCTGATCGGCCAGCGACACAAACACAAACCCGTCCCATTCAGCCACGGCGACGCTAATCAAGGGCCAGTCTTCACGCCGAAAATCGGGCGCATCCTGCATATAACGAGCCGTCGCCAGCGATCCATCGAGCCGGTACGTCCAAGCGTGGTAGGGGCAGATAATGCTCTCGCCAAGCTGGCCGTGCGCCGCGGTGCAGAGCCGCGCCCCACGGTGGCGGCAGACGTTATAATAAGCGCGGAGTTGGCCGCTCTGATCGCGGAGCAAGATCAAGTTTTCGCCAGCGACCTCAATGAGACGGTAGTCACCGGCAGCCGGTACATCGGCGCTGCGTCCAGCGCAGACCCACTGGCGGGCAAAGATGCGCTCTTGTTCGCGGGCAAACACGTCCGCCGAGGTGAAATAGAAACCGGGCAAGGTGTACGCCGGACGATCAAGCGAAGCGCGCACAAAGGAGGTGGCCATACCCAAATCCTTTCACATGCGATATAATGCCATTTGAAAAGAAACCTCTATCGATTATCCAGTGGCGAAGGAGGGACGAATGTTCAACCCGTTCAAGCGGAAGGATCAGACGCAATCTGAACCGGAAGGTCGCGTCCCGCCGGGACAATACGTTACTGAGAAGTTTCCGGTGCTGCACTATGGAACTGTCCCTCAGTATACCAATGTTGACGAACAATGGGATCTGCGCTGCTGGGGTGAATTGGCTGAACCAGTGCGGTTTAGCTTCCGCGAGTTCCGCGCCTTGCCGACCGTCACTATCAAGACAGACATTCACTGCGTGACGCGCTGGAGCAAGCTTGATACGGTGTGGGAAGGCGTGAGCTTCCGCGAGTTCTTGCGCCATATTCCGCCGCTGAAGCCATCGGCCTGTTTCGTGATTGCCCATAGCGAGCAGGGATATACTGCCAATCTGCCGCTCGATGTGTTGCTCGATGATGATGTGCTGTTGGCCTATAAGTATGATGGGCAAGAGCTAACGCCGGAGCATGGCTACCCGCTGCGCTTGTTGGTGCCGAAAAAGTACTTTTGGAAGAGCGCAAAGTGGCTGCGCGGCTTAGAGTTCCTCGATCACGATCGGCTTGGTTTCTGGGAACGCTACGGCTACAGCAACAACGCCGATCCGTGGCGAGAAGAGCGGTATGCCGACGATTGACGACCACGATGAGCGGATTGCGGCGGCGATTGCTGAGCAACAGGCATTGCGCCAGCGTGTCGTCTTGCGCGATGCGTTTGGCGAGTTGCGTTTGGTGGCCGGGGTTGATGCCGGTTTCGAGCAAGATGGCGCTGTGATCCGCGCTGCGGTGGTGGTGTTGCGCTTTCCTGAGCTGGCTCCGGTCGATTATGCGCTGGTGCTCCAGCCGGTGACGTTTCCCTATGTGCCGGGCCTGCTCGCCTTTCGCGAAGCGCCGGCGATCATGGCCGCGCTCGACCGGTTGCGCGAAACGCCTGATCTCGTGATCTGCGATGGGCATGGTATTGCCCACCCGCGCCGGTGCGGGATTGCTTGCCATATCGGGGTGTTGCTCGATCTCCCAACGATTGGGTGTGCCAAGCAACGGCTAGTTGGCCGCTTTACCCCGCCCGCGCCTGAACGCGGTGCGCGTAGTTCGATCTCCGATGGCTATGAGCAGATCGGTTGGGTGCTCCGCACGCGCGCCAATGCCCAACCGGTCTTTGTCTCACCCGGCCATCGCGTCAGCCTCGATCGCGCCCCTGAGCTGGTGATGGCCTGTACCACGCGCTTTCGCTTGCCCGAAACCACTCGTTTCGCCCACCGCTTGGCTTCCCACGGCCAATTGCCGCTCATTTGAGCTAAGAACGTACGAATTGGCGGCAATTTCCGCGCATCTTTTGCCCATTTCGCGCGGTTTCTTTAGTAGAGCGATCAAACTACGGAGAAACTGCCGTGCGTTGGTGGGCATTTATCACAATCTTGCTCGTGCTGGCCGGAACATGGCTCCAGCCGCTTCAGGCGCAACCGCCGTTGGTGCTGATCAACGAAGTGATGCACAATCCGGGCGCCGGCCCAGAATGGGTTGAGTTGTACAATCCCGGCCCGTTGCCGGTCGATCTGAGTGGCTGGCGGATTGATGACGTGATTATTGGCGGCCCGCATACTCTGATTGCCGAGGGAACGGTCATTCCACCTCGTAGCTTGATGGTGGTGATATTAACGAGCGCCATTCTCAACAACGGCGATCCTGATCAAGCGCAGTTGAGTAATCGAGAGGGCCAGATCGTTGATCAAAGCCCCTTGACCGTCGTCCCGCGTGATCAAACCATTGCTCGCCAGCCTGATGGCGGTGCCCACTGGCAGGTTGGCGCACCGACGCCGGGAGCTTGGAATAGCGGGGAACCACCTGCGCCTGCCCAGACAGCGACAGTGGCAACCCCCCATCCCAGTCAGCCTCCTGAGGAGGACAATGGCCCCCACCCTAGCCCTCCCCCGCTGGAGGAGGTTGAGTATGTGACCGCGACGGCGACGAGCACGGCGACGAGCACGGCGACGAGCACGGCGACGAGCACGGCAACGGCGACGGGTACGCCGGTGGCGACCACAACGGGCATGCCCA
>NZ_DAOTWH010000012.1:0-11717 GCF_034435895.1 Chloroflexus sp.
CTATCCGGCTGGCCGCTCCGGCGCGACCGCCGCCGGTTTTACCCCACTCGGCGTCAGCAGTTCGGCCCCATCTACGCGCAGCCGCACCTGTCCAAGCGCCTCTGGCACGCACGGCCCGCCGGCGCAGACCAACTGCCACTCCCACTTCCCGCCAGCGCCGCTGATTTCGAGATCGATCCCCGGGTAGAGCTCACGGTAGCGCACCCCGTGGTAAACCGGCACGTTGGTCTGCCAGTTGGCTGGGTCGTTGCCGATGAAATAGTTCACCGATGTCGATAACTGCCCGAACGGCTCGATCCGCGCGCGCGGGTTGGCGTCTGGGAAGGAAAGCTTCACCGCTGCCGCCGTCTCAGGGTGGTCACCGTCACCCAGATCCCATCATCGGCCAGCCAAATCGCGCGATCGCTTCCCTGCACCAGAAACCGGGCGCGTGAATCGTACTGGCCGGTGTTCGCGATGAACAGCAATGGTTGCGCCGCGCGGCGCCGGCAGCGTTTCGCGCGCGGTATCGGCATCGGTTACGCTGGCCGCTGGTGCGCCGCTAAACGGCGCGCGCGCGAGCATCACGATGGTGAGGATGATGAGGGTTAGGGTCGTTACGCTCGTTATGGTGCGCATACCTGCTCCCCGCCTGTGACGGGTGCGTGGCGTCAGCGTAACACTAGCGGCGTGTAAACCTTGTGCAATCGCACTTCCCGCATCGTGTTCGGTCCCAAGATCGGCAGGTTGCCGGGATTGGGCAGCGGATTGAGCGATAGAACATTAGGAACGAGCAGAAACCGGGGCCATTGCGAGTCTTGGGTGAAGGTAAACAGGCGGTCGTTGACGTAGCTACGTAGCTACTTAGCAGTCGCGAATGGGTGGCGAGGGGGTAGACAATTGAAACCCTGTGGACGCGATTGAGCCGGATCTCGTTCGCATTGGGTGCATCATAGAATAGAAGTTGTCAATCACCAAGCTGCTGATCTCGTTCAATAAGGTGTTTGCCTGTGCAGTGACATCCGGATTGAGTGCCGCATTGCGTAGCAGTTCGGCCCAATCCTTCAAATCAACGTAGGGTTCGTACGATTGGTTGATTCCGTCGCTGATTCTTTCATTGATATTGCTATCGAACGTTTGGACTTGTTCGCGAATAGCGTGTAATGTTGGGTGTGATTGATCGTCGTACAGTTGGATCAGCTTTTCAGCCAATTGCTCTAGAGCTTCCTTCACCTTTCCGGCGCTGCTCAGATCAAGCACTGAGACCGTATACGCTCGTCGGTCGTTATGCTCTTCGGCGTAGCGCGCGGCAATCTGCACGGCGGCGGCGCGCGGTTCGATAATGCTATTGAGAATCTGAGCATAACTATCGTACAGAAAACTGCTCCAGCCAAGGCACTGGTACGAGATCAGGTAGTTCACGTGGTCGCGCAGATCGTAGGCCAGCTCGAGCGTGTTCATTGAGCAGGCGTCAAGGTGGAGGATCGTGATCGGCGCTAGCCCGTCACCCGACCGGAGCGCTTGGCGGAGTTCGGCCAGCGTTAGGTAGGCACTGTTTGTTTCATCATCATTCGACCCGCTAGCCGGGTTGTTGTCATTGGGATTATCGGCCAGATCACTGATATAGTCCTAGGCAATTCCTTCAGCCCCTTGACCGTGGTTCGCAATCCCACGTAGTAGTAGGTGGCTGGGAAGCGGCGCTGGCCCTCCAACAAAAAGGCGCGCAACGTATCCGGGTGATCCATCGCCAGCTCACCCAGACTCTCAACTGTCATATTCCGGCCCGGCTCGAAGATGTAGCGTTTGGTATCGCCGTCGGCGGGGCCGTCAAACAGCGCGATCGCTCGCACTGCGGCGTTACGCAGCGTCCCGGTGCTGAATAAGGGTGCTAACCGGTTGAGCGCTGCCTCCATCCAGTTAGGGGTGGTGTCGTTGTAATCCCCGGCTAAGTACAGCAGCATTGTCCGTGCTATAGTATTTAACGTAATGTATTGGTAAACCCGCTGCGACCACTCGCCCTCGCTATCGCGCACCCGCAACGAGACCAGATGCCCCTGCGGCAGGTTGCTAACCGTGATCGTTCTGGCCGTGTCTAGCAATCGCACTGGATCACCATTTGGCCGGTGTAACCACCACTCATAGTCGCTAATCTCCGGTGTTTCATCGCTGTCAACGCCGTTACCGATCAACGTGATCGATTGGCCGTCGTCAAGGGAGGCACCGGAGAGCGACACGATCGTGGCGATCGGTCGGGTATAAGTCATTGGCCGGTAGAGGCGAGTCTGTTGGTTGGTCGGGTGGACGGTATAGATCTCACCGTTGGCGGCTACGTCCCATACGCTGGGTGCCTCGCTAGTATTGCTGCCGAGCAGGAACCATGCTTCGAGCAGCCATGGTTGCGTCCGCCCGGCGGCGATGGCGCGTTGTTCGCGAAGACGTTGAAGAATAAACGATTGCCGGCCCGCAGCTTGAAGGCCTCGATCTTGCCGCTGACTGGCAATCCGTCGAGCGGCAGGGCAAACGTGGCTTGGTACACGCCGTCCGCTGAGAATTGCTGTACCTTTTTGGTGGTCAAGTCGGCAACGTAGATCTGGCCCTGCTCGTCGATCTCGATATCGTCGGGGGCTTGGAATTGGCCAAACCCGTTGCCTTCGCCACCCCAAGTGCGCGCGATCGCACCGCTGGGGGACACCTTCACCACCCGGCGCAAGTTCCGGTCAACGATAACGAAGCTGCTATCTGGCGCGACCGCCAAGGCGACTGGTCTCTCTAGTTCGCTGGCCAGACCGGTAAACTGGTGTAATAGCGCGCCATCGGTCGAAAAGGCGTAGACCTGCTTGCTGCCGGCATCGAGCACATACACTGTTGTGCCGGCAATCGCCAGATCGATCGGTTCGGTAAGGCCGCTCGGCAAGTCCCATGACCGCCGTACCGTGCCGTCCGGCTTGAGTTGGACGATCACGGCGGTCGATATGCGGCCGGCGAGAATCAGATCGCCGTTTGGCGCCACCGCGATGGCGTGTACTGCGTTGAACATGCTTGGGAACGGGAAGTAGCGAGTGAAGGCCTAGTCGGTGGCATAGTTGCGCGGCAGCACCAAATTAACCTGTTGGCTGCCATCCAAGATGGTGTGTTCCACCGTCGTCTCGCGGCCTTGGTAGATCGCGGTAATCCTGATTGTCTGATTGCGCAACGCTGCTGGCAACGCAGTTTCGTATATGCTTTCATTTAAGACATTGGCGCGGGTAATTTGGCGCATGGGCGTATTCCCGTTCTGATCACGAATGATCACCTCAGCGCCTGCCACCGGCTCGCCATTGAGATAGACCTGTCCATTGATGCAACACGGCGCTTCCGGTTGGCCCGGCGGCGTGACTCGAATGCAGCCGCGCGGCAGTGGCACAATAGGGTCTTCGTCGTTGGCCGGCGTTGGCGGGGTGGCGAACACCGGCGGGGTGATCTGCGCAATCAGCCCGATCATGCAGATGAATATCAGCCATGAAAAACGCATCGAAAACCTCCTTCGCTATGCCTGATGATTTCGCCCGCAGAATCATGAAATATGTTATGGGTACAGTTCCGTAACCACCGATAGCCTTATCTCGCATGGAGCCGGTATGTCGCTGGATCATCGCTCGCTCGCCGAACTCGTCAATTGTTGCCAAGCCGAGCGCTCCGCTTTTCGGAGCACCGGCGAACGATATTCGCCGTGTTGTATGGCGCTCTTCCGGCGCGCGTGCGCCGGTGATCAAGACGCTTGGACTGAGATCGTGTCGATTTTTAAGCTGTTGCTTTACAAATGGGTCAATAAGGTAAAACCGTCACTCGACGAGCATGAACTGCAAACCGCCATTGATGATGCGTGGCTTGGCTTGTCTAAAGCCTGTGCTAGCAATCCTTCCTTGACTGCAACTGGTGATTTAGGGCTAACCCTCGAGTATTTACGGAAGTGTGTAAGGAATGCGGTGTTTCAGTTTTGGCGGAAAAAAGCGAAGCAGCCTTACGAAGCGGCGCTTGATCAAGCCTTGCCCGCTGCCCATTTCTCTGTTCCTGACCATGTATTTGGAACTTCTCGCATATCTCGATCGCTTTATCACTGAGGAATCGGATCGGCTGCTGTTTGACCTTGTCTTCCTGCAGGGTTTTAAACCGGCTGAGATCTTGCAGCTTCGTCCTGACCTGTTTCCTGATGAAAAAGCAATCTATCAACGGCTCCAGACGCTCCGCCGGCGGTTGCGCCGTGATCCAAACTTTCACCGCCTGTTCGGTCTTGACTCAAGAGATGAAGGTCAGGGCAATGATTCGGCCTCATCCGGCAACGAATCTGACCCGTCTTCTTCGCGCTCATCGGGCCGAAAACCGGATGATCCGTCATTCCTTGAAGCGCGGATGGATGATGGTAACGAAGGAGATGAGCGTATGCAAACCCCATGCGATCTTGATGACGAGACATTATTGGATTATGTCGAAGGGTTATTATCAGACGCGCAGCGCGCGTTGGTAGAGGCCAATCCGGCTTGTGTGGCTCGCGCGCGCCGCTTGGCTGCCGAAATCGCTCTGATCGAAGCGCGCCTCTACCGCAGCACCTGCCCCGATGTCGATACCCTGCTTGCGTACCATGAGCGTGAACTCGAAAGCACACAGGCGCTTGTCGTTCATCAGCACGTCAGCCAGTACCGGCGGTGCCGCGAGGAACTCGACCTGTTGCAGGCGATGGATGCCGTCCCGTTCGATGAGCCGGCCCCGGCCAACCCAATCCAGCGTTTGGTGCAGGCCGTCTTAATCCCGCCGTTGGCCTTGAAACTGCGCGGCGATGCGCCCATTTACACCACTCAAGAAGAGCTGATTGCCTTAAGCATTGCCCGCAAGGCTCCCGGCGTGCTGCGCTGGAATATTCGCGGCGAAGTGAGTCTGCCGGATGGCATGCCGCTGCCCCAACCGGTCGAGCAGGTGTTCGTCACTCGCGACAATGCGCCGCCGGTGGTGGGTGAAATTGATGAAGATGGTTCATTTGTCCTGCGCGATCTCCCGTCCGGTTTGTACTGGCTAACTGTCGTATTGCCTGAGAAAGAGATCGTGATTGATCCGATCCAGCTTGGGGAAGGTGCATGACCACGGTCGCTTGATCCTGATGAGAGGCAGCCTATTGCATGGAACCCGCCCGCCTGATTGACGAACTGCTTGCGCTGCCCGATGACGAGTGGGAAGAATGGCTCTGCCGGCACGCTGCGCGCCTGAGTCTCGCTGTGGTTGCCGAATGCAAACAACGTAGCGATCAACGAATCAAAGACGACACCGAGCAAGCCGAACGTCTCACCCGCGCCGCGCTCGCAGTTGCCCGGCAGCTTCCCGCTGAGCCGTTGGCTTGGGCGTTGGCGAACTGGGCGCGCGGGAATTGGGCGGCATATCAGGAACCCAAACAAGCGGTCGATTGCTATCTCACTGCGTTGCCGGCCTACGTGCAGGCGGCTGACTATCTCGCGGTTGGCCGGCTCTATAGCAATCTGGTCGGCGTGTATGCCACTCTTGGCCGGTTTGCCGAAGCCGATCAGGCGTACTCGCAGGCGAAAGCATCTTTCGCTCGCGCCGGCGATGCTGCGGTCGAATATCAGCTCAGTTGCGATCTGAACTACGGTTTTTCATTACTTGAGCAAGGGCGCTGCCGGGAAGCCTTGGCGATCAATGAGGCCGCTACCGCGTTGGCCGAGCGCGTGCAGCTCTTCGAGGCATTTGCGGAAGCGAAGATCAACCAAGCCCTCATCCTCGCCTGCCTTGGCCGCATCGACGAGGTTGAGGGCTTGCTCCTCGTCAGTCGCGCTACGTTAGCCGCAATGCCACAGCCGCCCGCCTTGACGTTGGCTCGGATCGATCTGAACTTAGGGAACTACTACAGCGCTATCGGTCGTCTTCAGGCGGCGTTCGCTGCTTTTAAGCGCGCATTGACGGGCTTTCAGAAAGTGCCGATGGATTATGCCGCCACGCTGTTCGAAGAGGCCGGCTTGTTGGCCCGGCTCGGCGCGTGGCGGGCTGCCCGCCGGGTCTACGAGCAAGCGCGCTCGTTCTTTAGCGCCGAAGGCCTGCAGCAGTACGCCGCGCGGGCAGGGTTGGCCGGCGCTAAGATCCGGCGTGACCGTGATCCTTCTGAGATTGATGCGATGTTGGCCGGCGTTCTCGATCAGTGTGCTGAGCGGCCAGTTGAAGCGGCTGACGCCCGGCTCGAACAAGTCTGGCTGGCGCTGGATCGAGGTCATCTTGACGTTGCCAGCGCAAAGCTGGCTGCCGATCTGCCGCCGGATGCTCCCCCGAAACTGCACGTGAAATGGCTGCGGCTGGCTGGCCAGTTGGCGAAGCTTCGCGGCGATCGCGCGATGGCGCTTGCCATGTGGCAGCGCGCGCTGGCGCAAAGTCGCGCGGCGGCCTTGATCTGGCAACAGCGCGAAATCTATGCCGAGTTGGGCCGCTTCTTCGCATCGAGCAATGCTAAGGCAGCGACGGAGCATCTCGAAACGGCGGCCCGCATCGATGACGCCCTGCGCGCCGAGCTCAGCATCAAGGAATTGATCGCCGATTTCCAAGCGCAGCGCGATGATGTCTTGCCGGTCTTAGCCCGCATCGCGGCGGATCATCAGCAGCCCGAGCGCGCCTTGTGCGCGGCGTGGCGGGCCAAAGGCAGTGCGATCGCCGACCTGATAGCCCGCCGGGCCGGCCAGCTTCCCCAGTTCGCAAACCCGGAAATTGCAGCGTTGCATCAGCAGATCGTCCGCTTGCGCTGGGAAGCGGCGTATTACCAACAACGTGATGAAGAGGCCAAAGTCGCCGAACGACGGCGCGAGCTGGCTCAGTTGGAAGCGCAGATCTACCAGCTCCGCCTGCACGCAATGGATCTCGCTGGCGGCGCCGCAGTTAGCGTTACTGTCGATCCGGCGACGGTTGCTGCCCGCATGGATGCCGATCTCTTGATCGAGTATCTCGCCTGTGACAATGATCTGCTGGCGTGTTGCCTCGATCGGCACGGCCAGATTACGACCACGTGGCTCGGCTCGCTTGAAACAGTGAAACATTTGTGTCAAAAGCTCGAGGCTCACCAGAACTTAGTGTTGGCGTTGTTGCCTGCCCAGCGGGCAGCAAAGCTGCCGGCCACGTTGCCGATCCTACGCAAACTGTACGATCTGCTGTTGGCGCCGCTGCTGCTGCCGCCAGCCGGTAAGCTGTTGATTGCGCCCTGCGCGCCGCTGCATTATGTGCCGTTTGCTGCGCTGTGGGACGGTGCGCATTACGGGTATGAGCGCTATCTCATCGAGCAGACTCCTAGCGGGATGCTGGTGAGCATGCCGGCGCCTAGCGGTGAAACCGGCCCGCCGCTGGTGGTGGGTGCTTCAGCGGAAGGCCAACTGGGTGCGGTGGAACGCGAGATCACAGCAGTGCAGGCTGCCTTGCCCGACGCGCGCGTTTCGGTTGATGATCCGGCGGCGGTCGCGCTGCTGCGCGCATTGCCCCAACCGCCGCGCATCCTCCACCTGAGCGCGCATACCGAATTGGGGACCGAAGCGACCATCTTTGCCGGGTTGCAACTCGCCGGCAGGATGTTCCCGATTGCCGATTGCTATAATCGCAACCTCGCCGGTACCGAACTCGCGGTCTTGAGCGGTTGCACGACGGCGCACGGCATCGATACCGGCGGCGCGGTGCTGGCGCTGCAATCGGCGCTGCTGATCGCTGGCGCGCGCCGCATCCTCGTCAGCTTGTGGCAGATTAACGATGACGCGACAGCCGTCTTCATGCGCCATTTCTATCAGGCCCTCAATGCTGGTCAATCGCCTCCGGAAGCATTGCGCTCAGCCCAACAAGCGCTGCGGGCCGATCCTGCGTGCGTGCATCCGGCGTTGTGGGCGGCGTTTGCAGTGGTGCGGCAGGTCGGACTTATTTAACCCCTTTCGTTAAGAAACGTTAATCAAGTCCATACGAATTGACAATATTTACCTTTGTCATACATAATGGTAATACGTTGCGACCAGATCGTCGTGACCGGCATGTCCACGTGTTTCCATAATCCGCCACCCGCCGGAGGTCGCCTATGCTTGCCGATCCCTCACCTGCCTCGGAGCAACCTACAGATATCGACCGTCTGCAACGTGTCCAAGCGGCGCTCGATGGCGCGGCGCTGCTCTTCACCGAAACCGATACGCACGGTGTGATCACGTATGTGAATGCCGCAGCCCAGCGCTACTTCGGTTATCCGCCCGCCGAATGTCTGGGCAAGACTGTGCTGGAATTGACCTATCCTGCTGACCGTGAACGTTTGCAGCAGCAGGTGCGGGAGTGGGTGCAGCAGGGTCTGCGCACGGCTGAGATTGAGAATCGGATCGTGCATCGTAACGGTGCCATTTTCACGTTTCTGTGGTCGGTGACGATTCACTACGATGAGCACGGCCATCCGGTCTCCTTTACGTCTATTGGCCACGACATTTCGCAGCAAGAGCGGTTGCGCCAAGAGTTGCACGAAAAGCGTGAGATGCTCTATACCGTGATTGATAGTTTGCCGATTGGGGTGTTCTGGAAGGATAAAGAGTCGCGGTTTCTCGGTTGCAACCGGCGGGTGTTGCAGGATGCCGGTCTTTCCAATTTCAAGCAGATTATTGGCAAGACCGATTTTGATCTGCCGTGGCATAGGAAAGCGCCGATCTACCAGTATAGCGACCGCGCGATTATGAATTCCGGCCCTAAGCTAAATATTGAAGAGACCTTGACTCGCGGCGATGGTTCGGTGATCTGGCTACGCACGGCGAAGTTGCCTCTACGGCGCGGTGGTGAAACGATTGGCGTGCTGGGGTTTTATGAGGATATTACCGAATTGCACCTGCAAGAAGAGGGTTTGCGCACTTTCAGATTGTTAGTTGAAAACGCACCTGATGGAATTGGCATCACCGATACCGATCTCATCATTACTTACACTAATCCAGCCTTTGCTGCAATGCTCGGTTACGAAGCGTTGACCGGCAAGGCGTGGCTCGATCTCATCCATCCCGACGATCGATCTCTGCTCGAAACGGCTATTCGCCAGCCGCAGCGGGCCGGCATTGCCCGCACCACCTTACGCTATCTCCACCGCGATGGGACGATCATCACGGTACAGTGCTCGGTGCCGGCGCTGCGCAACCGCAATGGCCGCATTGTTGGCTATGCGTCGATTAATCAAGATATCACCGAGCAACTGCGCGCTGAAGAGGAGCGGCAGCGGCTGGTGCTGCAAGAGCAGGTGATCCAAGCCCAACAAGCTATTCTGCGCGAGCTGAGTACGCCGTTGCTGCCGATTGCCGCTGGGGTGGTGGCGATACCCTTGATCGGAACGATTGACTCGACCCGCGCTCAGCAGGTGATGGAGACGTTGCTGGAAGGCATTAACCGTTATCGGGCAACCGTGGCGATCATTGATATTACCGGCGTCAAGGTGGTGGATACCCAAGTCGCCGGCGCGCTGATCCGCGCGGCGCAGGCTGCTAATCTGCTTGGCGCGCAGGTGGTGCTGACCGGCATTAGTCCCGAAATTGCCCAGACCCTCGTCCATATTGGCATCGAGTTTTACAATATCATTATCAAGGCCACACTACAAGATGGGATTGCCTTCGCCCTCAACCGCCGGTATGCGCCGCAGTATACGAATGGCCGGAAGGTATTGGTGAAGTGTTAACCATATATGGAGTGCGGCAGTGCAACTGCCGCATCGCTACGATTACAAACCGCTCTCTCCCGCCTTCACCAAGAGCCATCCATCCCGCCACAGGGGGAGATTGCTGCGGGCGCAACGCGCCCACAGCAATGACATCAGACTCCCTCCCCCAGCGGGAGCGGGCTGGGGTGGGGGGGGGCAACCCAAAACCCTTTGCGCTCTCTGCGTTCCTTCGCGCCTTTGCGTTTCCCATCTCTGCGCCTTTGCCCCCTCTGCGTCGTAAATTGCAAGTGAGCGGAAGTGAAACGTCGCAGCGCCCCCCTCCCGCCTATGACAACGAGCGCCTAGTATGGAGTGGAGTGCGGCAGTCTCATTGCCGCATCTGACTTTGCATCTTTGCGCCTTTTCGTTTACCATGAAATTATCGGCTCGATCATAAGGAACCATCGCAATGACCGACGAACGCGAACGCATCCGCCTCACCAACTTGGCTGCCTGCGCCGGCTGAGCGGCGAAGCTAGGGCCGGGATCCCTTGCTTCGGTGCTGGCTGCGCTCCGCGTGCCGGCTAACCCGCAGGTGCTGGTTGGCTTGGCCGAAAGCGATGACGCGGCAGTCTACCAATTGAATAGCGAGCTGGCGCTGGTGCAGACGGTCGATTTCTTCCCGCCGATCGTCGATGATCCCTACACCTACGGCGCTATCGCTGCCGCCAACGCGCTCAGTGATGTCTACGCGATGGGCGGACGGCCCGTTATTGCCCTCGCCATCGCTGCCTTCCCCGATGACCTTGATCAGGCGGTGACGGCGGCGATTTTGCAGGGTGGCATTGATAAGGCGGCGGAAGCCGGCGCGGTGGTCGTTGGCGGCCATACCGTTACCGACCGCGAGCCGAAGTATGGCTTGTGCGTCACCGGTTTGGTTGATCCGCGCCGGATCATCGCCAAAGCCGGCGCGCAGCCGGGTGACCGGTTGTTGCTGAGCAAGCCGCTCGGCACCGGCCTGATCACGACAGCCGTGAAGCGCAATGCGGTTGCGGCGGAAGATCTTGCCGCCGTCACGGCCTCGATGCTCACCCTCAACCGCCATATCGCCGAGCTGATGGGGCTAGTTGAGGTGCATGCCGCCACTGATGTCACCGGCTATGGCTTGCTCGGCCATGCTGCCGAGATCGCCCGCCAGAGCAAGGTTGGTCTCCGTATCAACGCTGCCGCTGTGCCGGCGTTGCCCGGCGCCTTGCGCTACGCGGAAGCCGGCATGGTTCCCGGCGGTCTGCGCCGCAATCTCGATTTTGCCGCTGCCTTTACCACGTTTGCCCCCACGGTCTCTCCCTCCCAACAACTCCTGCTTGCTGATCCGCAAACCTCTGGCGGTTTGCTGATCGCTGCTTCCCCCGCCGCTGCCGTTACCCTGCAAGCCCTGTGCGCCGCCGCTAACCAACCGCTCTGGGAGATTGGCGAGGTGGTTGCCGGCACAGGCATTGCTGTGCAATAACGACACGTTTTTGGATTCATCTGCGCTCTTGCCAGCCGAAAAGTTGCCGAAACTTGATACTCTGTGTCAAATAGACAATTATCTATTGAGGTTTTGTTGCGAAAACGCAACTTTTTGATTACTGTAAAGCTTGCCGTTCGTTACATCCCCGTTGCAAAGTAGTGCTATTCTTTGCTTGCTAAAGTGAAATAGTGAGTTGATTAGTTTCAATGCTAGTTCTCAGTTTGTATTCTAACATAGTTAACAACAGAGAAGTTCCTATCCATACCGGCTAGGTTGCCGGCAGGATGGGTGGTGATCGGCGACGAGGCCGTATATGGAAGCACGTCATCTCTCCACATCTTTCCGGTCATGCGCTGTTGCTGGTTCGCGACAATATCGCGTCCAGTTACCTCGCATAGCGAAACCGTTCCCGATACCCCTTCGTTTAGCAGCCGCTCGTGAGCTCTCGCGCAACCATCATAACGGGGCGTGAGACGCTATATGTTAAGGAGCGTTTTATGAATACGCCTGATATTCTCCTCATCGAAGATAGCCCTAGCCAAGCCTTGCAGTTCCGGCTGATGCTGGAACAGGCCG
>NZ_DAOTWH010000013.1:0-29537 GCF_034435895.1 Chloroflexus sp.
CACGCCGCCGAAGGCTACGCCCGCGCCACCGGCAGGCTCGGCGTTTGTATCGGCACCAGCGGCCCCGGCGCGACCAACCTCGTCACCCCGATTGCCGATGCGATGATGGATAGCACGCCGTTGCTGGCGATTACCGGCCAAGTCGGCAGCCACGTGCTCGGCAAAGATGCCTTCCAAGAGACCGATATCACCGGCATTACCATGCCGATCACCAAGCACAACTATTTGGTGAAGAATGTTGATGAGCTGCCTTACGTCTTCAAAGAGGCGATCCACATCGCCACCACTGGCCGGCCCGGCCCGGTGCTGATCGACATCACCAAAGATGCGATGCAGAAGACGACCGTGCCTAATTGGGATATCAAGCTCAACCTGCCCGGTTACAAGCCGACGTATCAGGGCAACCGCCGCCAGATCCGCGAAGCGATCAAGCTGTTGATCAGCGCCAAGAAGCCGTTGATTATCGCCGGCCACGGGATCATCATGGCTGGCGCCCACCGCGAGCTGCAAGAGTTCGCCGAGCGGCTGCGCATTCCGGTGATTACCACCTTGCACGGCATTGGCGCGATCCCCGAAAATCACCCGCTCGCGATCGGCATGGCCGGGATGCACGGCTGGGTGCATGTCAACCGCGCCATTCAAGAGTGCGATGTGCTGTTCAACATCGGTGGCCGCTTTGACGACCGCGTGACCGGTAAGGCCAGCACCTTCGCCCCCAACGCCCGGATTATCCACGTTGACATTGATCCCTCAGAAATTGGCAAGAATGTGCGGGTGGATGTGCCGATCGTCGGCGATGCCCGGCTAGTGTTGCAGGCGCTGCTCGAAGACTTGCCGCCGCCCAGCGAGCTGGCCGAGTTGCACACCCACGCTTCCGATTGGATGGAGCACATTCGCGAGATGCAGGATAAGCATCAGGGCAAGCAGCAGTACAAGAACCGGGCCGCGATGGCCAATATGTTGCTGCCGCCGCACGATGTCTACGAGGCGCTCAGCCGCACCCTCAACGCGCGCGGCAACTATCGCGTCGTTACCGACGTTGGCCAGCATCAGATGTGGGCGGCCCAGTTGATCGACTGGAACCACGGCCCGCGCACCCATATCACCTCCGGCGGTGCCGGCACGATGGGGTTCGCGGTGCCGGCGGCGATGGGGGTGGCGATTGCCTACCCGAACGAAACAGTGTGGGCGATCGTCGGCGATGGCGGCTTCCAGATGACCAACCAAGAGATGGCGACAATCATGCAAGAGGGTCTGAAGAATGTAAAGGTAGCGGTGATCAACAACGGCTACCTCGGCATGGTGCGCCAGTGGCAAGAGCTGTTCGAGCACAAGCGCTACAGCGGCACCCCGCTCTCTGGCCCCAATTTCGCCAAGCTGGCCGAAGCCTACGGTTGGAAGGGGATCACGGTTGAGCGCAGCGAAGATGTGCAAGCCGCGATCGACGAAGCGCATGCCACCGATGGTCCGGTGCTGATCGACTTCCGCGTCGAGCGTGAGGTCAACGTCTTCCCGATGGTGCCGCAGAACAAGTCGATTGGCGAGATGATCCTCTCGGAGTCGCAGGCGTAAGGGCGTAATCACTAGTTCTCTGAAGGAGTCGCAACTATGAAGAAGCATACGATCGTCGCCCTCTTGCAAGATCGGCCCGGCGTGCTGAGCCGCGTGATCGGGTTGATCCGCCGCCGCGGCTATAATATCGAGAGTCTGGCCGTTGGCCATAGCGAAACCCCCGGCGTGAGCCGGCTGACCATTGTGGTGGAATCAGAGCATGTTGAGCAGGTCGTCAAGCAGCTCTACCGCTTGATCGAGGTGTTGAAGGTGAGCGATGTCACCGACGACCCGACGGTCGAACGCGAGATGACGATGATTAAGCTGCATGCGCCGCCGGCGGTTCGCCACGAGATCATCTCGATGTGCAGCGTGTTTGGCGCGCGGATCGTTGATGTTGGCTCGAACACGATGATTATCGAGATGACCGGCACCCCCGGCAAGGTCGAGAATTTCATTGAGGTGGTGCGCCCCTACGGTATTAAAGAGATGATGCGCACCGGTCGCATTGCTATGGTACGCGGCGCGCGCGGCCACCATGCCGGCGAGTATGTTGAGCCGGCCACCAACGGCGTAGCTGTACCGGCGCTTAACTAACTGTGGATCCTCTGAGACGCCCACTGCGGGCGTCTCAGTGGTTCTTAGCTACCGCGCGCGGCGGATGATCGCCGCATAAGTGTGAGGAATGACACAAACATGGCAGAGCTGTACTACGACAATCAGGCCGATCTCAACCGCTTGAAGAACAAGCCGATCGCAATTATCGGTTTCGGCAGCCAAGGCCACGCCCACGCCCGCAACCTTGCCGATAGTGGCCTCGATGTGCGGGTTGGCCTGTACCCTAGCTCGAAGAGCTGGAGCAAGGTTGAAGCAGCAGGATTGAAGGTTATGACTGTCGCCGAAGCGGCCCGCGAAGCGCAGATTGTCATGATTTTGACCCCTGATATTGGGCAAGCCGAACTGTACCGCGAGCACATCGCGCCGGCGATGGAACCGGGCAAGACGCTGATGTTCGCCCACGGCTTTAACATCCGCTTTGGCCAAATCGTGCCGCCCGCAGGGATCGACGTGAGCATGGTCGCGCCCAAAGCTCCTGGCCACCGCGTGCGCGAGATCTTTGTGCAGGGCGGCGGTGTACCGGCGCTGATTGCGGTTGAGCAAGACGCGACCGGCGGCGCGTTTGAGGATGCGCTGGCCTACGCCAAGGGCCTCGGCTGCACCCGCGCCGGCGTGTTGCGCACCACCTTCGCCGAAGAGACCGAGACCGACCTGTTCGGCGAGCAGGTGGTGCTCTGCGGCGGCGTCAGCGCGCTGGTCAAAGCCGCCTTCGAGACGCTGGTCGAGGCTGGCTACCAGCCGGAAGTGGCCTACTTCGAGTGTATGCACGAGCTGAAGCTGATCGTTGACCTGTTCTATCAGGGTGGTCTCAACTACATGCGCTACTCGGTGAGCGATACCGCGGAGTGGGGTGATTACACCGCCGGTCCCAAGATCATCACCGATCAGACCCGCGCAGCGATGCGCCAGATTCTGGCCGACATTCAGAGCGGCGCCTTCGCCGAGGACTGGATCGACGAGAATCACAATGGCCGGCCCCGCTTCAACGCCTATCGCCAAGCCGACATCAACCACCCGATCGAGCAGATTGGCCGTGAATTGCGCCGCATGATGCCCTTCGTCAACCCACGCGAAGTTAAGCCGGGCGAGGGCGGGGCGTAAATCGTTAGCGGCAAGGCAATGCCTTGTCCCCGCATGAGCGGATTGCACCTGCACAAGCTATACACGAACCTATGGCATTGCGAGCCGGGTAGGGGCATCGCGTGGCGATGCCCCGCCCGGCAAAGCAATCCCCCGCGCGCACGGGAGCGGTGCGCTCAGGCACCCATCCCGCCACAGCGGGAGATTGCTTCGGGGCTGCGCCCCTCGCAAGGACATTAACCAACAATACATATCAGGAGGCACCAATGACCAACACCACCGAACCGAGTGTAGATTACGTCCGTATTTTCGACACGACCCTGCGCGATGGCGAGCAGGCCCCCGGCTGCACCATGACGTTGGAAGAGAAGCTGGAGGTCGCTCGCCAATTAGCGCGCCTGAAAGTGGACATTATCGAGGCCGGCTTCCCCGCCGCGTCGCCCGGCGACTGGGCCGCGGTGCATGAGATTGCCCGCGAAATTGGCACACCCGATGGCCCGATTATCGCGGCGCTGGCTCGCGCTAACCGCGACGATATTGACAAGGCGTGGAGCGCGATCCAGCCTGCGGCGAAGAAGCGCATCCATACATTTATGTCAACTTCCGACATCCACCTCGAATACCAGTTCCGCAAGACGCGGGCTGAGGCGCTGCAACTCATCCATGAGATGGTGAGCTATGCCCGCTCGCTGTGCGAGGATGTCGAGTTTTCGCCGATGGATGCCGGGCGCACCGATCCGCTCTTCCTGCGCGAAGCGGTGGCGGTGGCGGTGGCCGCCGGCGCAACCACGCTCAATATCCCTGATACGGTTGGCTATCTCACTCCCGACGAGTACGGCGCGATGATCCGCGATCTGCGCGAGAATGTGCCGGGGATTGAGAACTGCATCCTCTCGACCCATTGCCACGACGATCTGGGGATGGCGGTGGCCAATTCGCTGGCGGGTGTGCGGGCCGGCGCGCGGCAGGTGGAGTGTACGATTAACGGGATCGGCGAACGGGCCGGTAATGCTTCGCTCGAAGAGGTGGTGATGGCGCTGCACACGCGCCAGCAGTATTACGGCTTGCGCACCCGGATCGCGACGCGCGAGATCGCCCGCACGTCGCGGCTGGTGAGCAGCTTTATCGGCGTGCCGGTGCCGCCTAACAAGGCCATCGTCGGCGCTAACGCCTTCGCCCACGAGTCGGGCATTCACCAAGACGGCGTGTTGAAGTATCGCCAGACCTACGAAATCATGAGCGCCGAGACGGTCGGTCTTGACAGCAATACGCTGGTGCTGGGCAAGCATTCGGGCCGCCACGCCTTCCGCAAGTATCTCGAAGAGAAGGGCTATACGCTGAACGATGATGAGTTCCAGCACGTGTTCACCCGTTTCAAGGATTTGTGCGATCGCAAGAAGAAAGTGGACGATCGCGATATCGAGGCCTTGATCGCGGGTGAGATGCAGCATACGCCAGAGTTGTACAAGCTCGATCACGTGCAATATGCTTCGGGTGTGGGCATGATCCCGACCGCTACTGTGCGCCTGATCGGCCCCGATGGCCAAACCAAGATCGATAGCGCGCAGGGCACCGGCCCGGTTGATGCGGTCTATCAGGCGATTAACCGGATCATTCAGCGCCCGAACGAGCTGATCGAGTTCTCGATCAACGCGATCACCGAAGGCTTGGATGCGGTCGCCGAGGTGACGGTGCGCATTCGCGAGCAGGGTGCGCCGGTCCGCCTGAACGAGAGCAGCAGCACCGCAACCAGCCTGACCGGTCGCCGGCAAGCGCAGCAGATCTTCAGTGGCTACGGCGTCCATACCGACACCATTGTCGCCGCGGCCCAAGCGTATATGGCGGCGTTGAACAAGATGCTGGCCGCCCGCCAAGAGCGGATTAAGGCCGAGGCGATGGCCTATTCCGCCGGGTATAGCGGCGAAGCCGGTACGCTGCCGGTGGACATTTTCGGCGGGAGCACGTTGGGATAGGGCTTAAGGGCGGACAGAAACGATGAGCGCAGATTTGGTTGAAGGCTTTGCGATGCGCCGTTTCGCCTTCACCCCCAGCCCCTCTCCCACTGGCGTGGGAGAGGGGAGCGCAGCGTTAAGTGTTGAGGCATCGCACAACGATCAACCGTTGTACTCGATCACATATTCTGTCCGCCCCTCAAGGGATGAGGATGTGGGGGTGACGGATGCGTCACCCCCACAGGATAACGAGCGCAATGGATACGATTGCTTATCTTGGCCCGCCGGGCACCTTTAGCGAAGAAGCGGCGCTGGCTTATGCAGCCGGACGCGATGCACGCTTGCTGCCGCTGGCCAGCATTCCGGCGGTGGTGACGGCGATCGAAACTGAAGCAGCGACCGCCGGCGTGTTGCCGATCGAGAATCTGTTGGAGGGCAGCGTGAGCTACACGCTTGACCTGCTCATCCACGAAACCAACTTGCAGATCGCCGGCGAGATTGTGGTGCCGATCCGCCAGTATTTGCTGGCGCGGCCCGGCTTGCAACTGGGCGACATCAAGGTGCTCTATGCCCACCCGCAGTCGCTGGCCCAATGCCGGCGCTTTGTCGAACGCTGCTTGCCCGGCGTGGCGACGGTCGCCTCGCTGAGCAACTCAGCCGCTCCTGCCGAGGCATTGGCCGACGAGCGACCGGCGGCGGCGATCGGTACCTTGCGCGCCGCCGAGCTGGTCGGGGCTAGCATTTTGGCCCGCGAGATCGCCGATAGCCCGCACAATGTCACCCGCTTCATTGTGCTGGCCCGCGAAGACTCGCCACCTACCGGTGATGACAAGACCAGCTTCTGTTTTGGGTTTACCCGCGAAGACCGGCCCGGCAGTCTGGTCGGCGCATTGCAAGAATTGGCGGCAGAAAACATCAATATGACCAAACTCGAGTCGCGCCCGACTCGTGCTATCTTAGGGCAATACATCTTTTTAGTGGACATTAACGGCCATCGCCGCGACCCGCACGTTGCCCGCGCCCTTGAGCGCATCCGCCAGCATACCGGGATGCTGAAAATCTTCGGCAGCTACCCACGCTGGCAAGGCGCAAACGGCAACCATTACCCATCGCGGCAAGGAGAGGAGAGATGAGCAAACCGCGCACCCTGTTTGAAAAGGTCTGGGACGCGCATCTGGTGCGGCCAGAGACGCCGGAGACGCCGGCAGTGCTCTACATTGACCTGCATTTGATCCACGAAGTGACGTCGCCACAGGCGTTCACCGAATTACGCCAGCGCGGCTTGCGCGTGCGCCGGCCCGACAAGACGCTGGGAACAATGGATCACAGCACGCCAACCACGCCGCGCAACCATCTCGGCATTATTCCGGTGATTGACCCGATGGCGATCAGCCAACTTGAGCAATTGCGCAAAAACTGCGCCGAGTTCGGCATTCCGTTGTTTGAGTTGGGTGATGAGAATCAGGGTATTGTGCATGTGATCGGGCCAGAGCAGGGGTTGACCCAGCCGGGGATGACGATCGTGTGCGGCGATAGCCACACCAGCACCCACGGCGCGTTCGGCGCGCTGGCCTTTGGCATCGGCACCTCGGAAGTCGGCCACGTGCTGGCGACCCAGTGCCTCTTGCAGCGCAAGCCCAAGACCTGCGCCGTGCGGATTGATGGCCGGCTTGGACCCGGCGTGACGGCCAAGGACATTATTCTGGCGCTGATCGCCAAATACGGCGTCGGCGGCGGCACCGGCTATGTCTTTGAGTATATGGGGGAAGCGATCCGGGCACTCTCGATGGAAGAGCGGATGACGATCTGCAATATGAGCATCGAAGGCGGGGCGCGGGCTGGGATGGTTGCGCCCGATGACACCACCTTTGAGTACATTGCTGGCCGGCCATTCGCGCCCAAAGGGGCCGATTTCGAGTCCGCCGTGGCGCGCTGGCGCACTTTGCCCACCGACGAGGGAGCGGTCTTCGACCACGAATTGACCCTCTCAGCCAGCGAGCTGAAGCCGATGATCACTTACGGCACCAACCCCGGCATGGGCATTCCCATCGACGCGCCAGTGCCGCGCCCGGAAGATATGCCCGACGCGCGCAGCCGGGCCGCGCTCGATAAGGCGCTGGCCTATATGGGTCTAGAACCGGGCAAGCCGCTGTTGGGCCATCCGGTGGATGTGGTGTTTATTGGTTCATGCACCAACTCGCGGCTCTCTGATCTACGCCAAGCGGCCCAATTCTTCCGCGGGCGCAAGGTGGCGCCGGGGGTGCGAGTGATGGTTGTGCCCGGCTCGCAGCAAGTCAAGCGAGCCGCCGAAGCGGAAGGTCTCGATCGTATCTTCAAAGAGGCAGGGGCCGAGTGGCGCGAAGCCGGCTGCAGTGCCTGCTTGGGGATGAACGACGATAAGGTGCCGCCGGGCAAGTATGCGGTCAGCACCTCGAACCGCAACTTCGAGGGCCGGCAAGGACCGGGAGCGCGCACCATGCTCGCCAGCCCATTGACCGCCGCTGCCACCGCCGTGACCGGCGTCGTCACCGACCCGCGCACGCTGATGAATTAGTAAGGGCAATGCGATGCATGGCCCTATGGAGAACCGTATGGAACCTATCTCAACCATCACCGGCAAAGCGGTCGTCTTGCCGGTTGAGAATATCGATACCGACCAGATCATCCCGGCGCGCTTCCTCAAAGTCACCGACAAGAGCGGGTTGGCCGCCGGTCTGTTCGAGGCGTGGCGCTATCTGCCCGATGGTGCGTCCAATCCCGACTTCCCGCTCAACCGGCCCGAAGCGGCAGGCGCGACGATCCTGATCAGCGGGCGCAACTTCGGCTGCGGCAGCTCGCGCGAGCATGCACCGTGGGCTTTGCAAGACTACGGCTTCCGCGCTGTCATTGCGCCTTCGTTTGCCGACATCTTTCGCAGCAATGCGCTCAAGATCGGTTTGCTGCCGGTGACGATCGAGCAGGCGATCTACGACGAGCTGGTAGCCATGTACGCCAACGACCCGCAGATGGCGCTCTCGATCGATCTGGCGGCGCAGACAGTCACGCTGCCCGATGGTCGGCAGGTGAGCTTCCCGATCGATGCGTTTAGCAAATACTGCCTGCTGCACGGGGTTGACCAGCTCGGCTTCTTGCTCAACCAAGCGGAAGCCATCGCCGCTTACGAAGCGAGCCATCCGCAACCGGTGAAGACCACCGGTTGATGGACGGGCCAACTACGCATAATCGCTACGTTTAATATGCAACCAACCGGCGCTGCATGCGTTATTATAGGTAAGAGCAGCAGCGCCGGGCTGATTCTGCGCATCGCACCAATCATCCCATGCATCGACTTGCCCGCTGGTTCTTGATTCTCTGTCTCATTTTCTCGGCAACCCCGTTGCACGCGCAACCGGCGGGCGGATGGAATGTGGCTGAGTTTCTCGCCAAGCAACCTGGCCCATTGAAAGACCTCCGCATTGACGGGCGCAGCGCGGCCCAGATTATCGAAGAGCAGAGCAACTACTACGGGGTTAGCCCCTTCTTGACCCTTGCCCTGCTCGAAGCGACCGCTAGTCTGCTTAGCAATCCCACCCCACCGGACGCAGCGATCGCCCAACCCTTCGGCACGCACGGGCCGGTTGGTTTTGCCGCGCAGATCGAGTGGGCAAACCGCGAACTGCGCGCCGGGTTGGGGCCATACCAACAACCGCCAACCATCCGGCTGCGCGACGGCTTGACGCTGACCCTCTCGCTCGACGAACCGGCGGAATGGATTGCGATCAAGCGCTTTTTGGCGCAAGGACGTGATTCGGCTGAGTGGTTAGCGGCCATCAAAGCGACGCGCGCAGCCTTGCGCAGCTACTTCGATGGCCAACTCGCGCCGCCGGCCACGGTCGCGGCGGATGCCACCGGCTGGCTGCGCGCGCCGTGGCCATTGGGCACGCGGGTCACGCATCTTGCCTACTTCGACCACATGTACCCGATGGTCGATCTCGGCGGCGACGGCAACAGCGAGATGATCGACTATCTGGGCCGGCGCAATGTGCAATACAACAGCCACGACGGCCACGATTACGTCTTTCCCGATGCACCCTTCGCCACCCCCATCCTCGCCGCCGCCGCCGGCACCGCCTATGCCTTCAACGAATCGCGCGGGTTGGGCGTGGTCATCGTCCATCCCAACGGCTACGAGACGGTGTATTGGCATCTTGGTGCGCTTGATCCGATCTTCTCCAACGGCAATGGCGTGCGCGTCACCGCCGGCCAGCGGATTGGTGTCAGCGGCGCCAGCGGCGTGAGCGGCACGCCACACCTGCACTTCGAGGTACGGCGTTGGGAAGGCGGCATTCGCAAACAGATCGATCCGTATGGCTGGTACGGCCCCGGCCCTGACCCATGCCCGGCGTATGCTGGCTGCGCGGCCAGCACGTGGCTCTGGCACCCTGATTTGATTGGGATGTACGATTTTACACCTCCCGACTACACGCCGCCGCCGAGCGATACCACACCGCCGGCCGGGACGATGCGGGTCGCGCCGCCAGCTGATCTGCTGCTAGCTGTCACCTTCGACGGCCACCCGCTACAAACCGTCGGGCAGGGGTTGCCGCAGATCAACGGCACGCCAAGCTTTGGGCCGGGCCGGTTCGGGCAAGCGGTGCGCAGCGACCGGGCTGAAATCGCCTTCCCCACCACCGGCAACCTCGATCTCGAACGCGGCACGATCAGTCTGTGGGTCGAGATACCGGCCAGCTACCCAACCAACAGCCTCAACCGCCATTACCTCTTCGCCGCCAGCGCCGAACCGGAAGGCGCGCCGGTCTACACCGGCACCCTAGCCCTGCGTCGCGACCGGCTCGGCCCCGACGACAGCGCGCAATGGACATTCTGGACGGTCAGGGATGCCAGCAGCGGTGAAGATTTGCTCAGTGCGCCGGACACTTTGGCGGCGGGATGGCATCACTTCGCCGTGAGCTGGGACGCAACCAGCGGCACGAAGGCGCTGTACATTGACGGCGCCTTGGTCGCTGAACGCAGCAACGCCGTCTTGCCGATCATCACCGGCGCGCACCTGCACCTTGGCCGCTTCAGCAGCGGCGGCGGCGCCGGAGTGCGGTTCGACGAACTCGCCATCTTTGCGCGCGTCCTGACCATTGCCGAGATCGCCGTACTCGCGACAACGCCGCCACTAACGCTAGAACCGATCGCCGTGACCGAGCGCGCCATCCGCATCGACACCAACGCGCTGGATGACAACGGCGGAATCGCAGCGGTCATCCTCGGCATCGACGGCGAGCTGAGCGACCCAATGCCCTACTACGACAGCTACCGCTGGAGCCTGCCGGCGATCGAAGGCGAGCATGTCGTCGAAGTGCGTTACCTCGACCGGGCCGGTAACACGACGATTGTCTCACAAACGGCAGACCTCAACCTGCCGCCACGAGTAGAACTGAAAACTGAATGGATGGAGGATGCGGCGGTACGGCTCACCATTAACGCCACCGATCGCGACCTACCAATCGAGATGCAATTCAGCGCCACACCGGACTTTGCTGACGCACCGTGGCTGCCGTTATTGCCGGAAGTGCGCTGGCGGTGGGATGAAACGGCACTCCCGCGCTTGTTTATGCGCTTCCGTGATGCCGCTGGATTGATGAGCGAGCCGATTGAGATTGGGAGGCGGTATCAGGTATTTGTGCCAGTGGTGGGGAGGTAACGCACTGACTAAACGAGCAAGCCCATCTGCAATGATATCCGCTTAGCATGCACAAATTTGGCAATGTTCGCCCCCTCTCTCGTGTGGTGAGAGAAGGGACGATTCTCCCAATACCTTCTATCTCCCCCGCCACCACGCCAACGCTAGCCCGCCAATCAGGTGCAAGACCAAAACACTCATAAAGTAGACAGGATGCGGACCAACCGTTTGGCGAGCAGCTTCGGGAGCAAGGATCATCTCGATGCGGGCCGCGACAAAGGGGGTAAAGAAGTAGAGCGCGCCGCAGCAGGCTGCCGCCAACCGCCATTCATCGCGCCGCGAGGCCATCCAACCGAGAAAGACGGCAAGCGGCGTGGCGAAAATCGCCAGCGCCAGCCAGCGCAAAACCTCAGGGTTGCGGGTATCGCCGACGGTATAGTAAGCGGCAGCGGCAATCGCCCACCCGATGAGCGTCGCAATCACGATCAACAAAAGGGTTCGGCTATCGCGGATCATAGACATTTAGGGAGCAGGTTTTAACTCTTTTTGGCGGCGCAACCGGCGCTCAATCCGCTCTTTCAGTTTTTGGATCAAGGCCTGCTGTTCGGCGATCGCAGCATCGATCCGCTCGACCTGATCTTCGAGCTGGGCCAACGTCGCCACATACCGCTGGCGCAGCGCGCCTTCCTCGCCATCGCTGCGTAAGGGCGCAAGCTGTTGTTGCAGGCGCTGTTGACGCTCGAAGATGCGCTGCCGTTCGTGCTCGTGTTCGGTAATCGTCTGTTCGGCGACGCTGATCTGGCGGAAGAGATTGAGGATAGCAGAGAGTTGCTGGAAGGTATCCTGATCGAGCACCTTGTCGTGGAGAAATTCCTGCAACCGTTCGCCGCTCAGACTGCGAATCTCTTGCCGGCGCGAGAGCAGCCGGCGCTCGCAGACGACCAATTCCGCCTTGCCAGCCGCAGGAACCGCTACCTGCCACCGGGCCAGTTTGCCAGCTTCGGCCAGCGGCGGCGGGGTGTCAACCAGTTCGGTGTTCTCGGTGCGGGGATGCTCGATAATCACCGTGCAAGGATCAGCGAGTGTGCTGGTTATCGTATACCGCCGGAACCGAAGCTGATACTCGTTAAGGAACAGATCGCCATCTTGAAGGCGGAGACTGTGCAGTTGCTGCGTGGTAGATGCGGACTCTTCCACCGTCACCCCCAGCTCAACCGCGTGAAAGACGGTCAGTTCGGCGCCGGTGCGGGTAAAGGGCAGCACCGACTCGCCAGCGTATTCGCCGTTGACCAACACCGTTGCCGGGCCTTGTTCGAGGGTTAGGCCCGTCTCATTGGTGAGGCGAATAGCGGCCAACGGATGGCGTTCGCGCCGCGCGCGGTTATAGACCAATTCGCGCTGGCCCGCCAACGTCACGCCAAGGATCGGCGCCATCGCTGACTTGCCCCGGCCAACGCTGACTGGCTGGGTCACGCGATAGGCAAACAGCGCGCCGCGCTCTTCCCCAGCCGCAACTGGCGCGGCGCTCTCGGTCATCGCCTCGATAGAGACTGCCGGCGGGGCCGGCGGGGCAGCCTTCAGCAATGGCATCGTCTCCGGTTCCATTGATGCCATTGCGCGTAACCGCCGTTCCTGCGACAGCGCCACCTTTGGTTGCGGACGCGCTTCATCGCCGATCAGCGGGCGTTCAGGCGTCTGCGGTTCGTAGAGCCGGTAGCGAAACGAGACCGGCTGGCCGGCGACGAGCGTCACTTCAACATCAACGAGGTCTTCTTCCAACTGGTTATCAAACAGACCCCAGCCTTGCAACAAGCAACGGGCCGCGCCATCGTCGCCATCCTCGCAGAGCAGCCGATAGCTGACCCGCCATGCCGACGCCGGCGCGACATAGCCCACCAGCAGATCGTGCTCGCCGGGGGTGAGGTGAATGGTAGCGGTGCGGTTGCGCACATCGCTGTGCGCGGCGCGCAAGAAGAAGGCGAGATCATTGTGGGCCGCATCATCGAGCAGCTCAACACGCGCCACCTCATCGAGCGAGATCGGGCGCACCGCGCGCTCGTCACTCAGGTAGAGACTGACTAGCGCCCGGCGCAGCGGTTCTTCGTTTTCCACATCCACCCCGATCACAAGGCCACTAATTGTCTCGCCCTGCTTCCCGGTCAAGGTCAAGCGCACCGTGCGCCCGCGCAGATCGCGCAGGAGATCAAGCAGGCTCCGTTCATCTGAGAGATGAATGCTGCCGCGCGCGATCAATGTAGCGCGGTCTTCGGGAGTGGCTACATCGATATTGCGCACCTGCCCGCTACGGTCAATGACGATCAGGCTCTTGAGCACATCATCCATCGCCTCAAGCGAAAAGCTGAGCGTCAACGTCTCGCCGCTCAACGTCCCGCGCCGCTCAAAATAGCCCACTCCGTGTTTGTAGAGCACCATCCGCTTCATGGGCAAACTGCTCATAGCGTTTCTCCCGCAGGTAGCGCATCAAGCCGTACCGGATTGTAAGCAGTGTACACCAGCCGGCTGACATCGGCAATCGCCCTGCCAAGCACTTCATCCGGCCAAGCCCATTGGTCGCCGAGCGGTTTGTAGACATAGATCGCCAGTACATAATCGCCACCGGGTGAGCGGACGATACCGGCATCGGCTTGAGTATGCTCGATCCACCCCGACTTATGTTCGACCCGCACCCCGGCGGGGATGCCAGCCACCATACGGGTATCGTCGGCATTCTCGGCCAGCAGATCGAGCATCTCTTGGCAGCGATCAGGGTTGAGTAAGGCAAACTTCTCTAGCAACATACCCTCGCCACGCGCGCACGCATCAATCATCCGGTAGAGCTGCCCCATCGCATAAGGGGTCGCTCGCAACGCGCAACCGGTCTCAGCATAAGGCGGCTCACCCACGGGATCTTTCGGCCCGCAGCGAAATTTAATGTTGTAGATTCGGATGAAATCGACCGCCTCGAAGGGTATGTAGAGATAGAGATGTTTGAGGCCGAGATCGGCCAGCATATCACTCATCTGTTCAGCGCCGCGAAAGGCGGTCTCGGTGTTTGTGCCGCCGGCTCCCGCCGCCAAAATATCGTTGGCGGCCAGATTATCACTGTCAATGATCATTGCCCGCATGCTTGCCCATTGGCGTTCGCTGAATGCGGGCAGTTTGGTGTAGCCATACAGCATAATCGCCGTCTTAATCGTGCTAGCGGCAGAAAACACGGTACGCTCATTTACCGCCACTTCTGTGCCGGTTGCCAGATCGTAGAGATAGACGCCGATCACGCCATCCCATGCCTCGGCTATTGCTTCAAGCTGTTCGGCAAGCTGCTCAGGCGAAGCGTGAGGTGGCTCGGTGGGCCAGCGGGTGAGGAAGATGGGATCGGCGAGTTGGCCGCGGCTGAGCAAACCGCTGACGATTTCAAGCGAACGGTCAAGATCGATGGCGCGTCCGGGCAGATAGGCAAAGCTGCGCGAGAGCACCTCGGTCGAAGTGATAAGGGTTAGTTCTGGCGCACTCGCCGTTGCAGCAGCAAAAGCCGCTATCTGTTCACGCACGGCAGCCTGATCGAACGCAAGCTGCAACGGCGCTGAAATTGGCTGATCGCTGCCCAACGCCGGCTGCACTGCGGCTAGCATTGCCGGCACATCGGGAAGCAGGTTTATCGAGGACGGCTCGATCGTCGTAGCATACTCGCCGGCGACCAATTGCACTGGCGTAACACGTTCAGACAGCGCGGCAGTCAGGGCCGCTTCAGCTTCAACGGTGGTCATACCGCCAATCGGCACGCCGGCCACTTCGGTACCGGCAGCATAGACCGGCACTAACGGCGGTAGGGTGACAGGAGTGATTGCCGGCGGCGTGGACGCCGCAGCGATCAACGCATCGGCGGGTAACGAACGGGAAGCAGAGCTACATCCGGCAAGGATGGCCACGCAGAGCAGGGCGATGGCAAGAAAACGGGGCCGGAGGTTCATGGTCGTGTTCATGCTCCTTTGTGGTGTAGATTGGTGGGCAATTGTTAGTTTCACCCTCTCCCGTTAGGGTTCAAGGGTTGATGGCGTTGCGATGCGCTGGTGTACCCTCACCCCCAGCCCCTCTCCCAACGGCGCGGGAGAGGGGGCGCAGCGCCAAGCGTTGCGGTATTGTACAGCGATCAACGGCTGTGATCGACCCAATCGTCTGTCCACCTCTCAACCCGTTAGGGAAAGGAAACCTTTTTGCTAGCCTACGCGAAACTCCTGTGGGCAATAGTTGCGCGTTACTTCCTGCCAAGCAGCGCAGCTAGCGCTTCCCGCTAGCAACGGGAAGCGGGAGGGGCGCAAGCGCGACAGGCATTGCTATCAATCCACAAGCGGCCAGTAACATACTGGCCATTATTGATCCGGTTCAAGGTAGAACGTGAGCGGATAACCAGCCTCGCGGGCGGCGTGATGAGCCTGATAGACCCGCTCTTGCGCCGCTTGGAACGGCAATACCGTCACCAGCGCGCGCCCTTCGTAATGCGCCGTAAGCATCACCTGTTCGGCGCGGGCCAGATCCAGTTCAAAAAAGACGCGCAACACGATGACAACAAAATCCATCGGCGTCACGTCATCATTTTCGACAATGACGCGATACGGGCGCTCAAGCTCTTCATCGCTGGCAACCGCAAAGGTGATGGCGGGCCGCACGACGACTGTTGGTTGTTCAGTTGGCATGGGCTGCTCCAACGGTGACAGCGAGAACCGGTACTTTTTGGCAGTATAACATAAAGCGTCACTACTCTTTGCGCTGCCGGCGCCGTTTGGCCGCCAGCAATGCCGCAATCCGCTCTTCGTCGCTGAGGGTAGCCGCTGGCTTAGGCGGAGGCGGGGCAGCCGGTGGGACTAGCGGATCAGGCGCAGCCGCCCGGCGGGCCGGACGTTTGACTGGCACAGCGGTGAACGCGGGCAACGGCACGAACAACCGGCGCAGGGCAATATCAACCGGCAACAGAATCAGCGCCAACCAGAGCAGCGGAATTGTCACGGGCCAGACATCGTACACGGCGCGGGTGGTAGGCGTAAAGAGCGCAGTTGGCGATGGATCGACGCTGCCGCCGGTCAGGGCAGCAATATCGGCCAACAAGCCGGGGTTCGCGGCAAACCGGCCATATTCGGGCGAATAGCTCACGGCGAAGCCGGCAGTGGCGCTGCCGAGAGGCTGGCCAGCGCGATCGAACGCGCTAACCTGCACCAGATACGCTCCCGCCTGATCGATCGTCGCAATGGCGCGATAGCGACCGGGAGCGACTTGGGTAAACACTAGCTCAAAATTGGTTGCCAAACCGCTCACCCGGCTGCGGATCTCGCCAAGTTCCAGCGGCAAGCCCCGCTCATCAAGCGCGATGAGATCGATCTCGGCGCGATTGGCAATCACCGACGCAGCGAGTGACAGCCGTTCCCCGCCACTGAGCGGCAGCGTCTCGGCGACCAGATTGGCGGCAAAGCGGGGAAATGCAGGCCATGTTAACCACGCCGCCGCCCAACGGCCACTCAGATCGCTCGTCCACGCCAACACGCGCCCCAAGCCAACCTGCGCCGTAGCCAGCAGCGGCGCGCCGTCATCGGCCACCAACAGCGCGCGGGCCAGCAAGCGATGATCGGCAGCATTCCGGCCACGCAACGGCGGCAAAGGGCCAAGGTCGCGCAGCCATGGGGCGGGCAAGGCCAGCGCCGGCACAAATGGCTCTTCGATCAGATCACGATTAGCGATGCGCACCGTCTCTTCGAGAAAGATCTGAGGCACAGCCTCGGCCCGTTGCACCAGATAGTAGCGCCCGCCGCCGATTTGGGCCGCGCGTTCAAGCGCCGGATCGGTATCCAGCCCGATCGCTACCGTGCTGACCGTCACCCCCTGCGCGCGCAGATCAGCGACCAGATCGGCATAATCGGTTTCGGAGATGCCATCGGTGAGCAGAATCATGTGGCGAATGCGGGCATTCGCTTGCGCGATCGTCTCGGCGGCGAGCGCCACCCCGCTGCGAATATTGGTGCCGCCGCCGGCGGCCAACCGGCTGAGCGCATCTTCGATTGTGAACAGATCAGGCAGCGGTTGCAACGGCAGCAGCGTATCGGCGAAGCTATCGAAAGCGATAATGGCGATCTGATCACGTTGCGATAAACCGCGGCTGGCTTGATAGACAGCTTCGCGGGCCAGATCAAGTTGGGTGCGCCGGCCATCAACTAGCTCGCTCATACTGCCGCTACGGTCGATCACTAACACCAGCGCCAGATCGGGCCGCTCTTCGCGCAACGGCGGATCGAGCGCCACTGGCAAGATCGGCTCAAGGAACGACCGCCGCCAACCGCCAGCGCCAAACGATTGGGTTCCCCCTACCACCAACAATCCGCCACCCAAATCGCGGACATACGCGGTCAAGGCGCGTTGCAGAACTGTTGAAACTGCTTCCGCCGGCGTATCAACTAGCGCAATTGCATCGAAAGCGCGTAGATCGATCGGATTGGCCGGAACTCGCGCTGGCGCTTGCACAGCAACCTCAATCCCGGTAGCACGCCATGCGGCAGCTAGCGCTGCAGCGCGTTCGGGTTCAACCGTGATCAGCAACACCCGCGGCGGCCCACTGACGAAGGTAAACGCTACAGCGCGATTATTGGCCGGTTGGGCATCGAATGGCGCGATCAAACGCGCCTCAAACTGGCGAAAACCGGAATCTCCCGCCGGTGTATTGAGCGTTATTTGGTTAAGACCGGCAACCAACGTGACCGGCTCTTCCGCCGCTACTTGACCATCAACGATGAGCTGCACCGTTGCCGGGCCAGTCACTTCGCTGTCAATCTGCACCATGAGCGGAATGGTTTGATCAACACTGGCCGTCGTTGGCGCGATCAACGCAGTAATAAGCGCATCAGGGCCGCGCTCAGCCAAGAGCGGCACCACCTCGATCGGCACGCCGCGAGCTGCGGCCAGCCGGGCAGCGACCAGCGCATCACCCTCATTTTCACCGCCATCTGAGAGCAACACGAGGCGTTGGTGCATCGTGCCGGGCAAGATCGCCAAGCCAAGCTGGATTGCATCTTCGATGTTTGTGCGCGACGCAATCACTAGCGAATCTAGCCGGGTGAGCGGTCGGGGAGGCTCGGCGACACGCTCAACCGCCGCGCGCGCGCCAAAGACGATCACCGCCATCCGGTCATCGGGTTCAGCGGCAGCGAGGGCCTGTTCAATGTATGCCAACGCAACAGCACGCTGGGCCGGCGCCACCGAATCACTCGCATCAATCAGAAACACCGTGGCAATCGCTTGTACCGGACGGCCCACCTGCAAACCGGCCAACGCCAACACCAACGCTGCGAGCAGCGCCAAGCGCACAACGACCAGCGCCAACATCCGCGCCCGGCCAAGGCGCCGGCGCAAATCGGCACGGCCAAGCCACATGAACCACAGCAAAGGAATGGCGAGCGCAAACAGCCACAGCGCTGCCGGCTCAATCACACTCAGCACAATGACCTCCATTCAACAGTTGCGGTGGATCGCCAGCCAGCCAACAACATTGTATACCACTTGCTGGGATCATCGCCTGTCAGTGCGAGGGGACGCAGCCCCTCCTTCTGTCATTGTGAGGGGGCGTAGCCCCCGAAGCAATCTCCCCCTTTCGCGGAATGGGTGCCTGTGCGGGTTGCTCTCGCGCTCGCAGGGGATGGCTGCGCCGCGCGGGGCAAGGAACCCGGCCCCCTCTCCCGCCTGACAGCGAGCGAGGGGGAGCCGCTGGATTGCGGGCAAAGTATGACAGGCGTGGAACGCAGCAGCGCCCCTCCTTCCGCGGAATGGGTGCCTGTGCAGGTTGCTCCCGCGCTCGCAGGGGATGGCTGCGCCGCACGGGGGCAGAGCATCGCTCTTCCCCTACGCGCGGCGCGCAATGACAGTAGGCGAGGGGGGATGGCTGCACCGGGCAGGGCATTGCAACGCGATGCGCCTACTCGACCCGCACTACAACAAGCGTCATATCATCGTGAACCATGCGCCCTTCGCTAAACGCTTGCACTGCCGCCAACAGGCGATCAAGCAGAGCTTCGGGCGGTAAATGGCCCCAGTGGCGCACCAATTGTTCGAGCCGGTCGAACCCGAACAATTCGCGTTGGGCATTCTGCGCTTCGACAATGCCATCGGTGTAGAAGACGACGGTATCGCCGGGAGCCAGCTCTAGCTCAATCTGATTGTAGCGGGTATCGCGCTGTACGCCTAACGGCAGTGCGCCAGCCGTTTCCAGAAACGTTATGCCGCCATCGGCATGGCGCAACAAGGGCGCTAACTGGCCGGCATTGGCCAAGGTCAACCGCAGCTCAATCGGGTCGATCAACGCATACCCCAACGCGACAAAGGCATTGCGCGGCACATCATCCACCAGCCAGCGATTGGTCTCGGCCAACACCAAGCGGGGCAACTCGTGATTGCGCGCCTCGGAGCGGGCCGTCGAACGGGCCACGGCCATCAGCATCGCCGCCGGCAATGACTTGCCGCTGACATCACCAACGATCACCCCGATGCGCGAACCGAGATCGATCACATCGTAGAAATCGCCGCCGGTCTCGCGGGCCGGCAAACAACGGGCAGCCAAGCTGAGACCGGGGCACGTCGGCAGTTCGCGCGGAAAGAGATTCGATTGAATCTGGCGGGCAATCGCCAGTTCTTGTTCGACTCGCGCCACCGATTCCTGATAGAGTTGCGCATTCTCGATTGCCAACGCCGCGTGATTGGCAAACGCTAACGCGACATCGAGATCACGCTCGCTAAGGGCATAGCGGCGATACGAATCGATATTGAGCACACCCAACACTCGCCCCTTGGCGATCAACGGCACGCCCAGCCACGTCAAAATGCGTTCACCAATATCACTAGGCGGCCAGATCGTGCCATCGGGCGGCGCAACCACCAACATTGGCCGGCGCTCGCGCAAGACCTGACCGGCGCCGCTGCCTTCGAGCGGCAAGATTTTCCCGAGCGGCATCTCTTCAGGCGGCCAACCGCTGGCAGCCACAATCCGTAACACTTGATCATCAATCAGCATGATCGTGGCCGTGTCGTAATTGATCACCTTGCGCAATTCGGCCAGTACGAGCTGCAATACCTCATCAGGGTCGAAACTCGAACTGAGCACGCGGGCCACCTCGCGCAGCGTCTCAGCCGTGCGCCGCTGCTCTTGCTCGGCAGCGAAGAGCAGCGCATTTTCGTAGGCGGTCGCGACCGAGGTCGTCACTGTCATCATCAATTCCAGCTCTTCCTCGGTGTATGATCGCGGCTCGCCAAAGCTATCAAACGAGATCGAGCCAAACACACGCTCGCGACTGATCAAGGGTACTACCACCAGTGACCGCAACCCCATTGCCCGCCAGCGGTCGCGCGAGATCGCAGCGCGCGGGTCGGTTTCGATATCGGCGATCACTTGCGGACGTCGCGCGGTGCAGAGCGCCTCAACCAACGGATTGTGACGCAAATCGATCGTCGCGCCGAGAATGCCGGTCGGTGGATATTCAGCCACGACTTCGCCAGTCTCATCGTCGTGAAATAGCACTAAGCCAGTATGATCGGCCCAAAAGAGCTGCACCAACTCGCGGGCAGCAATGTCGAGAATCGCCTGTTGGTCGAGACGAGCCGCGAGCAAACCGGCAATCCGGTTGACCAACGCCATGCGGGCCGCTTGCCGTTCAGCGGCGATCGCATGCGCCTGCGCCGCCTCAAAGAGCCGTGCATTCTCGCGCGCCTGCCGCTCGCGCTCTTCAAACAACTGCACCTTCTGCACAGCTAGACTAATCAAGCTGGCGATTTGGGCCAGAAAATCAATCGTGCCATCATCGTACTGATAAGGACGCTCATCTTGCAGCACGACCACGCCGATGGCCGCCTCGTGGTGAGCTAATATCGGCACCCCAACCCACGACCGCATCAGGTGGGCCGAACCAATCGGATGCGGCTTGATCCCCATCTTGTCAATCCACTGGCGATCAACGGTCAGATCGTGAAAGCACAGCGGCTGCCGGTTCGTCAGCAACCAATCGGTCAGCGAATCCGGCGGCGTCCGCCGGCCCATCAGTTCATCGCCAAACGGACGGTTATGCTCAACAAAGATGGCGTAGCGCACCAAACGCGAGTGCGGATCACAGAGGAGCAAATAAAAGACTGAGGCGGCGGTCAGATCAACCACGATCTGGCGGGCCTCATTCAGAATCCGGCTCAGATCATACGAGGCGGCCACCAGCTTACCAATCTGATTAATCGCCTGCAATTCAGCAATCTGGCGCGCCCGTTGCGCCAGCAAGGTAACATTCTGCACGTGCAAGGCTAATTGCGCCGCCACATTACCGAGAAATTCCATATCGCGCGGCGTAAAGGCATGCGGACGGTAGCTCTGCACGCTCACCATGCCAATGGCGCGCCCATCGCGATCGAGCAGCGGCCAGCCCATCCACGAACGCGCAGTGCGTTCGGCGCCGACAATAATGCTATCGACATCAGCCAACGTCTGGATCTCAACCGGTAGATCGCGCAAGAAGATCGGTTGGCGTTCGCGCAGAATCCGCGCTGTCAGCGAACGGGGCGGCGGCGGCTGGCTGATCCAATAGGTGTAGAGTTGGCCCTCATCAAGCGTAATGCCATCGCTAATCAAATGGCGTACTGGATCGTAAATCACCATTGAAAAGACATCGAACGTTAAGCATGATTGCAGATCAGCCGCCGTGCGTTGCAACAGATCGCGCGCGGTTTGGGTGGTTGAAGCCGCCAGACTAATTTCACGCATTGCGCGCAACTCGGCGATCTGGCGCTCACGCTCTTCGGTCAAGCGGCTATGCTCGACGAGGATCGCGATCTGATTTGCCACCGACTGGGCCAACACCAGCTCGTGCGGCGCGATTTCCCGCGGCGTAAAACCGAAAAAGCTTAAGGTACCCAACCCATGCCGGCCCACCACCAGCGGCAAGTTAATCGTCGATTCAAAGCGGGGAAAGAGATGGGGCGGAAACGTAGCCGGGTCGTACTGGGCATACCACTCACGGCTCACGATCCGCGGCTGCATCTGCGTGACCACCTCGCGTAGGGGGCTGATTTCAAGCGGAATTTGCCGGGTTTGCTCAATATATTCTTTACTAAATCCGCGCTGCGCGCGCAAGACCAAGAGCGTGCTGGTGGGGTCGAGCAAGCGCACATTGCCGGCCTCGAAATGCAAGGTACTCATCGCGATCGCTAGCGCCTGATCGAGCAACTCATCGAGCGAGCGCGGATCGACCAGCGTCGAAGCGAGTGCGCTCAGGGCAGCGAGTTCTTCGCGTCGCGCCGCCAGTTGCATCGCCAATTCACGGCTCAGCCGTTCTTGCTCTTCAACCAGCACTGCATTCTCAAGCGCCAATGCGATCACATTGGCAATCCGCTGCAACAGATCGAGCGTCTCGTGAGTGTAACGATTCGGCTGATAACTTTGCAGCGAGATAACCCCAACCACTGCTTCGCTAATCATCAGCGGCACGCCGATCCATGAACGCGAGAGTTTGGCGGAGTTGCCAAACGGTACCGGCGGCAAACTAGGATCGCGCTCAACCAACAGATCGCGGAAGAGCAATGGCTCGCGCCGGCGCACAATCAGGCCGGTCAAGTAGCCATATTCACGGTTTTCGAGAAACTCAATCTGGCCTTCGTCATACAAGAGCGCAGCTTTGAACAGTTCAGGCCGTTCATCGCAAAAGGCAAGGTAACAGGCATCAAAATCGAACACCTTGTGCAATTCACGCACGATCGTTTCAAAGATCACGCGCAACGACGGGCGGTTACGCGCAGCCAACCCTATCGCGTACAGAGCCGCCAAAATCTGTTGATCGCGCTCTTGCTGGCGGCGCAGCGCATCGCGCTGGCGTTCGAGATCGCCGATCAATTGGCGACGGCGTGCCGTGCGAGTCATTGGTCGTGAACCTGTGCTGTAGCTGTAAACGGTAGGCGGCAAACGATGGCCGGTTGATCATCGATAAACACGGTGACATCAGGTTCAGCGTAGGCGCTCCGCAGGTAGGCCAACCCAATCCAGCCATAGCGCGGCGAGCAGGCCGCACTGGTCAGATCGCCAATCTCTTTGCCATCGGCAACGACCTTTGCCGGCAGGGATTGGGGGGCTGCCAGCAATCGCACGCCGCGCAACTGTTTCGCAATCCGCCCGCGACTCTCCATACGCGCGATGATCTCTTGGCCGACGTAGCAACCCTTTTGAAAACTCACCGCCCGCCAGAGATCGGCTTCGAGCGGGATGTAGTCGAGCGTGATTTCGCGGCCAAAGCGCGGGTAGCCGTGTTCGACCCGCACAATCTCAAACGTATCCGCATCAAGGATGGTCGCACCTGCCGCTTGGCATGCCGCCAGCAGCGCCGCGGTATGCGCCGCTGGCGGGTAGAGGGTATAGCCATCGCCACCGAGCGGATCGCAGCGCGCCACTAACACCTGCGCGTCACTCCACTCGCCATTGGCAATGCCGTAGCGGGGCACTTCAACCGGCAAGCCCAACGCCTGCACAATCTGGCCGGCCTGCGGCCCATAGAGGCCAATCTGGCCCAACTCAGCGCCGGCATCGGCCACCGTCACCTGATCGTTAAAAAAGATATTCTTGCGCAGATGACGCAGTATCGGTGCCCCATGGCTAGGGCCGGTCTCTAACAGTAAGGCATCGGGCAGCGCATAAACGCGCAACAGATCAATCATCCGCCCGATCGGCGTGGTCAGCACGGTCAATGTGCCTTGACCGGCTTGCAATCGCTCGATATGGTTGGTCGAGAGACGATGCAACAACGAGGCCCGATCACGGCCCCGCATCCACAACCGGCCCCGGTCTGACTCATCAATAGCTACGGCGCCAGCATACACCGCCTCGTAGCCGGACATCACTGCCTCATTCATCGCAGCTTTCTTGCAATCTGTATCATCGTTGAAAACAATCATCTCACTTCATTGTATCATGCATGGCTTACGATCGACTGACGCAACCGCAGCCGTAACGGCATCCCATAGCGCGGGCGTAAGGTAATGCCGGTCTGCAATGCGATCGGATGCTCAGGCACCGGCTCAAAACGCCAACGGTGGGCCAGCGTCGCCAACACCAACACCCCTTCCATCCACGCAAACGGCTCGCCGATACAGTTACGCAGCCCGCCACCAAACGGGAAGAAGGCGAATTTCGGGCGCGCGGCCCGCGCTTCCGGGGTGTGGCGCAACGGATCGCACCGGTAAGGGTCGGGGAAAAAGCGCGGATCGTGATGGATTAACCACGGGCTCATGAGAACGATCGTATCCGGCGCGACCCGTACCTCACCGATTATCACCGGTGCGATGGCGCGCCGCCCGATCAGCCATGCCGGCGGGTAGAGCCGCAGCGCCTCGGCAAACACCCACTCGGTGTAGCGTAGCGCTGGCAGATCGGCCACGGTTGGCAAGCGATCGCCAAGCACGGTGTCGAGTTCGGCTACCAATGCGGCAGCAATCGCAGGATGCTGCGCCAGCAGATACAAGGCCCATGCTAAAGCGTTGGCCGTCGTTTCGTGACCGGCGAGAAAGATGGTCAGCAGCTCATCGCGCAACTGGGTATCGGTCATGCGATAGCCATCGCCCTCGTGATCGACTGCCATCAGCAGCATTGAGAGCAGATCGCCGCGATCGACCGGGTTGGCGCGGCGTTCGGCAATGATCCGGTACATAATCGCGTCGAGGCGGGCTTTAGCCGCTTGAAACCGGCGCACCGGCGGCAAGGGCAGGTGCATCAACCAGTCGGCGAGCGGTAGTACCGCCAGATCAAACATCGCCACTAGATCATGCATCGCGGCAAAGACATCGGCAGCGTCGGCTTCCGTCTCAGCGGAAAAGAGCGTCTCACCGACTACGCGCAGCGTAATCGCCTGCAGCTCACGGCTCATATCAAGCACAGCGCCATCAGATCAGCGCGCGCTGCGCGCTGCCGCCGCCGCCACCATCGCTGCGCCATAGGCCGCGATGCGTTGGCGATGAAAGGCCGGCTGGATCAACCGGCGCTGGCGGAGATGCACCTCACCCTCGCTGGTCAGCAAGCCTTCACCCAGCAACCGTTTCGCCCGCTCTAACACCCGGCCTTTGACAAAGGCACGATTGTACGTCACCAACACCTCGCGGATGAGGGTTGGATGATTGACCAGCAGCATGGCTTGCGGGCCGGCGCGAAACGGCGCCACATCGCCGCGCGTGGCGAGATCAGCCAGTAACGCGAGCGGATCGCGGCGGAGTTGCTCAAGAGTGCGGATAGCGCGTGGGGAAGGGAACCGGGCCATCATAACCTCCCGGTGCGAGTAATAGAACCTGCCAATGGGAGCGACTATGATACCATGCTTGCCAGCTCTTAACGTTATGCCGCAAAGCGTCAACCGTGCGTGAAATTTAGAACAACGTCATGTTATACTATACCCATCGGTAAAGCATCAATCAATAGTCGACGATGAACCGTTGGCGATGGGGGAATGCATGAGCGTGACAGGGCGTCTGGCAGGAAAGATTGCGCTAATTACCGGGGGGGCCGGCAACATTGGCAGTGATATGACTCGGCGGTTTTTGGCCGAGGGGGCAACCATCGTCATTAGTGGTCGCAACAGCGCCAAGCTCGCGGCGTTAGCCGACCGGCTGCGCGCTGAAGCGGGTGTGCCTGCAAAACGGATCGATCTCGAAGTGATGGACGGCGGCGATCCGGCGGCGGTGCGAGCCGGGATCGAGGCCATCGTTGGCCGGCATGGCCGGATCGACATTCTGGTCAACAATGCCGGCAGCGCCGGCGCGCAGCGGCGGTTAGCCGAGATTCCGCTCACAGCCGCCGATCTTGGCCCTGGCGCCGACGAGACGCTGCAAGAAAGCGTTGCGAATTTGCTGGGGATGGGATGGCATCTGATGCGGGTAGCTGCGCCACACATTCCGGCTGGCGGCGTGATCATCAACATTTCGACTATCTTTTCACGCGCCGAATACTACGGGCGCATCCCGTACGTCGCACCGAAAGCGGCGCTCAATACCTTGACCCAGATCGCAGCGCGCGAACTTGGCGCGCGCGGGATTCGGGTCAACACTATCCTCCCCGGCCCGATTGAGAGCGAACGGATCCGCACCGTCTTCCAACGCATGGATGAGCTCAAAGGGCGGCCAGAAGGCGATACGGCCAACCAGTTCTTTGCCACTATGCGGCTCCACCGGCCCGATGATCACGGCCAACTTGAACGCCGCTTCCCCACCATTGGCGATGTCACCGACGCTGCGGTCTTTCTGGCCAGCGATGAAGCTGCTGCCCTCACCGGTGAGACGATTGAAGTGACCCATGGCATGGAGCTGCCGGCCAGCAGCGAGACCAGCTTGCTGGCCCGCACCGACCTGCGCACGATTGATGCCAGCGGGCGCACGACGCTGATCTGTGCCGGCGATCAGATCGAAGAGGTGATGGCACTGACCGGAATGCTCCGCACTTGCGGCAGTGAAGTGATTATCGGCTTCCGCTCGGAAGCCGCGATTGAGCAGTTTGAGCAGGCGGTCAGCGAGAGCCGGCGCTTGGCTGGCGACGCCTTCACGCCGCCGATTGCCTTGCCGCTCGATCCGCGCGATCCAGCGACGATTGATGCCATCTTTGACTGGGCCGGCGAGAATACCGGCGGCATTCACGCGGCAGTAATCCTGCCCGCTGCCAGCCGCGAACCGGCCACGCAGGTGATCGAGGTTGATGACGGCAACGTAATGAACTTCCTCGCCAACGAAATTGTTGGTTCGATCGTGATTGCCAGCCGCTTGGCGCGCTACTGGCAAACGCAGCGCCTGACGCCGGGAGCGCGCGCGCGCGGCCCGCGGGTGATCTTCCTCTCGAATGGGGCGGAAGCGGGCGGCAACGCCTATGGTCGCATCCAATGCGCCGCAATCGAGCAATTGATCCGGGTGTGGCGGCACGAAGCGGCGCTCGACTACGAGCGGGCGGTCGCCAATGGCGAGCATGTCTTGCCGGCGGTGTGGGCCAACCAGATCGTGCGCTTCAATAACCGCAGCCTCGAAGGGCTTGAGTTCGCCTGCGCATGGACGGCCCAGTTGCTGCATAGCCAGCGCCAGATCAACGAGATCACGTTGACGATTCCCGCCAACATCAGCGCCACCACCGGCGCGCGCAGCGCCGCCGTCGGTTGGGCCGAGAGCTTGATCGGTCTGCATCTGGGCAAAGTGGCGTTGATTACCGGCGGCAGCGCCGGGATTGGCGGCCAGATCGGGCGGCTGTTGGCGCTGAGCGGGGCGCGGGTGATGCTGGCGGCGCGCGATCGCCACAAGCTCGAACAGATGCAGGCCACGATCCGGGCCGAGCTGGCCGAAGTCGGCTATACCGACGTGGAAGAGCGGGTGCAGATTGCACCCGGCTGCGATGTCAGCAGCGAAGAGCAGCTCGTCGATTTGGTTGAGCGCACACTGGCTGCCTTTGGCACAGTCGATTACCTGATCAACAATGCCGGTATCGCCGGCGTGGAAGAGATGGCAATCGATATGCCGGTCGAGGGCTGGCGCAATACCCTCTACGCCAACTTGATCAGCAACTATTCGCTGATGCGCAAGCTTGCCCCGCTGATGAAGAAGCAGGGCAGCGGCTACGTGCTCAACGTGTCGTCATACTTCGGCGGCGAGAAGGATGCCGCCATCCCCTACCCCAACCGCTCGGATTACGCCGTCTCGAAGGCCGGCCAACGGGCGATGGCCGAGGTCTTTGCCCGCTTCCTCGGCCCAGAGGTGCAGATCAACGCGATCGCGCCGGGGCCGGTCGAGGGGGATCGCTTGCGCGGCACTGGCGAGCGACCCGGCCTGTTTGCCCGGCGCGCGCGGCTGATTCTGGAAAACAAGCGGCTCAATGATCTGCACGCAGCCCTGATTACCGCCGCCCGCACCGATTCGCGCCCAATGCGCGAGTTGGTCGAGCTGCTCTTGCCGAACGATGTCGCGGCGCTCGAACACAACCCGGCTGCGCCGGCTGAGCTGCGCGAATTGGCCAAGCGCCTGCGCAGCGAGGGCGATCCGGCGGCTTCGTCGAGCAGTGCCTTGCTCAACCGCTCGATCGCGGCCAAGCTGCTGGCGCGCTTGGTCAATGGCGGTTATCAGTTGCCCGCCGACATCTTCGCCAATCTGCCGGCCCCGCCTGATCCCTTCTTCACCCGCGCCCAAATCGACCGTGAGGCGCGTAAGGTGCGCGACGGCGTGATGGGTATGCTCTACCTGCAACGGATGCCGACCGAGTTTGACGTGGCGATGGCGACGGTCTACTACCTCGCTGACCGTAACGTCAGCGGCGAGACCTTCCACCCGTCGGGCGGCCTGCGCTACGAGCGCACCCCTACCGGCGGCGAGCTGTTCGGATTGCCGGCCCCAGAACGGCTAGCCGAGCTGGTTGGCGCAACCGTGTACCTGATTGGCGAACACCTCACCGAGCACCTCAACCTGCTGGCCCGCGCCTATCTGGAACGGTACGGCGCGCGGCAGGTGGTGATGATCGTCGAGACCGAAGCCGGCGCCGAAACCATGCGCCATCTGTTGCACGATCACGTTGAAGCCGGCCGGTTGCCGATCATCGTCGCTGGCGATCAGATCGAAGCCGCGATCGATCAGGCGATTGCTACCTATGGCCGGCCGGGGCCAGTGGTCTGCACCCCCTTCCGCCCGCTGCCGACCGCGCCGCTGGTGGGCCGCAAAGACAGCGACTGGAGCACGGTGCTGAGCGAGGCCGATTTTGCCGAGTTGTGCGAGCACCAGCTCACCCACCACTTCCGGGTGGCGCGCAAGATCGCGCTCAGCGACGGGGCCAGTCTTGCGCTGGTGACGCCAGAAACGACTGCAACTTCGACCACCGAGCAATTCGCGTTGGCCAACTTCGTCAAAACCACGCTGCACGCCTTCACCGCCACCATCGGCGTCGAGAGCGAGCGCACGGCGCAGCGGATTTTGATCAATCAGGTCGATTTGACCCGGCGGGCGCGGGCCGAAGAGCCGCGCGATCCGCGCGAGCGCCAGCAAGAGCTGGAACGCTTTATCGAAGCGGTGTTGCTCGTCACGGCGCCGCTGCCGCCTGAAGCCGACACGCGCTACGCTGGACGGATCCACCGTGGCCGCGCGATTACGGTGTGAGCAGGCGACAATGACCGGATAACCTCCGAAAGAGAGAGACGTTGCAATGCAACGTCTCTCTCTGCTTTGATCGGTAAAAAACTCTTTGCACTTTTAATGGCTATGTATGGTATCTAGCGCGTATGCGTGCGACATTAACACCAAAAAGTGTTGACCGTTGCTAGTATCCATGCTAGAATAGGCGCGATTACCGCAGAATCCTGATCGCTGCCTTCAGGCGGGAGTAAAAGGAAGGATAGGTCATGGCGGATCCCGACAGCATCTTGCAGCTTGGCGTTGAGGCCGTGCGTAAAGGGGAAAAGGACGAAGCACGCAAGCTCTTCCGCCTGCTGACCCGTGAACATCCGGAGAATATTCAGGGGTGGCTCTGGCTGGCCGGCGTCGCAGAGGATCGGGAAGAGCGACAGGCCGCTCTCGAGCAAGTGTTGCGCCTTGATCCCAAGAATGACATGGCGCTGAAAGGGTTGCAGGCGTTGGGTGTTACCCCCAAACCCGCCGCAGCACCACCGGCT
>NZ_DAOTWH010000014.1:0-11851 GCF_034435895.1 Chloroflexus sp.
GGCCGCGCGGCGCGCTGAGCGGCACGTGCGCGGCGGCAATCCCGGCGTTGAGCGCCCGTTGCAAGCCATAAGCTTGGGCGCGGTCACTGACCACAAGCGTTACTGCGCCGGCCAGCTCACCGGCAGCCTGCGCATCGAGCAGCGCCTGCAAGTTACTGCCGCTGCCGCTCAACAACACCGCAATGCTTGGCACAACCTACTCCTGACCAATATCGCGGCGGAAGTGCTTGCCCTCGAAGCGGATCTGGTCGGCGGCGGCATAGGCGCGTTCGCGGGCTTGCCGCAAGCTTGAGCCGAGACCGGTGACCCCCAATACCCGCCCGCCTGCCGTGCAGAGGCCGTTCGGGCCAACTGCAGTGCCGGCGTGGAAGACGAGCACTTGATCCTCATCGAGCGCCTCGACGCCGCGAATGAGATCTCCTTTGCGCGGTCGTCCGGGGTAGCCAGCAGCGCACAAGACCACGCAGACCGCGTAGCCTTTGCGCCGGCGCAACATGTCAGGCTTCAATTGGCCGGTGGCGCAGGCATACAACGCGCCGAGGAAATCCCCTTCGAGCAGCGGTAAGACGGTTTGCGCTTCCGGGTCGCCAAAGCGGGCATTAAATTCCAGCACCTTCGGCCCGTCGGCAGTGAGAATCATGCCGGCATAGAGCAAGCCGCGGAACGGCGTGCCGCGCGCGGCTAGCTCGTTGACCACCGGTTGCATACAGCGATTAACAATTTCATCGAGCAGGGCCGGCGTGACCTCATCAACCGGCGCAATCACCCCCATCCCGCCGGTATTGGGGCCGCGATCCCCCTCTTCGAGCCGCTTGTGGTCGCGGGCTGGCGGGAGCGGCCACAGCCGTTCGCCGTCGCAGAGCGCCTGCACCGATACTTCACGCCCGTACAGCCGCTCTTCGAGCAAGAGATGATGGCCGGCAGGAATCGTGCTCAACTTGGCAATCGCATCGAGCGTCTCTTCCACCGTCTCGGCGACGATCACCCCCTTGCCTAGCGCCAAACCGTCGGCTTTGACCACCCATGCCTTGCCGCTCGCGCGGGCAAAATCAGCCGCTTCCGCCGCCGAAGCAAAGACGTGGCTTTGGGCAGTCGGGACGCCGGTAGCAGCCATAATCTCTTTGGCGAAGGACTTGCTGCTTTCGATGCGGGCAGCAGCGGCGGTGGGGCCAAACGCCGGGATGCCGGCGGCTTGAAAGGCATCAACGATGCCATCTGCCAGCGGGTTATCGGGGCCAACGACGAGCAGATCAATCTGCTCTTGGCGGGCAAGATCGATCAAGGCCGGGTAATCGTTGAGCGGGAAAGGGACATTCCGGCCGTGCCGTCCGGTACCGGGGTTGCCGGGAATGGTGAGCAGTTTGGTAAAGTTGGGTGAGCGGGCAATTTTCCATGCCAGTGCGTGCTCACGGCCACCGGAACCAATCAGTAATACGTTCATAGGCTTGTCAATCACACTGAGCGGCGTCCTGCCGTACAATTGCTGTTCAGTATAGCATGGTTGACGCGATTGGATGGCAAAAAGAGGTCTTTGATGCAGATCTTCTTGGTATCTCCAGCGCAGATCACGCAGATCCCGGCGCTACAGGCGCGGGGCGCCTATCTGCTCCATTGCTGGTTGGCGCAACCGCTGACCCAGCTTGCGATTGGGCGGTTAGGGCGTTTCGATCTTGCGCCGGGCCATTACTACTACGTCGGCAGTGCGTTTGGGCCGGGCGGGCTGGCGGCGCGGCTCCGCCGGCACAGCGCCGTCGAGAAACGCGCGCATTGGCATATTGACTATCTCCGCCCTCATCTCGAATTGCGAGAAATGTGGGCAGCAGTTACCGATGAACGACTAGAATGCCGGTGGTGCTCTGTCCTCGCCGGATTGCCAGAGCTGAGCCGGCCAATCCCGCAGTTTGGCGCGTCGGATACCAGATGCGGCGGGCATCTATTCTATGCCGCGGAAGCGGTGGCGCATATTGCCGATACGTTGCGCCAAACAAACCCGTAGGGCCGGTATGAAACGGGAAGGGCCGGTACGAAACCGGCCCCTGCCCCTACCGACCTCGCGCCGTATATCGTTGCCAATCTATCGCCGTACCGGCAACCCGCGCTCGACGATCAGATCCATTGCCCGATCAATCGGGATATGCACCTTGCCTTCCGGCGTATAGCCATAGCTATTGAGCAACGTGCGCGCTTCGGTGACGTAGCTGCGGTATGTATTGCCAGTCACCGGCGCCGGCTGTGGTGTAAACGGAACTCGACCGGCCAGCAGCACCACCAGACTCAGCACCAGAAACACCATCAAGCCGGCAATCATCAAGCGGCTAAGCGGCGGCTCAGCTTCTGCGCGCGCCGGGCGGGCTGGCTGCATCGGTCGCGGCGGTGCATACCGGGGCGCCGAATAGTTCGGGCGAAAGCTCATAGGTGTCTCTCCTCCGCGTTAGTGATGGCCGCTATTCTGCAACTGCTCCATATTGGGATCGCGCAGCGGCAAGAGTGGCGCTTGTTGCACATTGGCAGCAAATAGGGCTACCACCAGACCGATCAGGCCGATCGGCGCCGCGACATCGGTGATGGTAATATCCCACAGATGCTCGCGGAACTCTGGCAGCACGATCCACGCCATATCGACGAAGCGCATAAAGATGATCCAACCGGCGATGGTGGCCAGTGTGCTCAAATTGCGCTTGGTGCCGCGGAACAACAGCACGAAGAAGGGCAGCGCAAAGGCGAACAGCATCAATGCCAGTGCCACGAAGACCCAGCCGTGCTGCGTGCGGTGGACATACCACGGCGTAAATTCAGCCACATCACCCGACCAGATAATCACCAACTGGCCGTAGGACATATACGTCCACAGCACAGTAAAGGCGAACATCAGCTTGCCAATGTCGTGAATCGGCTTCACCGACACATACTCGCGGAAGAGGCTGGCATCGCGCACCCGGCTCATCATCAAGGCGAGGAACGACAGCGTCATCAGGCCAGCATTCGCCATGTAGTGCGCGCCGTAAATCGTCGAGAACCAGTGTGGATCGAGTGACATCGCCACATCGAACGCGAAGAAGGTCACGGTGATGACGAACAACGCCACGCCGATGCCGCTCAGCCGGCGCATGCGGGTCGCTAGCTTCTTGGCGTCGCCGCCGGCATCTTGCTGGCGCGACCAGCCGCGCAACGTATACGCCAGCACCGTCCAGATCACGAAGAAGATCGCGATCCGGGCCGTCACCCACAGCGGGCTCAGCCACGGTGACTTGTGGGCAATGATCGGATCGAACTCGGCGCCGCCGGGAGTCACGATCTCAGGGTTAGCCCACTCGTAGAGCGGATGCGCAAGGCCGAGCGACTTATAGGTATCGAAATACCCCAACGCAATCGGGATGAAGAGTAGACCCATGATTGGCAGCGTCGCTGCGCCAGCTTCAAGCATGCGCCGCACCGTGACGCCCCATGCGCCGCCCGTAAGGTGCTGCACCATCAGAAAGCCGAGGCAGCCGAGCGGGATAGTCATCGCCACATAATAGCCGTAAATGTACGACTCAAAAAACGAGGTTGGGTTGAGAAAATAGCCAGCAACCAGCACGCCGATCCCAATCGCAGCCGCGACGAGTCCAAGCATCTGGACTTGCCCGAGTTGCGGGATGCGGGTCTGTGAAAGACTTGTCGTCGCCATATGTCTAACCTTCCAGCCTAGTTCCCCAGCCGCGCGCGCTCGGCGGGAGGCACATCATCAATGGTCGCATTCTGGCTCAACTGCAAAGCCCGAATATAAGCGGCAATCGCCCAGCGGTCTTCCGGCGTGATGCGGGAAGCATAACCATACATTGACTGATAACCGCCGTTATTGGGGTCGCCGCGGTACACGCCATTCGTAATAATCACAAAGAAGTGGCTCAGTGGCGCTTCACGCAGATGCTGTTGGTGGAAGTTGGCCGGCACAATGCCGCCACGCTCGGCCACCATACTCGCTCCGTAGCCCGACTCGCCGTGGCATACGGCGCAGTAGATGTTATACTTCAGTTGCCCGCGGAGCAGCAAGTCTTTCGTCACCGGGAAAGGCATTGCATCCACTTCTTTGCCATCGATCAGGCCGGTGTAGAGAAACTCATCGGTCTTTACCACCTCGTATGGCGTCGTGCCCGGCACATTGGGGCGCGACGAGCGGCCATCGGCGAAAAAGCTGCTCGGCTCGTAGGTCGTGTACTTCTGCTGATCGTACATGTCCTGATGGCAGGCAGTGAGCAGCAACACCAACAGGCCGATCCAACCGAAGCGAATCATGCGCGTTGTTAGGCGAGGCGTCTGCATGGGATTCCCTCAGTATGCAACCTCGGAGACCTGCATCGGGTTGAGCGAGCGCAGGAACTGCGAAGTGCGCGAACGATCGAACAGCGGATCTGTTGATTCAATACACAGAAAGAAGGCGTCTTGCGACGCATACTGGAACCGGGGCACATTAAAGACCGGGTGATACGGAGCCGGCAGGCCGTTGAGCACCACCATCCCGATCGCTGACGCAAACGCTGCCAGCAGAATACCGCTCTCGAAGGTGATCGGGATCATCGCCGGCCAGTTGGTAATATCAAGCGGGCGACCGCCGATATTCAGCGGGTAATCGATCAGATTGCCGATATATTGGATCAAGAACCCGCTTGCAGCGCCGATCAGACCAAACAGCAGCACCAAGCGCGGCACGCCAGTATCGCCGTGGGCAATCTCCTCGATCACCTCCTCGATCGGGAAGGGCGAGAACGCATCCATTTTGGTATACCCCGCCGCCTTGGCTTTGCGGGTCGCTTCGATCAAAGCTTCTGGCGTGGGAAACTCGGCCATCACACCGTAGATATCGTTTCGCATCGCATCACTCCTCTAGTCTGCCGAGGCGGCGCCGTGGGCCTTGCCGTGCTCGCTGTGCCCGTGCCCATGCCCGTGCGCGCCATGCTCTGCCCGCCGCTTCGCCTTCTCCGTCTCTTGATAGAGGAACAGCCGCATCTCAAAAATGTTGATCATCGGCAAGACGCGGATGAAGAGGAAGAGCAGGGTAAAGAAGAGACCAAAGGTACCAAGGTAGAGCGACCAGTCCCAAATCGTCGGAATGTAGAGATCCCACGACGAGGGCAAGAAGTCGCGTTCGAGCGAGATCACGATGATCACGTACCGCTCGAGCCACATACCAACGCTCACGATCGTTGAGATGATGAGCAAGGCGGGGATATTCTGGCGCACCTTCTTGAACCACAGCGGCTGGATTGCCACCGCGTTGCAGAAGAGCAGCCCCCAGTAGGCCCACGAGCTCGGCCCGAACATGCGGTTGTAGAGGAGATATTCCTCGTACTCATTACCGCTGTAGAGCGAGGCGAAGACCTCCATAAAGTAGCCATAGACGACGATCATGCCGGTGGCGAGCATCACTTTGGCCATCACATCGAGGTGGTGGATGGTGATGTAGCTCTCGAAGCCGTAGAAGGTGCGCACCGGGATCATCAGCAACAACACCATCGCAAACCCAGCAAACACGGCGCCGGCCACGAAGTAGGGCGGGAAGACCGTGACTTGCCAGCCGGGGACTTGCGAAATGGCGAAGTCGAGCGAAATGATCGAGTGAACCGAGACCACCAGCGGGGTCGAGAGACCGGCCAGCAGGATCGAGGCCATCTCGTAGCGGTGCCAGTGGCGGGCCGAGCCGCGCCAGCCGAGGGCCGCAATGCCGTACAGGCGCTTGACCCAAATATTCTTAGCCCGATCACGCAGGGTCGCGAAGTCGGGGATCAGACCGACCAGCCAGAACACCAGCGACACCGTTGCGTAGGTCGAAATCGCGAACACGTCCCACGCGAGTGCGCTGCGGAACTGCGGCCACATACCATGGGTGTTGGGGTACGGGATCAACCAGTAGAACAACCATGGCCGGCCAAGGTGCAAGATTGGGTAGAGACCGGCGCATGCCACCGCAAACAGCGTCATCGCTTCGGCGAAGCGGTTGATCGAGTTGCGCCAACCCTGATTGAGCAGCAACAGAATGGCCGAGATAAGCGTACCGGCGTGGCCGATACCGATCCACCACACGAAGTTGATGATGTCCATGCCCCAGCCGACCGGGATATTAATACCCCAGATACCGACGCCGCGGATGAACAGCCACGTCACCGACACAAAGAAGATCATCAGCAAGAAGAACGCCACGCTAAAGCCGGCCAGCCAGCCCTTGGGGGTCTTCAGCGGCGGCGTTAACGGGACATCGCCGATCTTATGGGTGATCGACGTGTAGGTTTCCCCCGGCAGCAGATAGGCTTCACCGTCATCGACGGGCCGGGTTCGGAGTGGTTGCGCCTGTGCCATCGCTAGCCTTCCACCTTTTCTAGATCATCAGACGGGTTGCGGACACGGGCCAGATATGTCGTGCGCGGGACAGTGTTCAGGAAGCCGAGTAGGCCGTAGTTGTGCCCTTCCGCCTTCCACTTGGCGACGCGGCTGGTAGTGTCGTTAATATCGCCAAAGACGATTGCGCCGGTCGGGCATGCCTGTTCACAGGCAGTCTGAATGGCGCCATCGCTAATGACATACGACGACTGGCCAGCCTGCACCGCTGCGCGTTTGGCAGCAATGCGCGCCCCGCTAATGCGCTGCACGCAGTAGGTACACTTCTCCATCACACCTCGGATGCGCACCGTCACATCTGGGTTGAACGCGAGCTTGAAGGTCTCGGTTGTCGTATCGCTGTACTGCAAGAAGTTAAACCGCCGCACCTTGTACGGGCAGTTGTTCGAGCAATACTTCGTGCCGACACAGCGATTATACACCATGTTGTTGATGCCTTCGTAATCGTGAACGGTGGCAGCAACCGGGCAGACAACCTCGCATGGCGCCTTTTCGCACTGCATGCAGTTGACAGGCATCATATAGGTGGAAGGATTATCCAAATCATCGCCGGCGTAGTAGCGATCGATCCGGATCCAGTGCATTTCACGCCCGCGCGAGACCTCCTCTTTGCCGACGACCGCAATGTTGTTTTCGGCTTGGCAAGCGACGACACAAGCGTTGCATCCAATGCAAGCGTTGAGGTTAATGGTCATTCCCCACGCATTGCGACCGGTATAATCATCACCGGGTTGCAACGAGAGATAGCCGGGCGATTCGCGGCCATACTCCTCTTTGTACACCTCTTTCGCGATATACTTGGGGTTTTCCTTAAACTTCTTAAATTCACCGACGCGATAAATATCGCGACCTTCCAGCGTCCAGTGATCTTGCGTGCTCACGAGCAAGTAGGTGCGGCTAGTATTGGTCACGCGCGCGCCGGCGCCAAACCACGGGCTATCGCTGGTGCGGATGGGATAGACATCAACCCCCACGCCATTGCCGACCCGGCCCGCATTCGTGCGGCCATAACCGAGGTTGAGCGTAATCGAGTCTTCGGCGTGGCCGGGGAGCAGCCAGATTGGCAGCTCGACCACCCCGCCGCGGTACTCGATGCGCGCAATCGTGCCATTGACCTTCGAGAGCTGTTCGAGGTAGATTTGGCGCTCGCGATCGTCCTCTTCGCCGCCAACCAAACGATCGGCGCTAAAGGGCAGACCAAGCAGCTTAATCGCCGTGCGCGGGCTCATCAGGGCCGCATTATCCCAGACCAGCTTGGTGAGCGGGCGAGGCAGCTCTTGCAGCCAACCGTTATTTGCATAGAAGCCATCGAAAACTGATGGGTCAGGCCGGAAGACGATCTCGGTGCCGCTGCCCGGCTGCGGAATCTCGGCTGCCCGAATGGCGGCTTCGTTCAAGGTTGGCGTAATCACCGGCGACGCCGTATTGGCGATCACGCCGGTCGCCAGCGCGATTTCCCAATTGGTCGGGCCGAGCCGCTCTTCCCAATACCCGCGCACCAGATCGTAGCTGTCGGCATCAGGTTGGCCGAGCATCGCCGCCAGCAGTTCGTTGGCCGTCTTCCCGCCGTAGAGCGGCTCGATCAGCGGCTGCACAATGCTAGCCGTGCCATCGAAGGCGCGCGCATCGCCCCAGCTCTCGAGCGAATGGGCTTGCGGGATATGCCACGTGGCCCGCACCGACGTCTCGTCAACGAACTGGCTCAGGTGAATCGTCAGCGGCACCGTCGCCATCCGGTCGGCGAAGCGGAGGTCGCCGGGGGCATTGTAGACCGGGTTGCCGCCGATCATAATCAAGGTCTCGACCCGGCCAGCGGCCATCTCGCTGACCAGCGTTACCAAATCGTTGGTCTGGTTGGTGGGGCGGGCTTCCACCGGCTCGTGGTAGAAGACTGTTTGACCGACATTGCCAAGCTCAGTATTGATGAGGTGGGCAAGGGCATGCACCACTGGCGGTTGCTGATCGCCGGCAATTACCACTGCGCGGCCCCGATGCTCTGCGAGGTCTTTGGCGATCGCTTTCAGGAACTCTTCCGCCTTCGGGCCAAGCGCAGCCGGAGCGCCGCCAACCCCCAATTCGTGGGCCAAGGCGCCAGTGAAGGCGGCAATTGCGTCAGCGCGCAGCGGCAGCCGGTGATCGGCGGCGGTACCGGTGGTTGAGGGGCTAGCCTCAACCACATACAGCCGGTTCATCTCGCTGCTGCCCTTGCGCACTTTGCGCGCATCAGCGAAGGCGCGAGCATACGCGCCGAAGCCGGGGCCGGGGGCAAGGAAATCGGCGTCAAGGCTGACGATAACGAGCGCTTTCGACAGGTCGTAGCGCGTGGTGACATCCCGGCCAAAGGCGAGCCGCGCGCCTTCAACCACATTATCGCGGTTGATTGGTTCGTACTGATACCAGCGCGCTTGCGGGTAGGCCTGCAAAAACTGCTCGATCTGGGCAGCCAGCGACGGCGATGTGACATTGGTCGTCAATAGCCGCACACCGGCTCCCTGTGACGCTTGCGCTGCTGTCAACGCATTGGCCAGCGTCGCGGTAAACTCGGCCCACGTGCTGGTCACTCCCTGCCGCAACACGGTTGTCGAGCGGTCGGGGTCATACATCGTCAAAATCTCGGCCTGTGCAAACAGATCAGTACCGCCAAGGCTGGCCGGGTGACGCGGGTTGCCTTCCACCTTGGTCGGGCGCCCCTCATTCGAGCGCACGAGCACCCCAGCGCCATAACCGCCGAGGGTGAGGGTAGAGGCGAAAAACTGCGGAACGCCGGGAATGCGACCTTCCGGTTGGCGATCAAAGGGCGCGATATACTGGCGCGGCTGATAGGTGCAGGCCGTCACGCCAGCCAAGGCTAACGAGGCCCCCATCAGCTTCAGGAATGTGCGCCGGCTCATTCCATCGCCCATCTCGCTCGCGCCGCGCGGAAACTCGCGCTCCACCAGTTCGCGGAACGCCGGCGAATCGGCCAGTTGATCGAGCGAACGCCAGAACTGCGGTCCGCGTGCGTCGCGCAACTGAGCGCGAATGGCCTCGAGGTCAGGTTGCTGCTGTGTCATGGTTGTTTACCACCACCGTTGCTAATGAATCCAGCGGGCACATAGGCGTGCCGTCCCAACGAATGGGCGGCACGCAGTCGAGCGGCTTAGCGATGGCACACGTAACAGTTGGTCAACTGATCGGGCGGCATGATGCCGTACTCCGCCACCAACCGACGACCGATCTCCAGTTGGTTCGACGGCGGCACGTAATCCATGTTGTAGACCTCTTCACGTGGCCGGACGTACAATTCAGGATTGCGGTGACAGTTGAGGCACCAACCCATATACAGCGCCTGCTGCTGCCAGACCACCGGCATATTGTTCACTTGCCCGTGGCAGGTCGAGCAGCCGATGCCCTTGTTGACGTGGATCGAGTGGTTGAAGTACACGAAATCGGGCAGGTCGTACACCTTAACCCACTCGATCGGCTTGCCAGTGGCATAGCTCTCGCGTACCTTTTCCAGCAGCGGGCTGGCAGTCTTGATCTGCGAGTGGCAGGTCATACAGGTTTCGGTTGCCGGAATATTGGCGAAATACGATTGATCGACCGAAACGTGGCAATACCGGCAATCGATGCCAACGATGTTAGCGTGCAGTTGGTGACTGAAGGCTACCGGCTGTTCAATGGCTACGTTCACTTGCCGGAAGTAGTTGGAACGGAAGTAGACGCCGAGGATGAGGATGCCTTCGACAACGAGCAAGACGAGGGCGAAGATGCTTAGGCGAGCCAGAAGATTGGCATTGCGGGGGAAGATCTGTGCCATGCTGCGTTACCCTGTTCAGGAAGCGATTTGCACGGTGTGAACCTACCGGTATTATAGAACCATTTTGCTTTTGCGTCAAATACTCGGACGCGCTAACTTCTTTCTTTCCTAATGTAATGCCGAAAATGCGAACTTGACAACGTGGTTTAGGTGGCATGTTTTTGCATATTGTGCATTAGCTGTGCGCGCGGCATACCTTGCATCCTTTGTCACGCCACGGTGACGGTACTTGGGTGATTACGGGCACGTCTTCATGTATAGTACCACAATTTTTTGGGCAAACAGTCTGCAATTTTGTGACAAGCGTCGCAAATATGTGGCAGGAAGGGAGCAGGAGGGGCGCCGGCAACTTATGGTATAGTGTGCAGCAATGGGAAGAACCGCGCGAGGAAGTGGCGATGAAAATAGCAATTATTGGCTTGCCCAACAGTGGCAAAACAACGGTCTTTAATGCGCTGACCCGCGGGCACGCCGAGACGGCGGCCTATTCATCGGGGCAGCTTGAGCCGAATTTGGCGACGGTGAAGGTGCCCGACCCGCGGCTCGATGTGCTAGCGCAGATGTTTAAACCACGCAAGATTACCTACGCCGATGTCCAGTACGTTGATATTGGCGGTCTCAGCGGCAGCGGTCGCGCCGGCGGCGGCTTGCCGCCGGTCTTGCTGAACTATATTGCCTCGGCTGATGCCCTCTTGCACGTAGTGCGCGCGTTCGAGGATCCAGCCGTTCCCCATCCCAACGGCTCGGTCGATCCGCAGCGCGATATTGCGGCGGTTGATCTTGAATTGGCCTTTTCCGATCTGGGCATTATCGAGCGCCGGCTCAACCGGCTCAACGCCGAGATTCCGAAATTACCGACCAAAGAGAAAGAACTGCGCACCGCCGAGCGCGATCTGTTGCAGCGGTTGCGCGAGGCGCTCGAAGCCGAGATACCGATCCGTGCGCTTGATCTGACCGACGACGAAGCGCGCATGATTCGCGGCTACCAGTTTCTCACCGCCAAACCGATGCTGATTGCACCGAATATTGGCGAAGCGGATATTGCCCATCCGCCGCAGATTGCGTATCCGCATCGCAACAGCGCGGTCGAGCCGCTCTGCGGCAAGATCGAGGCCGAGCTGGCACAGCTCGATGATGAAGAGGCGCGCGCGTTTATGGAAGACCTCGGCATTACGGCCCCGGCCCGCGATCGGGTGATTAAGGCGAGCTATGGCCTGCTGGGCCTGATCAGCTTCCTTACTGCCGGCCCTGATGAGGTGCGCGCATGGCCCATCCCGCGCGGCACCCCGGCGGTCGAAGCGGCGGGGGTGATCCATTCCGATATTCAGCGCGGCTTTATCCGGGCCGAAATTGTAGCCTACCACGATCTGATCGCTACCGGCGGCATGCACGAAGCCAAGAAGGCTGGTCACGTGCGCATGGAAGGCAAACAATATATCGTGCAAGATGGTGACATCTGCCATTTCCTCTTCAATGTCTGAGCGGTTGTTCACGGCCTCGTTACGATCAGCGCCGTGGGGCAAGGCTGTGGCTCAGGTGATGGCGGCGGCGGTGGCGGCGGTCGAGCCGGCCCAAGCCACCGCCGTCTCATTGCGCCGCGAAGGCGACTGGTTGATCGCCGACGAGCGCCGCTACGATCTACGCAGGTTTGCGCGGGTGTGGCTGGTGGGCGCCGGGAAG
>NZ_DAOTWH010000015.1:0-6085 GCF_034435895.1 Chloroflexus sp.
CGCCACGGCAGCGCGCAGATGCTGCGCGCGCTGCACCGCCCGCTCCGCCTGCGCAATCACCAGCTCAACGTCACCCACCAATTCAGCCAAATAGACCCAGACCGGCAAGGCAGCGGTAGGACGCATCCACCAGACCCACAACAACGAAGGTACGACAATCCCGCCGATTCGCCGCATCCCCGGTGCGTGGCCGAGATACCACCCCTGCTCGATCAACTGCTCTGACTCTATATAGGCAGCCGTCACCGCGCGCACGAAGGCCGAATCATAGCCGGCTAACCGTTGCTGAAACCACTCGCTCACAAACTGCTCGGCATCACGTTCGGGATGGATCGCGAGGGCCGCCGTCAACGCACTGCCGGCTTCCGTCCACAGATTCCAGCCATGTGGCCCAATCGACGCACCGCCGCCGCCCCAACCGCCGGTGCTGTTCCAAGCCCACATTCCCACACACTGCGGGTCGCGAGCAGCACGCCGGATGATAGCGCTATGCAAACCAACCAACCCAGACGGCACTAAGCCAAACAGCTCGTACTCGCGCCGGTTTTGCAGCTCGACGATCTGGCGCGGGCCGGGCAGGCCCAACGTCGGATTGGGCGGCAACAGCCGGAAGAAATCGGCGGGCGTGTGCTTGATCGACACCAGCAGATGCGGATCGCGCTGATCGGCAAAGACGGCGGCGTAGCGTTCCGGCGAGCAGAGCAAATCACCCGCCTCGCCAATGCCAAGCGTCCACGTGCGCATGATCAAGTGACGGTCAAACTGTGCGCACACCGGCAGCAAGGTTGCGATCAGATGGCGAATCGCGGCCACCTCGTGGTAGATCAGATGGCCGGTATAGCCGGCGACATCATGCGCACCGCCCGTTTCACCGATCCGCACAATTACGCCGCTCACCATCGGCAGCGCCGTGAACAGATCGATCAGCGCCGCCCGGTTCAGCGCCGCCACCTGCGGATTATCAGCCGCGATTGGCCCGACGACGCGGCGTAGGTCGTCAGTCAGCCACTGCATATCGCAAGTGACATAGACCTGCATCCCGCGCGCTGCGGCATCGTGCAGCAACGGCAGTAAGGCGCGGCGGTAGGCCAGCGCGCGCAGGCGGAAGGGGCTATCGGGCGCATAATATGGTTGGAGCGCGTGATCAAACGTCACCAGATGGGCCAGATTGTCAATCACGATCCCGGTATAACCTTGCGCCTGCACCGCCGCCAGATAGGCCCGCGCCCGCGCCACGCCGAGCTGCAAGCGCGCTTGATCAACATACGGCGGCGCCGGCAGATCGATTTGGCAAAAGGGAAACAACGACCAATTCCGCACCGGGGCGGATGGATCGATAAACGGGCCATTGATATCGACGAGACGAAACGAGAGCGTCATGGCTGGAACCTTTTCCGTTACGGGCAGAGCAGTCTAACAAGGGCAGAGCGACGCTCTGCCCGCACAAGCCGTATCAAGCTTTTGTTAAGTAATGATTATATCTGGTTGAAGAACAAGCTCAAGGGGAAAGTAGGCAACGGCGGGGAGAGGAATTATTTAGTAATCGGTGCGAGTGAACCTTATGGAGTGCGGCAGTCAAACTGCTGCACTCCATAAGGGCCGATCTGCCCACCCTACGATACATCAAACTGGCGCGAACGCGGCGCGGGGATGTATTCAACTGAGGGGCGGCGCTGGGCAGTTTGCGGGTACAGCGCCATAATCTGGTAAATCTCTTCGGGTATTTCGGTGCTGATCGGCAAACCCAATTCACGCGCTTCGTCAACCGTAATCGGGTAATCGTGCGTCCAAATCCCGCTTGCCAGCGTGTGGGCCACTTCTTCCGCTTTCTCAACCGTCATCTTATCGCGCAGCAGCTCGCAGACCGTGCGCTTCACCTGCCGGATCGCCTTCTCGGCGATGTCGGCCATCATCAGCGTCTCATCATCAACTTCGCTGAGCGGCTTGCGTTCGAGCACGCGCAAAATCGACGCCGCCGGATGCTGGCCCAATTGCGGGTCAACCGGCCCCAATACCGCGTTCTCATCCATCACAATCTCATCGGCAGCGAGCGCAATCAGCGTACCGCCCGACATCGCATAGTGCGGCACAAAGACCGTCACCTTGGCCGAATGCTTCTGGAGTGCGCGAGCAATCTGTTCTGAAGCCAGCACCAAACCGCCGGGAGTGTGCAGGATCAGGTCAATCGGAATATCGCGATCGGTCATCTTAATCGCGCGCAGCACCGCCTCTGAGTCTTCGATGCTAATGTAGCGCACCAGCGGAAAACCGAGCAGGCTCATCGTCTCTTGGCGATGGATCAGTGCGATCACCCGGCTCTTACGCTTACGTTCCAACTGCTCCAGCAAGCGCTGGCGAGCGGCATCAAGCATGCGCTGCTTAATCACCGGCTGCAACGACGTGATGATGAAAAAGAGCCACAACAGCGAAAAGAAATCCATACTGCACCTCTCTACAAGCCATCACCACGGATAGTATTCGTCGAGGTAGTAACGCCGCACGTAGCGCCGTGGCCGGAAGAGCGGCGCCAGCACCAAGCCGGCAACAAAGCCGCCGATATGCGCCCACCACGCCACGCCACCCATCGCCTGCACGTTGATGAAGATTGAAAAGACGCCATTCGCCAATTGCGAAATGAACCACAACCCAAGGTAGACCACTGCCGGAATTTCAAAGAGCAACGGCAAAAAGAAGACGGGCACGAGTGTAATCACACGCGACGCGGGAAAGAAGAGGAGGTAAGCTGCTAGCACACCACTCAGCGCACCGCTGGCACCGACAGTCGGAATTGGTGAGTTCGGATTGAAAAAAACGTGAGTTAATGCTGCCGCTACCCCGCAGAGCAAATAGAAGATGAGGTACCGCTGGCTACCCATGCTGTCTTCAACGTTATCGCCAAAGATATAGAGCGCCAGCATATTGCTGAACAGGTGAAACCAGCCGCCGTGCATAAACATCGAGGTAAAAATGGTGAGCAGCTCAGCCGGATCAAGCGGATTGGCCAAAAAGCGCGCCGGCACCAGCGCCAGCTCGTTAATCCACGCCTCGGCAAGACGGGTATCACGGGCCATTAAGAGAAAGACCACCACATTCGCCGCCAGTAAGGCCCAGTTGACCGCCGGAAATGATCGTGAGGGAATCGTATCTTTCAATGGCAACATAGTGGCTCCGGTAATCGCGCAGCGATAGCGCTGCGAGGGCAGTACCACATCTTACAACTGGCGTGCAGACCCTCTTGCATCCAAACGGAAAACGATACACGCCATCGTTAGGCGAGCGGGCTTCATCAGAGTACCACATCTTAGGCGTGGCTGCACAACAGCCGCCTCGGACACGGATTGGCACGGTTAGGCAAGACCAGCGCATTCCGTGTCCTGCGCTCGCTACCCCCGCTCGCACACATCCTTCAACCGCTGCATCTGCGCTTTCGCGTCGAGCTGCATCAGCGGCGCAATAGTCAGCGGCCAGATCAGATCGAGGCCGGGCACCTTGAGCCGGTACTCGACCCGGTTCTGGATGAGGGTCTGATCGGCGCGGCCCTGCCACGGCAGCCAGTGCCACGCATCAAACCCCTCCCAGAAGCCATCGAAGGCCCACAACACCAGACCGGGCTGCCGTTCGGCCACCACATAGCCAGCTTCGAGCAACGGGCCAACGCCGGTGAGACGCAAACGCCATGGCGCACCGGTATCAAAGCGCCAGCCATCGAGCGGCGTAAACTGCACGGCTGGCGACATCCAGCGCTCCATCAGCGCCTGTTCAGTCATCACCCGCTCGACCCGATCTATCGTTGCGTTGACGACGACAAACTCCTCGAGCAAGTGGGGGAAGGGAGAGGACATTGCGTTTGTTCCTTTCAGGTGGGCCGCACTGCCGTGCGGCTTTACGTGGTCGGGAGCCGCATTGCCATGCGGTTCTACGTTTAAACGTTTGGCAATGACCAAATGCCGAAATTATCGAAATGCACCTCGACCCCGCCCTCTTCGCGGTAACAGGCAGTCGAAACGCCAATCCGCCCCGACGGATACGTCGCATCACGGAGATCACCTACTACTACGCCGTTGATGAACAAACGGATGCGATCGCCTTGCTTGATCACGCGTAAGCGGTTGACATCGCCAATCGTCGTAAAGAGTCGAGGATCGCCCTCGACCAGCGTCACCAATTCACCCTCAGCCGGCACGATAAAGAGCCGGAAATAGTCGATGAAAAATTCAAACTTGTAAAAGCCAACATTGCGCTGCTGGCTAAACACCAGACTGCAACTGCCACCGCCGCCACCGCGCGCAATCCGGCAATCAACTTCGCTGATGAAATTGGTGAATGAGCTGAGTTCATACAACTCATACGACGTGCCGCGTCCCGTCCAGATGACCTTAAAAACCCCATCTTCGATGAGGTCGAGTTCGATCTCTTGGAAAACGCCGGTAAACCATGCGTTGCGGTTATCGACGAACTCATCGTAGAACACCCGGCGCGAACTAGCAAATAAGCCGCTCACTTCAGCCTCTACAGCCTGCGCGGTCAGGGTAGGAGCCAGCAACGCCAGCGCCTGCGCGGTCTGAGTAGGGGCCAGCGCCTGCGCGGTCTGCGCTTGGCTGGTGCGGGCTAGCGCTGCGGCACCAAGCGGAGTCGGCTGACCAACGACGCCAACCACCGGAGTGGCGGTTGGCAACGGGGTAGCGGTGGCCGCTTGGCGAGGGGTAGCAGTGGCCGGCTGGCGAGGAGTAGCGGTGGCAGTGGCAATCGAGGTAGTGGTGGTTGGGCGATTCAGCAAGACTAGCCAAATCCCCCCACCTACGATCAGCAAACCGATCAGCCCGACGACAACAAAAAGCACGATCTTGCCGGTTGCAGGCGACGGTGTTGTAGCTGGCAGGGATGGTACGGGTGTGAAAGGTGTTGGTGGAGCCGGTACTACCGGCGGCGACTGTTCCGACATCCGCGCACCGCAATTGGCGCAAAACCGTTCGCCTGCCGATACCGGTGACCCGCACTGCGGGCAATAGCGTGATTGAGACATAGGATTGCTCCGTGAGCAGTGACAGCTCGTAGTGGGCTTTACCATTGCCGTGACACGCTCAGGATAGCATAAAGGGGGACACAACCTTGCAGGCAGGATTGGCCGGACGAAACCGGCCCGTTGCGCCCGCCCACATTCGCCCAGCCCTTTATGGCCGGGCGACCATTATAAAGCCCGCTGCGCGGGCTGACGGGAGCGATATTGACGCAACGTCCGGTTTTCGCCTCCGCCGCCCGGCCCTTCAGGGCCGGGGATATCAGGACGACTGCCCGCCTTGGTTCCCAGCCCGCACAGCGGGCTTCCTAACCCCAGCCCGGCCCTGAAGGGCCGGGTTCCCCGTCCTGCCATCCCGGAGCCGGCTCAGGCCGCTGGAGCGGGCGATTGCTTCGGTCGGGCGACATCCAGCGCGGCTGGGTGTCGCCGCTCCCTCGCAATGACAGCCGGAAAGCGGGGCTGAGGGCGAGGGTGAAACGGCGCATCGCAACACCATCAACGGTATCTACGCTCAGGCATGCTGTCCGTCCCTAAACCCACCCCTCACATCCGCGCCACCCGCACAACTACGCCAGTCCGTTCTTGGTACGCGGCGACAACGCGCTGCACCTCAGCTTCGGCGTCGCTGCGGCCAAAGACGAGCACAGTGGTGTGCGTGGTCGCCACCGGCTGGCGCGCGCCAAAGATGGCCGGCGCTGTGAGCTGTTCAACTAGGGCATCGGCGTGCGGGTCGGTCAAACCGAGCGCCGCCTGCTCCCAGTGGCTTTGGGTGAGGAGTTCACCTACCAGCCGCAGATCGTCATCGCGTTGGGCACGGCTAGCCGCCGCGCGTAGCAACGCCAATGCGAGGCGGGTGCGTTGCTGTTCAGTGAGGGCAAAGGCGGCCAGCGCCGCCGGCGACGCCGGATGCGGATGCGCGCTGGCGGGAAGCGCCGCCGGCAAGCGAGACCGGTGCTGGCGGATGAAGTCGCTGATCGAGATGCTGGTCAACGCTGGTTCACCATCGCGCGCGCCAAGCAGACTCTCGATCTGCAGCAGGGCCGCGCGCAGCCGCGCCAGCGGCTGGCG
>NZ_DAOTWH010000016.1:0-7162 GCF_034435895.1 Chloroflexus sp.
GCCGTCGCCGGCGCGCTCGCCAGCAGCGCGCCGGGGTTGATCGTAAAGGGTTGCGATGTGGTGGTCATGATGGTATGCGTGAGTTGTATCCGGTGTACGACAGTGCAGGTTTGGCATCCTCACTTACGTCTGCGCCGGATGATAATCTACCACCAGCGCAATCGCCGCCGCAATCTCATCCATGGTTGACGCCGGCGCCCGCCCAATCTGTTTCCGCAGCCGGCTAACCTCGATGCTGCGCAGTTGCAACAAGTCGGCGGCGTGTGGTTTGCCTAACTGGGCCGGCCAGCGCCCTTCGATTCGTTGCATCCAGCTCAGGCTTTCAAACCGATCCTCCCATGGGCGCAAAGGGGCGACAAGGCGTAGCGGTAAGTTACTAAGGGCATTGGAGCTGACGATAACGACCGGCGTCAAGCTGCCATCGCCGAGATCGGCTTGCCAAATCTCGCCGCGCCGGGGGGCATTAGGCGTGCTCACTTGTGACGACCTCGCTGGCTATGGTGGCGGGAACTTTGTAGAGATCGGCAGCAGCAGCCGCTTGCTCGGCCAGCGCTGCGTGGCGCGCCTCCAGCGGTTGCTGGAGCAGATGCTGGCAACGCTTTTCCGTCACAGCACGCTTCGCCGGTTCTGGCTCCGGCATTGCTTCGCCGAGCAAGCGGCTTGCCTCAGCAGGATCGATCAACTCTTCGGCCAGCGCGCGCAATGTGGCTCGCCGCAACCACAGCGGCTCTTCCAGCGGCAGCGGTTCTGGTTCAGCAGTGCGCCACCCGCGTTCGCTCAGCTCGCTCATTAACGAGCGATAGAGGCGCTGGTTGATAATCCCCAGCGTTTGCAGGCGGTAGAGCAGGGCTTGAATGCTCATACCGAAATGGCGCTTGAGTAACAGCAACTCTTCGAGATGAAGGTGGTTGCGATATTCGCCGATATGGTGGCGCAGATCATTCGCCGGAGCCAGCAAGGCCGCCGCAAAACGGAACGCAGCTTGTTCTTCGTTGAGATCGGCTGAGGGCTGCAACACCAGATGAGCCAGCTCGTGAGCTAGATTCATGCGCCAGCGCGCGCCATCGTGGCTACGCTTCCCGATCACCGCTGCGGCAAGGGGTACGCCGTCTTCAGTGCGGGCGATGGCAGCGACGCCATCGAACCCATCGACCGCCGCGAGCACGATGACGTGCAGGCCGTGATCCTCCAGTGTGTCGGTGAGATTGGCGATCGGCGCGCTGCCTAGCTCCCAGCGCGTGCGCAGATCGGCAGCGGCCTGCTCGGCGTCGTCGAGGCTAGCAATGTCGTACTCGAACAGCGGCACATTGAGGCGAGCCGGCTCGCCGATCAGCTCTTGCAGATACAAGCGATCACGCAGCGCCTCATGCGCCAAGGCTGCCATCTGCTCTTGCTGCCGTTTGCTCAGCGACGCGCGTTTGCGGTAGGCAATGAGTTCGATCGGTACGTCGCGGCTATCGAGCAATTCAGAGGGGCGCACACGGAGCGCCTGCGCTAACCGCTGCAACACTACCGGCGACGGCTGCGCCTGCCTGTGTTCGTATTTGGAAATGGCTTGGCGGGTGACGATCCGGCCCGTCGCTTCCGCCAGATCGTCAAGACTCATACCGCGCGCCAGTCGCAATTGGCGCAACCGCTGGTGGATCATGGCTATACACCTCCTCTTGGTTGACAATTATCAGTGATGGATGGCGGGTTGTCAACCGGCGTCGCCAGTGGCGTTGGCCAATTTCGGCAACAATTGGGCCGTGATCAGGGTGGTCAGCGCCGAGGTATCGCCGCCGTCACTCTGCACCACGATCGGGCGCGGCGCGTGTTTCATCAGCGTTTCGGCCACTTGCAAGCGGCGGCGGGCCAGTTCGTATTGCAAGACGGCGCGGTTGTCTTGGTAGGCTTGGCCAAGGTATTCCAACCCGCGCGCTTCGTTTTCGGCCTGCCGCAACGTCGCCCTCCCACGAGCCTCGATCTCCCAGCGCACCCGCTGCGCTTCGGTCTCTTTTTCTTGCAGCATGCGGGCCACGTCTTCACGGGCCTTGTTGATCGCAGCGCGCACCTCGACCAGCTTGGCGTCGCGCACCTTCTTGGCCCGCTCGATCTCAAGCCGCAGATTGTCGATCCGCTGCTTCTTAATCAGTTCCCACTCGCGTTCGTAGGCTTGCAGCTCCTTCGCCACTCGCTCGCGGGTCGCCAGATGCTGCTGGTACTGGTCGGGCAACTGCACGTCGGGAATGTTGGCGCCGGTGATGCGCACGCCGTAGCGGGCCAATTGCCGGTTGAGCAGCTCTTGCATGTCGCCGACATCGCTGCCGCGTAAGTCGTAGGCGCGCTCGGTCTCGACCCGGCGCGCGCGCTGGCGGATGGCGTCTTGCACCGCGCTGCTCAGCACCAGATCGAAGTTGCTTGCGCCGAGCCGGCGCACAAACGCGATCGGGTCTTCGATCCGGAATTTGAGGAAAAATTCGATCGATTTAAGCGGCACATTCTCGCGGGTCGGCGCGGCCATCACCGGCGCGGTATACGGAATCTCGGTGCTGGTGTCAACCACCGCTTCGACCTTTTCCCACGGCCACCAGAGGTAGTGCCGGCCCGGCGTGAGGATGCCGACGATCTGGCCCCAGCGCGAGAGGATGCCGGTGGTGCCTTGCTCGATTTCAACAATCGCGCCGAGGATGAACGAGGCGACGGCAGCGATGAGGAAGAGGAAGGCGAGGACGATCGCGAGCAGGCCGAAGAAGCCGCCGCTGAACACAGCCACTCCCAGCAGGTAGAGGCTGATCGCCAGTGGCAGCAGCCAACGCGCCCGCCGGCGGTCTTGCGGGATGACCACCGGCACCAGTTGGCCCTCGTCGCCAGAGCGGAGCAGTTGCCGGATGCGGCTCCACGTCGCGACGGCCTCGCGGATGCGCGAAAATTCGCGGCGAGTGTCGGTCATTGGCTTTCTCCTTTCGCCACTGGTTGGGCGGCTTCGCCTTCGGCGGCTACCACTTGCTTGATCTGTTCAGCGCGAGCCTGAATCCGTTGCCGGATCTCGTGCATGCGGCTGCGGATGGCGGCGACATCATCTGGTGAATAGAGTTCGGTATCGACAATGCCCAGCATGCGTTGCGCAATCGCCAGATAGTCGATGGCGGCCTCGGCCCCGCCTCCTACCTGTACGATCTGCGGCAGATGGCCGGCCACCGCTTCCAGCCGGTCGAGAATGTCTTGCTGGTAGCGGTACTGCAAGATTTCGGGGTATATCGCTGCGCCGACGGCGCGAATATCGAGCGCCTGCGCTTCGAGCAGGGCGGCGTTGGCCCGCGCCGTGCTCTCGGCCTCGCTCAGCAACTGGCTAGCATAAGCGCTGGCCCGGTAGGCCTCTTTTTCGCGCGCGGTGTCGATTTGGGCCTGAAACGTCGCAATCTCGGCCCGGATAGCTGACAACTGCTCGCGCAGACTGGTCAGCTCGCGGTTGAGATCACCCTCATCCTGCTCTTTGCGCAGCGCCAGCTCGTATTCGTAGGTGTAGGCCTCTTTCGCCACCCGGATCATCTCCGGCTTGGCGAGGTCGATGCGATACTCTTGGCTCGACGGCTCGGCGTGGGTGATGTTGGCGTTCACAAAGCGCACCGCTGGCAAAAACTGCTGGTTCAGCGTGTCGAGCAGGTTTTGGGTGCTCTCGCCGACCAAATTGTAGATCGCTTCAGCCCGCTGCTCGTAAATCAAGGCACGGGTCACTTCGCTGACCGCGTTCTGCAACTTCTCTTGAAACCCCTTCGCGCCGCCGAGGGTAAAGATGAACGCCGCCGGGTCTTCGATCTTAAACTGCAAAAAGAGATCGACCGAAGCATTCACCCGCGAGGCGGTCGGCGCTTCGCGGATCGGCGCGTTGTAGGGGTATTCGCGGGTGACATTGACAATGTAGCTGACCCGCTTCCACGGATCGAGCAGCACCTTGCGGCCCGCTGGCGCGATCTCTTCCAGCTTGCCGAAGCGGGTGATCAGAGCTTGGCAGCCGTCGGGCACCATGATGAAGGTGTTACGCCAGAGACTATAGACGACGTAGCCAGCCACCAGTAGCCAGTAGTGCGGGCCAAAAAAGACCAGTGTCAGGTTAGTGAAGCCGAACGAGACGAAATCGACCGCCGCGCTAATCAGCCAGCCGAACAGCCCCGCCACCACCAGAATGGCTGTCACCGCTACCCACACCGCCGAGCGCGGATCGCGCGGGATGACCACCGGCGAGATGACATTGGCCACTTGACCACTCTGGTCACGCTGCTGCAAATTGCGGTTGAGCAGCTCCGCCGCTTCATCGAGCATCACGCTCATCTGCTCGATCCGGGTGGCGCCGCTTTCATTACCCGACCGTTGCGAGATGAAATCGCTCGCTTTAATCTGCAACTGCTCCAGCTCCCCGCTTTCTAATAACTGCTGCGCGGCGCTCAACCCGCGCTGGAGCCGGTTCATACCGTTCTCCTTTCTCTTCTCTCACGTTGGCGCACAGGAGTGCAGATCGCGTCTGCAAATGGAATGTACGGATGTAGTGTAGCAAACGTTGCGGGGAAATGGCGGCAGCAGGTTCTCTTCTATGAGAAGGCCGGCGAGCTTCATCATGCCTGCCAAAGCTAACGAGAAAGCGCTTGTTTCACCCGAATGAGCCGCTCTGGAGCAATTTCACCAATCGCACCAAGAAGCATATTGCCAGATACGACTGCTAAACGCCCTACCCGAATCACACTTGGAACTTTCAGGCCGCTTTGAACGAAATCCTCATCACTGTCCCAAACCAATTCATCGAATCCAGCGATATAGTGCCGAAGTTGTGATGAGATCATACAAAGCAGCCAATCATCATATTCGCCGGGAAGTTTTGCCAACAAGAGTGCAGGACGCAATTTCCCTTCAGTAAGATCGGTGTGTGGAAATTGAAATATGATGATCTGTTGAGAAAGCGTTCCAAAGCTGCCGCTCACGCTGCTCAGCCTTCAGCGCCAAATACTCAGCAACATCGAGCAGCTCGGCGCGCAGCTCCGGGGGGAGTTGCTGCGCATAGCGGTAGATCTGTTCTTCAATCGTCATCAGTTGCCCTCCACTGGTATCGGTTCATCGCTTATGGGTACCATGTGTCACTGGCTTGTCAATCCTAGCAGAAGCTTGTTGGCCCGCTGCCAATCCTACCGCTCCCGCTGCAACGACTCTTCGACCAGCCGCCAGCGCAGCAGTTTGCCGATGAAACTGCGCGGCAGCGCCTCGCGGAATTCGATCGTTTCCGGCATCACCGGCAGATTGAGCCGTTCGCGCAGAAAGGCAAAGACCTCGGCTTCGCTGACCCGCTCGCCGGGCCGGGTGACGACGAAGGCGCGGATTTCGGTGCGGCCATCGGGGAGCGGCACGCCGACCACCGCCGCGTCGATCACCGTTGGGTGTTCGTAGAGCGCCTCTTCCAGATCACGCGGGTAGATGTTGTAGTCGCCGGCGATGATCATCTCTTTCTTGCGCTCGATAATCTGAAAATAGCCGTCGGGCAGCATGCGAGCCACATCGCCGGTGCGCAGCCAGCCATCGGCAGTGATGGTATCGGCAGTCGCCTGTGGGTTGCGCCAATAGCCGGCCATCAGTTGCGGGCCGTGCACCAACAGTTCGCCGATCGCTCCCGGCGGCAGATCGACCCCGCTCTGTATATCAACAATTCGCGCTTCGGTGTTGGGCAGCGGCAGACCGATCGTACCGGCCCGCCGCGCGCCGCGCAACGGGTTGGCATGAGTCACCGGCCCGGCTTCCGTCAAGCCATACCCCTCGACCAACCGGCTACGGGTGATGCGCTCGAAACCCTCTTGCACCTCAATCGGCAACGGGGCCGCGCCGCTCAGACAGCTCTTCAACGACGAGAGGCCATATTTGCGCACGTCGCGCACTTCGTTCAGCGCCGCGTACATCGGCGGCACGCCGGGAAAAAAGGTGGGCCGTTCGCGCCGGATGGTATGCAAGACATTGTGCGTCTCGAAGGTCGGCAGCAAGATGAGCGTTGCACCGAGCGCGATACCAGTGTTCATGCAGGCGGTCATCCCGTAGGCATGCGAGAAGGGGATCGCGCAGAGCACCCGTTCATTGCCTTCATCAGCGCCGGCGTACCATGCCCGCGTTTGGCAAGTGTTGGCGTAGAGGCTGGCGTGGCGGTGCACGACGCCTTTGGCGGCGCCGGTGGTGCCGCTGGTATAGAGGATGACCGCCGGATCATCGGCGCGCAACGCAGGCAGATCGCCATCCACGCCGGCAGCCAAGACGTGCTGAAACCAGTGGGCTTGGGCGGCTTGCTCGGCGGGCACGCGGTGGCCTTCGCGCTCTTGGCGCAGCAGAGTAAAGAGGATGCGCTGGCTGGAAGGAAGATACTCTTTCAGGTTAGTGTAGATCAGGCGGGGGAAGGGCAGCTCGGCCCGCACCTGCTCGACCAGCCGGTAAAACATGCTCAGTGCGATGACGGTGGTCGCTTCCGAGTCGCGCACTTCGTGGGCAAAGCCTTCAGCGTCGAAGATCGGGTTGGCCAGCACCACGATCCCGCCGGCCAGCAGCACGCCATAGTAAGCGATCACCGCCTGTGGGATATTGGGCAGCAAGATCACTGCCCGCTCGCCGGGTTGGAACCCGATCGCCAGCAAGCCGCGGGCAAAGTGGTTGGCCTCCTCCCACAAACGAGCGTAGCTAAGGGTGCGGCCATAAAATGCGATCGCAGTCGTGGTAGCGAAACGATCGGCAGCGTGGCGCAAGAGTTCGGGCAGTGGCGCTGGCGTGATGGCGAGGGTGGTCGGCACTCCCGGATCGTAATGGCGCAGCCACGGGCGGGTGGCAAAGAGATCGGCGCTCATGCAGGCGTTCCTTTGGTGAGCGGGTGATGACACTTACGATTGTAGCAAAAACTTGCTCAGTATGGAGTGCGGTAGTCAAACTGCCGCACTCGATACGGTTGTTGCGCCGTGGCGGGTGAGGGCCAGCAGCCTGCGCAGCGGGGTGCGTCCCTAGATTCCGGCTTCTCCCCCACTGTCATTGCGAGCGGAGGGGTAGCGCAACGCGCTGCCCCGCAGCGAAGCCATCCCCCGTGAGGCCGCATGAAAATCCTTTTAGGTATTGTTCCCGCTATCGTGGGAGATGGCTTCGGTCGGGCGGCTCCCAGCGCGGCTGGGGG
>NZ_DAOTWH010000017.1:0-2882 GCF_034435895.1 Chloroflexus sp.
GCGCCCGCCCCATCCTGCGCGCCTTCCGTGAACGGCGGCCCCGGCCTTTCCGCGACGAGAAGATCATCACGGCGTGGAATGCGATGACGATCCGGGCCTTGGCGACGGCCAGCGCGCGGGTGCCGGAGTACTTGCCGGCTGCCCAGCAGTGCGCCGATTTCCTGCTCGCCAACCTACGCCGGGCCGATGGCCGCCTGTTGCGCAGTTGGAAAGATGGCCGGCCCGGCCCAGCCGGTTTTCTCGACGATTACGCGCTGCTGTGCGATGCGCTGCTCGAATTGCACGCCGCCAGCGGCGAGACGCGCTATCTCGCCACGGCAATCGAACTGGCCGACGCGATGCTCGATCTGTTCTGGGATGCGCAGACGTGGATGTTCTTCGATACCGGCAACGACCAGCCGGCCTTGGTCACCCGCCCGCGCGACCTAAGCGACAACGCCGTCCCGTCGGGTTCGTCAGCGGCGACGGTGGCCCTGCTGCGGCTGTACGCTATCACCGGGCGCGAAATCTACGCCACGCGGGCCGAGCAGGTCTTGCAACAAGTCGCGCCGACGCTCAGCCGCTTCCCGCTCGGTTTTGGTCGCATGTTGTGCGCCGCCGATCTAGCGATCGGCCCAACCCGCGAACTGGCAATCATTGGCCCACCCGCACACCCAGCCACGCAGGCGCTAGTTGCCGAAGCACGCGCCAGCTACCGGCCCCGGCTGGTGATCGCCCGCGCCGAACCCGGCGATCCTGTCACTACCCTGAGCCCGTTATTTGCCGATCGCGGCATGATTGACGGCCAACCCACCGCCTACCTATGCGAGCAGTTCACCTGCTTATTGCCCGTCACCACGCCGGAAGCGTTGCGCCAGCAGCTTATGAGCACAAAGGACTAACCCGCCACGGTGTGGCAGCGGCGATGCGATAGCGCGGTAGAATAGGGGCGGACAATCATTGCGCGCCGCTCTCCTACTGTCAGTGCGAGCCGCGCGCAGCGCGGCGAAGCAAGCTCCTGCGAGCACGCGATCCGTGCGTGTAAGGCATCCGTTCCACTGAAGGGGGAGATTGCTTCGGGGGCTGTGCCCCCTCGCAATGACAGGCGGAGTGCGGGAGGGGTGCGTTGTGCGGTTGCGCTCGCTAAAGCTTGCTTTTATGCAGGGAACCCGGCCCTGAAGGGTCGGGCTGGGGTTACGAAGCCCGCTACGCGGGCTATGCTATGGCCCTCACCGGCCCCCTCTCCCACCTGACGGCGGGAGAGGGGGAGCCGCAGAGTGGAAGGGACAGGCACTGCTCCGCGGCAGGCAGCAGCGCCCCTCTCCCGCGTTGCGGGAGAGGGGATGGGGGTGAGGGTGAACTAGCCCAGCGCGCCGCTCTCCTACTGTCAGTGCGAGCCGCGCGCAGCGCGGCGAAGCAAGCTCCTGCGAGCATGCGATCCGTGCGTGTAAGGCATCCGTTCCGCTGAAGGGGGAGATTGCTTCGGGGACTGCGCCCCCTCGCAATGACAGCTATAATCTTGTCAACATTCTTTGCGTTTTTTGTGGCTATCCAACTTCCATGCATATCCTCCACGTTGTGCAGCTCTATTGGCCGGCGCCGAGCGGCGCGGCCCGCTATTTTCAAGAGATCGGCGCGCGGTTGGTAGCCGAAGGCCATCGATTGACGGTGCTGGCCACCGATGCCTTCGATCTTGAATACCTCTGGATGGCCGGCAAACGGCGGATCGCCGAGCCAACCGGCGCCCACGACGGCGTGCAGATCCAGCGGCTGGCAGTGCGGCGCTTGCCCGGCCCGGCCCTGCTCTACCCGATCATTCGCCGGTTGATGGTCGAACTGGGCCGGCTGGGCCGGCCCAGCGTGCCGCTCTTGCGCCGGTTGGCTACGCTTACCCCACAGTTGCCCGATCTGGCTGCGACGCTGGCCGATCCGGCATTGGCTGATGTGGCGGTGGTGCATACCACCAACATTACCCTCGACTTTGCGCTGCTGCCAGTAGCGCGGTGGGCGCAGCAGCGCGGCATTCCTCACCTCTGCACGCCGTTCGTGCATGTGGGTGAGCCGGGGAGCGAGCAGGTGGTGCGCTACTATGCGATGCCGCACCAAATTGACCTGTTGCGGCAGACGACGCGGGTGGCGACGATGACCGATATCGAACGAGCCTATCTCATCCGGCGCGGGGTGCCTGCTGGGAAGATCGTCACCGTTGGCGCGGGGGTGACTCCTGCTGAAGTGACTGGCGGTGATGGCCAGCGGTTTCGCGCCGCGCACCAGATTACCGGGCCGGTCGTGCTGAGTTTGGGTGTGGCTGCATTTGATAAGGGAGCAGTGCATACGCTGGCGGCGATGCGGCGGTTGTGGCAGCAGGGCAGCAACGCGGTGTGGGTGCAGTGCGGCCCGGCCTTTGGCGGCTTTCAGTCAGCAGTAGAGGCGCTCACGCCAGCCGAGCAGGCGCAGGTGCGGGTGCTCGGTTATGTCGATAACGCCACTCGCCGCGACGCGCTGGCTGCCGCCGATGTCTACGTGCAACCCTCGCGCACCGACAGCTTTGGCATCACCTACCTCGAAGCGTGGTGCAATGGCGTGCCGGTGATCGGCGCGCGGGCCGGCGGTGTGCCAGCAGTCATCCGGCACGGGGTTGATGGCTTGCTGGCGCCGTTTGGCGACGTACCGGCAATTGCTGCCGCCATCGACCGGCTGTTGCGCGATCGGGCGCTGGCGCGGGCGATGGGTGCCGCTGGGCAGGCGCGGGTCTGGCGCGAACTGACGTGGGATGCAGTCTACCGCCGGATTCGCCCGTTGTATGGTGAGGGGGTTAGGTGAAGGAATTAACTGAGGTTTTGCACAATCGAGAGGGGGTTGCCAAGGGTAGTAGAATGGAGGCATCAGGATGCGGTTGAGGC
>NZ_DAOTWH010000018.1:0-7829 GCF_034435895.1 Chloroflexus sp.
CTGCGCAAGCGCAAGCCGGGCAACGGCCACGCCGATGGCATGACCGGCCCGCGCAACCCGGCGGCCTGCCAGCGATCGTAGGCATAGGCAAGGTAATCGAGGTAGTCGAGCGTATGCACGGCAGCCAGTTCGGCGAGCGTCGCCGGCGGCGCAGCGATCGGCGGCGCGAACCCGGCGGCTTGCAGCGCGGCGAGGATGATGTCGACTCGCCGTGGCGTTTCAAAATATGGCACTGGCTGGCCGTCAAGGATCTCGAATGGCGGATCGTGACGATGGTGGTCGGCACTCAGAAAGATCTTCATAGTGATATTGTACCGTAGTCTGGGCGGATGGGAAGAGGTGTTGACCGCTGGTACGTTGTTTACCGCAGAGGGCGCTGAGGGCGCAGGGCATCCTGTCATTGCGAGGGCGCGCCAGTGCCCGAAGCAAGCGCCCCCTTCGGCGGAAAGGTTCCGCTCCCGTGCTCGCGGGGGATTGCTTCGCTTCGCTCACAATGACAAGCGGGGTGCAGGAGATTGCTTCGCCGCCGTTGGCGGCTCGCAATGACAAGCGGGGAGTGGCGCGGCCGATCTTTTGTCATTGCGAGGGCGCGCCAGCGCCCGAAGCAAGCTCCTACTTTAGCGGAACAGGCTCCCTGACAGGTGTCGCTTCCCCTCCCCCAGCGGGGGAGGGGTCGGGGGTGGGGGCACGGAACCGAATAGCCACAAAGATACGCAAAAGGCGCAAAAATCGTCCGTTTTTGTGTTTTGTGTCTTTTCGTGGCAATGCCGCTAGCCCTCACCCCCCCCAGCCCCTCTCCCCCTGACGGCGGGAGAGGGGGAGTCGCGCGATGGGCTGACGAGGCACAGCAGGAGCGGAAGCGAGCAGCGCCCCGCTCCCGCAACGCGGGAGCGGGGTTGGGGGTGAGGGTCTATTTACCGCCGAGGACGCAGCAAGCGCCCCCTTCGGCGGAAAGGTTCCGCTCCCGTACTCGTGGGGGATTGCTTCGCTTCGCTGCGCTCCGCTCACAATGACAAGCGGGGAGGCGGGAGATTGCTTCGCCGCCGTTGGCGGCTCGCAATGACAACCGGGGAGTGGCGCTTCCCCCAAAAACCTTTGCGTCCTCTACGATCTTCGCGCCTTTGCGTTAAACATCTCTGCGCCCTCTGCGGAGCCGGACAGTCGTCCGGATCTACGATCGTTATCGGGCCGTCGCCTCATTTCTGGTATACTGGCGCCGCGGTACTCAACCATGGCCGGAGGAACGCATGAAGATCTATAAAGCGCGCGCGCCGATGCGAATCGGCTTTTTCGGCGGCGGCACCGATGTCAGCCCTTACGCCGAAGAATACGGCGGGAAAGTGCTCAATTGCACGATCAATCTCTATGTGCGGTGTATGCTCACCACTAGCAATACACCCGGCATTCTGATCCGCTCGCTCGATCTGCAAGAGGTGAGCCGGCAGGTGAGCGATCGCGAATGGGATGGCAAGCTGGCCCTCCCGCAGGCGGTGCTTGATGCGCTGCCCCAGTTGCGGCCCGCCTCCGCCGGTTACAAGATCACCATGTTCAGCGATGCGCCACCCGGCTCCGGTCTTGGTTCGTCGTCGGCGCTGGTGGTGAGCATGCTCAAGCTGCTCTACGCCGTGGCCGGCCAAAACGCCGACCCGCACCAGTTGGCCGAACTGGCCTACCGGATCGAACGGGTTGATCTCGGCATTCCCGGCGGGCGGCAAGACCAGTATTCGGCGGTGTTTGGCGGGATGTGCGTCTATCACTTTGGGCGCGATCGGGTGATCGTCGAGCCGGTGCTGAGCGATCCAACCGCTTTGCTTGAGCTCGAGAGCTGCTTGATTATCGGCTATATCGGCGACCGCCAGTTGCTTACCCGCCATCTCATGACCGATCAGGTGCAACGGTTGGTCAAGGGCGATACACTGCGGCTGCATCACGAAACGAAGGCCTTTGTTGATATTGCAGCCCGCCTGCTGCGCGAACAGCGGATCGCCGATTTTGGCCGCTTGCTGCACGATGCATGGGAGGTCAAGAAAGCCTTTTCACCCCACATCGCGCCGCCGATCGTCGAAGAGGTCTATGCGCTGGCTCGCAAGCACGGCGCATGGGGCGGCAAGATTTCCGGCGCCGGCGGCGGCGGCTTTATGGTCTTTGCCTGTCCCTTTGACCGCCGGCTGGCCATCGAGCGCGCTCTGACCGAAGCTGGGGTGATCGTGCGCCCGTTCTCGTTCGTGACCCACGGCGTGCAATCATGGGTGGTGGAAGAACCGGATGAGTGAGCGCGATCGCTCGCGCCACATCGCCAACCAGCCGGCGCTGCGCAACCGCCACGTGCCAACGATGCCGTAGGGCAGGAACAGCACGATCAAGATGTAGACGATGCCGAACAAGAGCGGCCAGCTGGGCCCAAAGAAGACGTTGAGCCAATAGCCGAGCAGTTGAATCACGCCAGCGCCGAGCATCGGTCCGATCAGCGAGCCGACGCCGCCGATGATCGTCATCAACAGTGCATTAATTGTCGTGCCCACGCCGAGCACCGCCGGGTTGGCGTTGAGGTTCCACAGCGCGTTAAACGCGCCGGCCAGCGCGGCCATCACGCCGCTGACCGTGATCGCAATCAGTTTGAAGGTGAGGGTATGGTAGCCCAAGACCTTTGCCCGCGTCTCGTTGTCGCGAATCGCCATCATCACCCGTCCGGTCGGAGAGTTGACCACTTGCCGCGCCAGCAGGTACATTACGATTGTAAACGCTAACGTAACATAATAAAATCGAAGCCGTTCCGTGGTCGGGCTAATCCACGCCGGCACCGGAATGCTCTGCAATCCGTCTTCGGCCCCCGTCCACTGGCGGAAGTCGGTCGCTTCGGCCAAGAGGAAAAACATCTGGGCAAACGCGAGTGTCACCATCGCGAAATAGACGCCGCTCACCCGCAGCGAGAGCAGGCCGATGATCAGGCTCTGGATGCTGGCGATTACGATGACGGCCAGCAGGGCCGAGCCGAGATCCCAGCCGGCATGTTTGAGCAGGATACCGATGGTGTATGCGCCGGTGCCGAAGAAGAGGGCATGGCCAAACGACAGAATGCCGGTATACCCCATCAGAATATCGTAGCTCATGGCGAAGACGGCCAAGATAAAGACCTGAATCAGCATGCCCTGCCAAAACTTGGGCACTCCCTCGCCAACCGGCTGGCCGCTGAATAGCGAAACGACAAACGGAAAGATGATCAGGCCGCCGATGAGGGTCAGGCCGGCCCACTGTGATGAGGTGAAACGATCCCGCATCGGCTACTCCTTTTTGCCAAACAGACCGGCTGGGCGCAAGAGCAGCACCAGCGCCATGATCAACACGGTTGAAGCGCGGGCAATTGATGGCGAAAACGTCATCGCTTCGCTCATCCACGGCAGTTGAATGCCGGTCAGCACCATTTGGTCGCCGAAGGCGCGGGCAAGGCCGACCAACAAGGCTCCCATGGCTGCGCCGGTGAAGCTGCCCATACCGCCGATCACCACCGCGATGAAGGCTTGCAGTTGAAACTCTTGGCCGAGACCGGGGCTAATGCCGAGAAATGGCGCCGCGGCGACGCCACCCAATGCGGCCAACCCGGCCCCCAACGCGAAGACGAGGGTGAAGATGCGGCGAACGTTAATGCCCAGCGCTTGCACCATCTCGCCGTCTTGCACGCCAGCGCGGATGATCATACCGAGCCGGGTGTAGCGCAAGAGCACGGCGATGCCGATGAACATGGCAATGCCCAACGCAATAATGAAGATGCGGTAGCTGGGGAAGGGCCGGCCCAGCACGTCAATGCTGGCGCAGTTGTCTTGCAGCCACGCGATCAGGTTCGGCGAGGGGCAGCTTGGGCCGCGCCGGCTAAACCATGCCGGCAGTTCCATAAAATACCCTCCCGGCCCCCAAATGCCTTTGACCAACTCGGTGCCGACGAAGACTAAGCCGAGCGTGACCAGTACCTGATAGATGGGCCGGCTGTACAGCGGACGGATCAGGCTCCATTCCATTAACCCACCCAACGCCGCACCGCCGCCGGCGCCGGCCACCAGCGCCAAGAGAAAGCGTGTATTCGAGTCGAGGGCCAAAATCCAGCCTTCGGCGCTCAATCGCAGCGGCGCGATGATCAATGCCAGCACCAGCAATCCGATCGGCCAAGCCAGATCACGGTTGGCTGGCCGGCGCGCGTGCTCACTGCCAATGATAAAGGCCGCGCCAGCGATCAGACCGGCAATCGCCAGCCCCAGCGTGCGCGCGATAAAGAGGCCCACCGGCGCTTGGGCCTGTTCGGTCGGCACTCTCCCGCCCGAACTGAGGGCAGTGGTCGCCAGTGGCGCTAGCTCAAACCCCCAGACCGCAAACACCCCGACCAGCACGGCCACCACCCACAGCGGGCGGCGATGCCCGGTGGGCAAGCTGCTGAACGGCAACCAGCGCGCGAGCAGCCAGCCGGCCACAAACGCGAGCACGAAGGGCAGCGTATTGAGCAGCAGGCGCGGGTTGGCGTAGAGCGTAAAGCCGATATACGCGCCAATCATAAAGAGGGTGCCGTGCGCGAAGTTGAGCACGTCCATCAAGCCAAAGATCAGCGAGAGGCCGGATGTCACCAGAAAATAGAGCGCGCCGAGCGTGAGACCCGACAGCAAGATGCTGGCTAAGACCCGTGGTTCGTACTGGCTCGAAGCCCACATGGCGAAGAGGATCGCCGCGACGATGCCGGTGATCAATCCGCGCCGGCGCTGAATCCACTCGATCATGCACTACTCCTTCAACCCCAAGCCGCAGAGCAAGCAGAGACGTAGAGACTCTCAACGCAAAGACGCAGAGGACGCGAAGGATGCTAAGTTTATGAGGTATAAGCGAGCTTGTATCGATCCTTCCAAACCCTTTGCGTCTTTGCGTGTATCCCCTTTGCGCTCTTCGCGTCTTTGCGTTCAGAATCTCTGCGTCTTTGCCTCCTTTGCGCCTTTGTGTTAGCCCGCGCCGAGATATTTGTCGATTGTAGCGTGGTCATGCACCAGATCAGCCATACGTCCGTGCTGCACACTACGCCCATCATCGAGAATGTAGTACGCATCGGCCAACTGCGCGGCCATCGCGAAGTTCTGCTCAACCAGCAAGATCGTCGTTTCGGCGGCCATTTGGCGCAGTGCGGCAACGATCTGCTCGACGATGATCGGCGCTAACCCTTCGCTCGGTTCGTCGATCAACAACAGCCGGTTATCGGCCACCAACGCACGCGCGATCGCCAGCATCTGCTGTTGGCCGCCCGATAGCTTGCCGCCCGGATGGCGGTAAAACCGCTTGAGATCGGGGAAGAGCGCCATGATGAAATCGCTGCGCTTGGCCAGATCGCCGCGTTTGCGCTCGGCCAGCCGTAGATTCTCTTCGACGGTCAGATCGCGGAAGATCGCGCGATGTTCGGGCACGTACCCGACGCCAAGCTGGGCAATCTCGTAGGCTGGCCGGCCATTGATCGGTTCGCCGGCGAGGCGAATGCTGCCGCTGCGCGGCGGATTGAGGCCCATGATCGAGCGTAGGGTAGTGGTCTTGCCGGCCCCGTTGCGGCCTAGCAGCGCCGTAATGCTGCCGGCGCGCACCTGCAGCGAGACCCCTTCCAGAATGTGGAATTGGCCGATAAAGGTATGGATCGTATCAACTTCGAGCAACACGTCACTCATGGCTGCCCTCCGGCGAAGGCTGTGCCCAGATACGCCTCGCGCACCGCCTGATTGGCGCTGATCGCCGCCGGACTGCCCTCTGCCAGCACGCGCCCTTGATGCATGACGGTTATCGTCTCGGCGAGACTCATGACGACAGACATATTGTGTTCAACGATTAAGATAGTTTTGTTCGTTCCTTGCCGGATGCCGCGCAACAGATCGAGCAGCATTGGCACCTGTTCGGTCGCCATGCCGGCGGTCGGCTCATCGAGCAGGAGAATGTCGGCGTCGCCGGCCAGCAGAATCGCCAGTTCGAGCCGGCGTTTGTCGCCGTGCGGCAGGGTGGCGGCAATTTGCAAGGCCCGCTCATGGAGGCCAACTTGGTGCAAGGCCGCTAACGCGCGCTCGGTGTAGGCCCGCAGCTTGGCGGCGCTCGTCCACAGCCGGAAGTTGTCACGCCCGCGCGCTTGCGCCGCCAGCCGCACGTTTTCCAGCACCGTCAGCGTCGGGAAGATGTTGGTGATCTGGAACGAGCGCCCAATGCCGAGGTGCGCCATACGGTGCAGCGGTACGCGCGTAATGTCTTGCCCGCGCAGCAGCACTCGCCCTGATGTTGGTTTGAGGTAGCCGCTAATCAAGTTAAACAGCGTCGTCTTGCCGGCGCCGTTCGGGCCAATGATGGCATGAATGCTGCCAGCGCGCACCCGCAGATCAACCTGATCAACGGCGCGTAAGCTGCCGAAGTCGCGGGTGAGGCGGTGCGTTTCGATAATCCAATCGCTCACGTAGACTCCTTGGGGTGTGCCCTCGCACTCTGCATTGCGTTGCCCCGCGTGGGGGATCATCAACCAGAAGCCGGTTGCTTGGAGTGCGGCAGTCAAACTGCCGCACTCCATCCCCGGACTGTACCCTTATGGACACCGGTTCATCGCTGCCGGCACCATACAGGGTGGCGCGGTCTGCTCAGGCGTGAACAGCGTCACCAGCTCGAAGAACTTGAAATCGGGATCGGTGGTATTGAGCAGGCGCACCAGCGTCATCGGCTGCAAGAGCACGTGATCCGACGCGCGCACGGTGTACGTACCCTTCGGCCCGTCGAAGGTCATGCCTTCAAGCGCGGCGATCATCCCCTCAGCCGCTGGATCGCCCTTGGTCGCTTCCAACGCCTTGACCAGCATGATCGCCGCGTTGAAGCCGCTCTCGGTGAAGAGATCGGGAGGCGTGCCGTAAGCTGCCTTGTGGCGCTCGGTGAGCCACTTGTTAACCGGATTGTCGAACAGGCTGTAGTGGTAGACACTCACACCAACCGAGCCGATTGCGTCAGCGTAGCCGTTGACCATGGTCTGGTTATCGCCGAAGCCGGTGGCCACCGTCATTACATCGAACACACCCAGTTGCTGCATCTGCTGGAACATCGGAACGAAACCGGTGCCCGACCACGTGACGATCAACACTTCCGCTCCTGAATCGAGCAACTGGTTGATGTAGGGCGTGAAGTCGGTGGTGTCCGGCGGGGCAAAGACGGCGCCGGCACCCTCAGCGGTATCGTTGAGCACAAATTCACCGCCAAGCGCCTTGACGGTAGCGTAGAACGCTCCTGCCGAGCCGCGCCCGAAGGCGTTGTCTTGGGCAATCTGGATGAACTTCTTGCCGGTCTGCAAGAGCGCGGCGCTCATCGTCAGCGCGTCTTGCACACTGGTGCGTCCGGCGCGGAAGGTGTATATATTGAAGTTGTCGCCGGTGAGGGCGGGGGTTGCTGCCGGCGCCGCGATGTAGATGATCTTGTTTTCGGCGGCCACCGCCGAGATCGCCAGCGCCACCGGCGAGCTAGGCGAACCGACCAGCACATCGGCTCCGTCGCTCTCGATCGCTTCGCGGGCGAGCGCGACGCCAGTCTCAGGGTTGCTGGCGGTGTCTTTCACCACGACCTTGATCGGGCGGCCAGCCACCGCATTCGTACCGTTGGTCGCATACTCCAAACCGAGCGTAAAGCCACGCTCAAGCATGGGGCCGTAGATGGCGAGCAAGCCGGAGTTATCGGTCATCAAGCCAACCACAATCGGTTCGCCGGTAGTGGCTGAGGTTGTTGGCGCGGCGGTCGGTTGCGGAGCCGCCGTAGGTTCGGCGGTCGGCTGCGGCGCAGCAGTCGGCTGCGGCGCGGCG
>NZ_DAOTWH010000019.1:0-7637 GCF_034435895.1 Chloroflexus sp.
GCAACGACATGGAGCGCCGCCAGTTTGAGGCGGACATGACCATCCTCGAGATCGAGGTGGTCTACAGCGGTGAGCCGGAGAAGCAGGCGCCGCAGTACCGCAAGCTCCAGCGCGGTATCAAGGGCGTGTTGGCCGAGTGGGAGAGCGATGAGACCAGCCAGCGCACCTACAAGCGCCACCGCTACCGTGCTCAGCAGGGCAAGTGGCGCGGCGGGAACATTCCGTATGGTGTGCAGCCTGACGGCTAGGGCTGGTTCGATCCCGACCCGGAGAGCTACGCGGTGCTGCTCTGGATTCTGGGCAAGCGCGGCGAGGGGATGAGCTACCATACCATCGCCCGCATGCTGAACTAGGGCATCGTGCTTGCGGAGAGCAGTGAGCCGCAGGTGTCACCAACGCCCGGGCTGCTGAGCTACCAGCGCCGGCCCTACTTGGAGCGCCAGGATCCCGAGACGGGCGAGGTGATCCACGAGCCGCGGCGCGTGCCGGCGGGCACATGGATCGCCTTTACGGTCAATGAGATCTGCCAGAAAGCGGTCGATGGCGTCTACGCCGGAGTGCTGCGCTGGGGCGAAAACGCAAACCGGTTCCGCGAGGATGCGGACGGCAACCTCAAACGGCCGGTGCGCGTCGAGACCGGCAAGCCGCTGGTGCCGGAGTCATTGCTACAGCGCGTCTAGGGGGTGGAGCTGGCGGTGAAGGATGGCGAGGCCGACACGGTCTCACCCTTCAATTCCTACCTGCTCGCGTCGCTCCGCTGTGGCCTGTGCGGTGAGGCCGTACACGGCTACACCAGTACCAAGTACAAGGGCGAGAAGAAGTACTGCTACCGCAAGTACCGTTGCGCCGGCCGGGTGAACAAGCCCGGCTCCTGCCAGCTACCGATGTTGAGCGCCGAGGTGCTTGAGCAGGCGGTGCTGGAGGTGGTGCTGGCCGATCTCTAGGCGCGTAGCTAGGAGGCGCTGCTCGCTGAGATCAACGCGGCGGTTGAGCGGCGCCGGGCGAAGCTGGAGAAGGCGATCGAGCTGGCCGAGGAGCGGCTGGCTGAGCTGGAGCGGCGGCGGGGCGCGGCGCTCGACGCGCTCACCTTTCAGCTTAAGAACGCCTCCGAGCGGGTGCGCGCCGCGCTGGCCGAGCAGGCCGACGATGCGCTCGCCGCCTGTGACGAGGCCGAGGAGCAGATCCGCAAGCTCCAGCTGGGGATCGAGGTGCTGGATGAGAAGGTACGGTCGATTGAGCTAACGCTGACCGACCCGTTTCTGGCCCCCGCGCGCTGGAACGAACCTGAGGCCCACTTCGCGCTCAAGCGCGCCCTCAACCTGCTGGTCCACGGGATGACCGTGCGGCAGGAGGGGCCGGGCTCCTACTACGTCGAGGTTGAGGTTTATGAAATTCGTGAAAGTGGCTCGTTCGAGAGCGCGTGGGAGTCGAACCCACCGGCGCAGTTCGTCACTCCGCCCAACGGTTTTGAAGACCGCGGCAGCCACCGGGCCACATACGCTCTCACCGCTGATTGTAGAGGGCGCAACCGCCCTTGTCAACCGAACGCCATGTAGAGACGGACTGCCGTCCGTCTCCCCTAACGCAGAGGCCGCAAAGAATCTACACGCAAAGGCGCAAAGGACGCAGCGGTCGCAAAGGAATGTGATGGAGGGAACTACCAGCGCGCTCGTCCGCAACCACCAAAAAACCTTCGCGACCTTAGCGTTCTCTGCGCCTTTGCGTTTGAATCCTTAGCGCCCCCTCTGCGCCTTCTACACCACCAATTGCACGGCCCGCGGCAGCACTTCGACCTCGACCCGCTGCGCCGCCGTCGCAATCACCTCGCCATCGGTTGCCACCGGGATCGGCGTCGGGCACGTCACCTCAATCCGGCGAGCGCGGGCCATCGTCACCTCCGGCTCATTGGTATGCACCCCGCGCATCAACAGCGGAATCTTGCGCAGCGCGCGCAGAATCGGCATCGTATCCACGATACACAAATCGAGCAGACCATCATCCAGCTTCGCGTCCGGCGTCATCCAGAAGCCGCCGCCTTGGCACCGCCCATTGCCGACACTGGCAAAAAAAAGCTGGCGACTAACCCGCTGCCCATCGAAGCGCACCGTCATCGGGCCGGGACGGTAGGTAGCCAGCGCCTTCAACACCGCGATCAAGTAGACCGCAAAGCCGCGCAACCACTTGATCTTCAGACTCTCGACCGCCACCGCCGCATCGAGACCCATCCCCAACCCGTTGATAAAACAGCGGGTGAGCTTCAGCCGGCCTGCTTCCACCCGGATCCGGCCCACATCAATCGCCTGCACCCGGTTGGTCGCCAGCCGCTGCACCGCGCCGGCAAAATCGCCGGGGCGCACGCTAGGCAACGATTTCACGAAGTCGCTGCCGGTGCCGAGCGGGATAATGCCCAGCGGAACTTGCCCGCCTTTCCGGCTATCAATGATCCCGTTCACCACCTCATTGATCGTGCCATCGCCACCCACCGCCACGAGCCGGCTCGTGCCACGGTTCATCGCCTGTATCGCCAGCTCGGTCGCGCCGCCGCGCGCGTGGGTGGTGACAATCTCGTATTCAATCGCGTGCTTGCGCAATTCAGTTTCGATCGCGCCCCGCCGCCGGCCCGCCAACCCGCGCCCCGCCGCCGGATTCAAGATGACTGTCGTTGTCATACGTGTACCCTGTAGAGACGGCCGTCCGTCTCCCGCACGCAAAGAATGGTACACGCAACGAAGATCGCAAAGAACGCCACATAATGTAAAGGTGGTTTCCTAGTACGCTTATACCCCACCATAAAAACCCTCTGCGTCCTTAGCGTTCTCTGCGCCTTTGCGTTAAAACATCCTCTGCGCCTCTGCCCCCCTGCGCCTTTAGATTTCGACCCCTAACAGATCAGCGACGGTGAAGATATCTTTGTCACCCCGTCCCGACAAATTTACCAAAATCGTCTGCTCAGGCCGCATCGCCGGCGCCAGCTTGATCGCCTCCGCCACTGCATGGGCGCTCTCTAAAGCCGGGATAATCCCCTCCAGCTTTGCCAACAACTGAAACGCAGCCAACGCCTCGTCATCGCTAGCCGCCGTATACGTTGCTCGCCCGCTATCGTGCAGCCATGCATGTTCGGGGCCGATGCTCGCGTAATCCAACCCGGCGCTCACCGAATGGGTCAGCGCAATCTGGCCGGCTTCGTCCTGCAACACATACGAATAGGTACCCTGCAACACGCCGGGGGTCGCGGCGCGGAAGCGGGCCGCATGCTCGCCGAGCCCCTCGCCTCTGCCACCGGCCTCGACGCCGCGCAACACTACTTCATGATCATCGAGGAAGGGGTGAAAAATGCCGATCGCGTTCGAGCCGCCGCCAACACAGGCCACCACCACATCCGGCAACCGGCCCGTCGCAGCGAGCATCTGCTCGCGCGCTTCCACCCCGATCACCCGCTGAAAGTCGCGCACCATCGTCGGGTAGGGGTGCGGCCCCAACGCCGATCCCAGCAGATAATAGCTGTCGGGGTTTGTCACCCAATCGCGCATCGCTTCGTTGATCGCATCTTTCAGCGTGCGCGAACCGCTGGTCACGCCGCGTACCTCGGCCCCCAGCAGCCGCATGCGGAAGACGTTGGGCCGCTGGCGGGCCATGTCATCCACTCCCATATACACCACGCACTCAAGGCCAAGCAGCGCGCAGACCGTTGCCGTCGCCACGCCGTGCTGGCCGGCGCCGGTCTCGGCAATCACCCGCCGCTTGCCCATGCGCTTCGCCAGCAACCCCTGCCCCAGCGCATTGTTGATCTTATGAGCGCCGGTGTGGGCCAAATCCTCGCGCTTGAGATAGATCCGCGCCCCGCCGCAGTGGGCCGTCAACCGCGCCGCAAACGTCAACGGCGTCGGCCTGCCAGTATAGGTGCGGTGCAGCGCCGCCAACTCCTCCCAAAACGACGGATCGGCCTTCGCCGCCTCGTAGGCCTCTTCCAGCGCACTGACCGCCGGCATTAGCGTTTCCGGCACATACCGCCCGCCATACGGGCCGAATCTCCCCGGTCGCGAAATCACGTCCTGCATAACCACACTTTCTAGACGAGATCACGTAGAGACGGACGGCCGTCCGTCTTCCGCAAAGGCGCAAAGAGTAGAAACGGACGGCTGTCCGTCTCCTGTAAAGGGGGCAAAGACGCAGAGATTCTTAACGCAAAGACGCGAAGATCGCAAAGGTCGCTAAGAATTTGAAGGGGGGGACTTCGAGTGGGCTTGGGCATCCAAACCATAACAAACCCGCTGCACCCTTCGCGTCCTCCGCGCCTTTGCGTTTGAATCCTCTGCGCCTCTACTTCTGGATCAGGCTTTCGTCTTTGTTCTTCTCACCCTCTTCCAACAACATAATCGGGATACCGTCCTCGATCGGGTAGCGGTAGCCGTTGCGCCGGTTCACCAGCCACTCCTTGCCGTTCGCATCCACCATCAGCTCAACCGGCCCCTTATCGCCGGGGTCGGCCAGCATGCTGAGCAGTTCCGGGCTAATGCTCCCCCGCTGCCCGCCATTGGCAGCCGTATTGTTATTCGTTGCCGGAGTCAGGTCAAACACGCTGTCCTCCTGATATTGGCGCACGGCCCGGAAGATGGCAATCGCCAGCCCGATTACCGCCGCAATCCCCAATACGCGCAACACGTTCTTCATCGCTTCCTCCTCATCTCAATGTGCCGGATATATCCACTGGCAGCCAACCGTGTCTGCCCTATTTCCCCACTCCCTATCTCCCTACTTTCCCCATTGTACACGACTTTGCCGGCGCTGCCGCGGCGGTTCCTCGTCGTACCACGGTGGCGGCGGCTGATCAGGCCCATACCACACCAGCAGCCGTCCGTGCGGCGTACCATCGTTGCCGTTGGTGATTTCGAGAAACGGGTAGCGTTGGCGTGGTCGCCGCATCGTCTCCACGTCAAACACCACATCCGTCCACGTGCCGGCATTGATATAGCAACGACCATTGCCAAGATCGATCACTCGCGCCACATGCGTATGCCCGCACACAAATAGCCGGTCGTCACGGTAGGCCGGCTGGCGAGCCAGCAGCGCAATGTCGCGCGCAATTTCGTCGTTGAACGCGGCCACTTCGCGACTCGCTTGCCGGCGCGCTTCGTCGCGCACCTGATCAACCATCTCTGGCAGATCGCCCACCGCTTCGGCAGCCGCCCCAAACTGGCGCGCCATCGCCTGATGGCGCGCCACCCGCCGCCGGCGTAACGCCGCAATCGGCGACCACAGCACGATCAATGGCGACCGTTGCAGCCATTCGTCCGGCTCACTCGACAAGTGATGCGGCGGTGCCCACGCCGTGACTTGCAAAAAGCCGATTACGCCGCGGGTGACAAACCGCCGCGCCGCCGGGTCGCGCAGCCGTTGCAAGCTGATTAAGTACCAAAAAAACGCCGATGACGGTTTGATATTGTCAACCAGCGGCGCGAGCGGAAAGGGGTCTTCTTCCAATTCGTTGATCACCTCTTTGACCAACTGGGTGCCGCGCACCACCTCAAACGGCTCGCTGATGCTGGCAAAATTGACAAACCGGTTCCACGGGTCAAATTGGTTGCCATGCACGATATAGACGCCACCGCCGTGGTAGCTGATCCCAAACCGCAGCCGCGGATCATCCGGCGGCAGGCCCAGCGTTTGTCGCAAGACTTCCTTAGCCGCCGGGTAGTGTAGTTCAAAGTCGTGGTTGCCGATTAAGATCGTTAGCTGGTTGCCGGCTTGTTGCGCAAACCGGCGCAGAGCCGCAAACACACCGGCATGCGCGACAATGATCGCCTGCAAGCGCCGGGCAGCGGCCCGTTGCGACCATTCATCATCGGCCACGTCGGGTAGGCTGATCTGCAAAAACTCGAAGGTGTCGCCGGCGAGAATCAGTTCGGTCGGTTCACGTCCAACGTAGTGATCGAGAAAGGCGATCAACGCCTCATCATCGCAAAAATCATCGCGCCGGTCGCCGCCGCCCAAATGCAGATCGCTGAGCACGATCCGCCGGCGTTTGGCGTCAATCTCCTCCGGCCCGATCGGCGGTGTGGCGTAAGGGGTGGGCCGGATGCGCACCCGCCGGAAGCGCAGCACGATCCAGCGTAAGGTCAACAGGAGCGCAATCGCGATCGCGAGCCGGATCAGCAGCGTAAGCAGCCAGATGGCAATCCGGTGCGCAGCACCAGCGGCAGAGTCGATCGGACGCGCAGGCCGGCGAGTTGGGTTGTCCGGTTGCATCCGCATGCTGCTATCCTCTGCCATCGCTTCTCACGTAACGCATCGTTATGCGGGTTGCTTCAGTCTATGGACGCCGATGACGCTGCCGCACACCACGTCGAGCGCCGCAAGTTACCACGCCTCTACCAACTGCTGCCCATTGCAACACCGCAATTACTGCCCAAAGCTGCTCCTTTGAGTAGCGAAAAGAAATTTGGTCGATCACAACCGTTGATCGCTATACAATGCCTCGAAGCCCAGTTCTACGCTCTCCTCTCTCGCGCCAGTGGGAGAGGGGTTGGGGATGAGGGCCAGCAGCCCGCGTAGCGGGCTTCGTATCCCTAGCCCGGCCCTTCAAGGCCGGGCGCCGGATCAGAAGTTCTGTCCGCCCTTGAACCCTACTTTCCGCTCCCTACTCCCTATTCCCCACTTCTTGCGCTCGCACCGCGCGCACAAACGCCGCCATCAAGCCCGCGTCCTTCTGCCCATCCCGCTCCACGCCGCTGCTGACATCCACCCCCAGCGGATCGACCGCCGCAATCGCTTGCGCCACATTATCCGGCGTCAACCCCCCGGCCAGCAACGTTGGCGCGCGCCGGGCTAATTGCGCCGCTCGCTCCCAATCGGCCCGTTGGCCGGTACCGCCATACGCCCCAGCGACGTGCGCGTCCACCAGCGCCGTCAACGCCGGCAAACCGGGGCCGGTCACCGCCCCCGCCGCTGCGATCCGCGCCAGCCATGCCGTTTCATTCGCGTCGCCAGTCATACGGATGGCCTTCAGCAGCGGCAGACCGGTTTGGTTGGGAAAATCAGCCGGCTCATCGCCGCTCAACTGAATCGCTTCCAACCCCGCCGCAAGAGCGATCTGGCCGATCACATCAGCCGTCTCGTTGACAAACAACCCCACAATCAACGGGCGCGGCGGCGGCAAGGCTCGCACCGCCGCCGCAATCGCTTGCGCTTCCGCCACCGTCACTTGCCGGCGACTCGGCGCAAACACCAACCCGATCAGATCGGCGCCGGCAGTGGCGGCTGCCAGCGCCAAATCGATCGTGCGTAGACCGCAAATTTTGATCAACCTACTCACTCGTCTTCAGGGTGTAATAGACGCGGCGATTCCGGGTGGTGCGCTCGAGCATACCGTGATGAATGGCTTGCTTGAGCATCGTGCGGTTCTCTTCCGTGGTGCGCGGCATGCTATGTTGCTTGCGCGCCGCTTGCAATGCGCTCAACAGTTGCTGGAAGGTGGCCGGTTTACCCAGCGCCTGCACCGTGTGGCGGAACAGCTCCCACTCTGCAGCGCTGAATTCGAGCGTGAGGTCAACGTGACCGGCACTGCCATCGGTGACTGGCTCGGCAGCACCCGGCTCAGCGGCAGCACCCGGCTCAGCGGCAGCACCCGGCTCAGCGGC
>NZ_DAOTWH010000020.1:0-1568 GCF_034435895.1 Chloroflexus sp.
GCGCACAGAAGAGGGGTGGAGTCGGCCCAAAATCAAGGCGCACCTCGCGCTCGTCTCGCTGGATTTTGCAAAACCTCAGTTATAACCAACAACGGTCGCTTTGGGATACGCTCCATCCCGGGCGTGAGTGGGCGGGAAAACTGCAACCAAATGTGAAAAGCGAGCAGCAAGTTATAACGGCAGTGACCAAAGCCTTAAAGTAACACCGGTATAATAAAATTACTGCCTTATCAACCCCTACCTCCCTGTCTCTTCCTCACGCACCAGTTCCATCAAAATCCGATCGTAGCGCCGGCCATCGAACAGCGTCGCGCCACTGAGCCGGCCAGCTTCGCGGAAGCCGGCTCGCAGGTAGGCCCGGTAGGCCCGTTCGTTGAAGCTATGCACCCACAAGCAGATGTTGTACAGGTTGAGGTAGCGAAAGCCATACGTTACCAGCAGCCGCACCGCTTCGCGGCCATAGCCTTGCCCCCACACCGTTTTATCGCCGATCGCGATACCGAGTTCGGCAATGCCGTGCAATAGATTTATTTTGGACAGGCTGCACGTGCCGATCAGCCGCTCGCCGTCGCGCAGCATAATCGCGAAGGTGCATTGGTCATCGCGCGCCGTAGCGTTTTCCCTAATCCACTGCTGTTCTTGTTCGAGGGTACTGCTGCATCCCTGTTGGCCCAACAGCGCTGTAAATTCCAGATCGGCGAACCACTGCGCCAAGAGTGGTGCATCTTCAGCCAAGATGTGGCTGAAAAAAACCTTTTCGCCGGCCATAATGACGGGTCGTGATCGTTCGCTCATGCCGTATACCTGTTACGAAGGCCAAACTGTCAAGCGGCACTGGCGGGATACAGCAGCGCTGTGTCCCTACGGGGTGTCCTCGTTATTCATCAAACGCGCATAGCTGTCGTACCGCGCCGCCGAAATCTCGCCGCGCTCGACCGCTTCACGCACGGCGCAATGCGGTTCATGCAGGTGCGTGCAGCCGGCAAAATAGCAATTGCCCAAAAATGGCCGAAATTCGCGGAAGCACCACGCTAAATCTTCCGCCGGCAAGTTCCACAACCCGATCTCGCGAATGCCCGGGGTGTCGGCCACGTAGCCGCCCCCCGGCGTGGTGAGCGGGATCAGCTCGGCGACAGTGGTGGTATGGCGACCTTTGGTCAACCGCTCGCTCACCTCGCCGGTGCGCAGATTGAGGCCGGGTTGGATCGCGTTGAGCAGGCTGCTCTTGCCGACGCCTGACTTGCCGGTGACGACGCTGATCTTGCCGATCAGCCGCTCGCGCAGCTCGGCAATGCCTTCACCGCTGATGATGCTGGTGTAGACGACCGGATAGCCGATCGGTTCGTAGGGCTTGAACATCGCTGCCGCCGCTTCACGCCCGACCAGATCGATCTTCGTGGCGACGATGATCACCGGCAGTTCGCTGTGTTCGCAGATCACCAGATAGCGGTCGAGCATGCGCGGCGTGAATTCGGGTTTGGCGCAGGCAAAGACGAGCAAGACCTGATCGACGTTCGCAACAATCACGTCTTCCTTGTACGCGCCGCGCAGCCCGGCGGCCCGGCGCG
>NZ_DAOTWH010000021.1:0-35806 GCF_034435895.1 Chloroflexus sp.
CCAGCGCGAGAAACTAGCGAGCTGGCCCGCCGCTACGGCGGCACCCGCGAGAGTTATCACGAAGAGACGCCGCAACACGAGGTGACGCTGCCGGCCTTCGCTATCGCCCAAACTCCGCTCAGCGCCGCCCTCTACGCCTATGCCGTCGCCGCTGGCGCGGCGCCGCCGCCACCCATCTGGCACGGCCCGCTCCCGCCGCCGGCCATTGCCTCCCTGCCGGTGACTGACATCAACTGGCACGAGGCGCAGGCCTTTTGCGCATGGCTGAGTTGCCAGCCTGATCTGAACATGCGCCTGATCGATGCCAGTGGCCGATCGTTGCCGCCACCGCAACGGCTGCATTTTCGCCTGCCCACCGAGGCCGAATGGGAATATGCCGCCCGTGGCGTCGATGGCCGCCGCTTTCCGTGGGGTGATGAATTTCACCCCCATCTCGCCAACACCCGCGAGAGCGGGCGCGCGGCGCCCAACCCTCCCGGCGTCTATCCCGGTGGTCGCAGCCCCTACGGCATCGAAGATATGGCCGGCAATGTCTGGGAATGGACGGCCTCGCTCGACCAGCCATACCCGTACCGGCCTGACGATGGCCGTGAAGACCCTAACGCGCCGGGACGCCGGATCCTGCGCGGCGGCTGCTACGCCAACCCGAACGGTTATGCGCGCTGCGCCTGCCGCTTTCGGTTACAGCCCGCCATGCGGAATCAATTCTTAGGCATGCGCTTGGCGTTGAGTGTAGAATAGCTATCGTTGCGCGTTCGCGCCTTTGCGTTTATCATCAGGCGGTTTGTTTTGCTAACGAAGGGGAGATAGCTATGGCTCGACCCGGAGCGCCCAAACTCGGCCGCAATGATCCCTGTTACTGCGGCAGCGGCCGTAAATACAAAGACTGCCACTTACGTCAAGAAGAAGAATGGCGCAGCCAGCAGTTGCGCTTGCGCAACGCCCAAGACAATGTGCTCCAGCGCATTCTGGCCCTCGCAACCGAGGCTGACGCCGCCAATCTCCGCACCGCGTTTGATCGCTATTGGAACGGGCGTTATCAGTTTGAGCAGTTGGCCGAATTGAACGAACGCGAAGGCTACGGCGCCGACCGATTTATGGTCTGGTTTGCGTTTGATTACCGCCAAGCCGATGGGCACACGTTGGTCACGCGACTGGCAACGAATCTGGATCAGAGCGATCTCGGCGACCTTGAGCGCCAATTATTGCCAACGTGGGTTGATGTGCGCTTGCGGCCTTATCGTGTCGAGCGGCTGCGGCCCAACGCCGGCGCCAATCTGCGCGACCTCTTGACCGGCGATCTCGTTATCTTGGCTGACAGCCATGCCTCGCTGCGCCTCGAACTCGATGAGGTGATCGTTGGTCATCTCGTGCCGGTTGATACGCCGATCGGCAGCAGCCAACCCAACTACTACCTCGCCGGCCCGGCAGCGCACCTTACTCCTGACACTGCCGAACCGCTGCGCGCGTTTGCTGATGTCCATCTCGAAGCATTCCGCCGCGAACAGCCAGACGCCGGCTGGCTCGATTTGTTGCGCGATCGATCAGAGATCTTTAGCCATTTTATCTTGATCCTGCCTACCGACAAGCCTGATCCCAAACGATTGCAACGCTACATTGCCGAGACCCGCCAACAACTACTCGGTGCGTAGCGGTCACTCACCCCGAATCTCAGCCAGCGGCAGCGTGAAATGAAACGCGCTGCCGCGATCAGGTTCACTCTCGACCCAAATCGATCCTTGATGCGCCACAACTGCCAATCGGCAGAACGCTAACCCCAACCCGCTACCTTCGCTCCGCCAGCGGCCAACTTGGCTAAACCGCTCAAAGATATGCTCTTGCTCTTCCGGCGGGATCCCCGGCCCTTGATCACGCACCACAATGTGCGCTACCCGATCACCGGGGATGGATACCGTTAAATCATCAGAAAAGCTGAACGTCTGATCAGGACCATTGGCTGGCGCCACGTTGACCTCAACGGTAATGGCGCTATTGGGTGGGCTGAATTTCAGGGCATTGTCCAGCAAATTTTGCAGCACACGCGCAATAATTGCGCTATCGGCAAAGAGCATGCGCACCTGCGGATCGATCCGCCGCAAGACCTTCACACCCTTCAGTTGCGCTTGGATCATTAACGGATCAATCACACGCTCGATCAAGCTCTCGATCGGCAACGGCTCGCGATCAAGCGGCATTTGGCCGCTCTCCAGCCGGCCAATATCGAGCATCGTATTCACCAGATTGAGCAATTGCCGGGCGCTGTTCTGGCCAATGCGCACCGCCTGTTGCTGGCGTTCCGTCAAGAGATTGCCCAATTCACTCACCAACTGCTCGAAGGCCAGCATAATGCTGCTTAGCGGCTGGCGCAGATCGTGAATCATCATGTGCGTTAAATCGGCCCGCAATCGCTCGGCCTTTTTCGCCGTAGTCACATCGCGAATGGTCAGCAGAAACGTCTGCGCATGACCCGCCGCAAAATCACTCGCCTGCGTTAATGTCCATGCAAAGACGCCATCACTGCCGGCCAACTCACCCGTCGCGCCCGACGCCGTAAGCGATCGTTGCAGATGAGTCACGGTCGTTGGATCGAGCAACCGCTGGGCCGTCCACTGCTCCAGCAGCTCATGCATCGACAAGCCATCGATCCGCTGGAGCGGCGGCAACCATTCGGCGGTATGCGTCAAGCGCGCGAACGCCTCGTTGGCGACGATCACCGTGCCATTGGCCGCAAACAGCAGCAAGCCATCTTCGATCGTCGCCATAATCCGGGCCAGATTATCACGCCCGCGCCGCACCTCTTCCAACAAGCGCATGCTCTCAATAGCAATTGCCGTTTGGGTAGCGTACAACATCAACATTTCGATATCGGCCGAATCGAGGGCGCGATCGCCGCCAATCACCGTCACGCCAATCATGCGCTGAGTGCCGCGCAATGGCAGCGCGACCGTTGTCGCCGACCGGAAGACAGGACGCCGGTTGAGGATTGCGCGCCGGGCAAGCGTGATCACCACATCGTAGTTCAATGAGCAGGCGCCGATCGTGCGCTCGATGCGCAGCTCATCACGGTCTTCGTCAAATAGCACGGTCTGAGCCCATTTGGCGCTGACGATCTCGACCATGCCCCGCGCTGTCATTTCCAAGACTTGCGGCTGCGGCAACGATTGCGAGTGGATCACCATCCCCAACCCATTGAGGGCGGTCAAGCGTTCAAGGCTCCGCTGCTGGCGATCGCGCAACAGCGCCATATCAATCGCTGCGCCGGCAATGCTGGCATAAACGGTCAACGCTTGCAGATCAGCCATCGCTGGTCGTTGCCCGCTCACCGGTTGATCGAGCAGTAACACCGCCTGTACCTCACGGTTGGCGGCGCGCAACAACACCACCAGCAGATCATCAGTATCCCACTGGTTCAAGCCAATTTCGATACGCTGCCCATTGGGTGGCGGCGGCAAATCGAACAATACGGCAAAGGTCGGGCTGCGCCGGTTCAGCAAGAAACAGTGCTCGCCAAACGACCACTCATTCACTAAGACATCTAGCCGTCCGGCCGCCAGATACGTGCCGAGCAGAAACTCGCCGGCCAACCCGCCCGTCGCCGCCACGCATTCAAGCATGGGGTGAACGCTATGCTCGCGGCGATTGACAAAGAGGGCCGCGCCAAGGAACTGCATGCGTTGGCTGATGGTGTCAATAATCAACCGGAAGAGCTGTTCTTGCGATGCAGCGCTTAACAATTCGCGATTGAGCGCTAACACTGACCGCAGTTCGGCATTCCACCGATCCAGATCACGCATCTGGCGGATAATGCCGGTCTCAACCTTGGCCCATTGTTGCGAATGGTCAAGCACTAAACTCATCAGGCCGGCGATAGCATAGATCTGTTCGGTATCGGTTTCAGAAAACGGCGCACCGCTGCGGCGATTGATGTATTGCAAATTGGCCCGCACCCCGGCCGGCGTCGCAAAGGGCACATTAATGAGATTGTTGCAGGTGACGCCAACGATTCGATCAAGCGTATAACTGCGCCGTGGATCGTGGGTGGCATCGTTGATGATCACCGGCTTGCCGGTAGTAAACGATTGACCAACAATGCCTTGAGTCAAGGGTATTCGGAAACCGAGCAACTTATGCGACTGGCTGCCGAAGGCATAACGGAAGACTAAGTCGTTCTGCGCTTCATTATAGAGAAACAACCCGCCCCCTTCTACGTCAAGCAAACGACAGCTCGCATCGAGCATCGTTTGCAGCGCACGTTCCGGATCCACGAGATGCGCGCTCGCAGACACGATGTTCATCCATGCTTCCTGTTGTTGCTGCGCGCGCTGCGCTACCCGCTGCAAGATGATCGGCCGCAGCAAGTAGCCGGCATAATATGCCGCTTCATTGACAGTTTGCCGCTGCGCTTCGTCTAGTGCCGCAGAGGTTGTAATGCAGACGTATACCGCGCCAAGCGTCTCGCCGGCGAAACGGATCGGCGAACCAACCCAATAGCTAGGCGCAGTTTCCGGGGTTTGATGATCGGGATGGGGTCGCACATCGTAACGGCCACAATCATCGAGATAGGCAACCGAACTAATCGGTACGCCTAGCTTGATCACCACACTACTGAGGTCAGTATCAACCGGCCAAAACCGATGCTGATCGATACCGTCACCCGGCTGCGCACTGTACTGCGCCGTCAATTCCAGCCATGCGCTTGACCGGCTCGGCACTACAATGCCCAGATTGACCGGTAACGCGATCAGTTCACTCAGTACTTGGCCAAACTGGCGGCAAATCAGATCGGGATCGTCGCTATCGCGGAGGACTTCAATCTTGAAGCGCAACCGTTGCTGCAGACTATTCCGGCCTGAACGGTTCAAGATTCGCTCGTAGCCAGTAACAATCAATCGTTCAATAGCCTGCAGGGCCTTAGCCTCGGCTGGCGTCAGTTCAGCCGGATGGATGAGCAACCAGCCGTATTGTTCAACCTCTCCCAGCACACGCACCGTCATACCCGGCTCAGGCTCGCCTTGACCCACCCACTGTAGCGACACCTGATGCCGCGGCAACGCTCGTTTGAGCGCGTTCATGGCCGCGCTTTCCAGCTCGCCAAGGTGTTGCGCATCAGTGATCGCCGCAACAACGGTGAACCACTCAGGCGAACTCATTTGCGCAACCCCAACCATAGCAAAACTCCACTCTTTACTTATTGCACTGGTATTGTACCGTGTTTTGACACGAGTGGAAACGACGGCAAGGTGATCCGTCCGTCACACCGCCTGCCCAGCCATCACACCGCTACTGGCGGCAACCCTTCCATCGCTGCGTATGCGCGCAAGATAGCCGCCACGTGTTCCAGATCCTCTAAAATAAAGTAGGTTTCATGCATAGAATACGCCGCGCCGGGTGTGTTCGCTACCCGCCGGATGTCGAACGGCTCCCGCGGCGTATCCGGCGCAAACGCGTGATCGAGTTCGCCGATTGACGAAAGCAAACCGGCGCCAAACGCGCGTAACTCGCCATTTTCACGAATCAAGCCGAACTCGATGCTGTACCACCACAACCGGGCAATCTCCAGTCGCTGCCGTTCGTCGCCGGCAAAGTAGAGCGGGCCGAACGCCTGCGCAATCTCGGCAAAGCGCCGGTCGGTAAAGAAGGCGAGGTGGCCGATGTATTCGTGAAAGAGATCCGGCATCGGCGTGAAATCAAGCTCGTCCATGCGCCGGATATAGTTGGTCACCGGGAAGCGCCGCTCGGCAATGTGCTCGAACCACTCGGTTGGGTTGAGATACTCGTTCTGCGCGTCGCATAGCGTCCATCCGGTGAAGCCGACCAACCGCTCGCTCACCTGCGCCGGATCAGGCAGGCGGGTGAGATCAAGGTTGAGCTGGCGAAATCCTGCGCGGAACAGACGGCAGGCGTACCGTTCAAGCCGGGGAACTTGGCGGGCGCAGAGCGTTGCCCAGACCGCATGATCTTCTTCGGTATAGGCCGGTAAAGCGGGTGGGGCAAGAGTTGACATTACAATACCTCCTTGTATTGCATGCTGTCTATAATGGAACGAGTGGCCAGCGCCACCAAAACCGGCCACTCGCGATAGCCGCTAGAAAAAGCCTAGCTCCTCCCGCGCCTCTTCCGACATCATCGACGGATTCCAGAAGGGCGTCCATACCAGATTGATCTTGACGTTCTCCAGCTCTTTGTAGACCTCTTTCAACGCCATAACTTCCCGCTGGGCCTGTTGCAGAATCTGCGGCCCCGCTGGACAAGCCGGCGTGGTCAGGGTCATATCGATATCGACCGTCTTCCCGCCGTCGAGAATATCGACCCGGTACACGAGACCGAGATTCACCACATCAAGGCCAATCTCAGGATCAATCACATTCTTCAGCGCCGCGCGCACCATCTCCTCGGTAATCATACGATCCCTCTTTCTTAACCGTGGGTTGACACGTGCATGATACCATACACGGCGGGATGTGACGAGAGTATGACCAGCGTGATCCCAGTCTGATCACGCTTCACGAAGCGAGCACCCGTATGATTGACATTCTGGCAAGCAATCCGCTCCTGCTCCTCTTTACCGTATCGGCGATCGGCTACCTCATCGGGCGCATCCGCATCGGCGGCGTCAGCCTTGGTGTGGCAGCCGTGCTCTTTGTTGGGCTAGCTTTCGGCGCAATCGACCAGCGTCTACGTCTGCCTGACATCATCTACCTACTGGGTCTGGTGATCTTTGTCTACACCGTCGGTCTCAGCAGCGGCCCCGGTTTCATCAATTCGCTGCGCCGGCGCGGATTGCGCAACAACTTGTTCATCGGCGGCGTGTTGGTTTCCGCTGCCGGGATTGCCCTCTTGATCCGCGCCATCCTTGGCATCAGTAGCGCGCAGACCGCCGGTTTGTTTACCGGCAGTTTGACCAACACCCCGGCGCTGGCAGCCGTGATCGAACAACTCACCCAACTCAGCGCCGATGAGGCGTTGCGCGCCGAGCCGGTGGTCGGCTATTCGGTCGCCTACCCTGTTGGTGTACTGGGTATGATCCTCGCTATCTATTTGACCCGCCGGCTCTGGCGTATTGACTTCGAACGCGAAGCCCAACAATTGCGCGAACTCGGCGCCGTGGGTGAGCACCTGATCAACCGTACCATTCGCGTGACCAATCCGGCTGTGGCCGGGCAGACTATCGCCGAATTGGTCAAGAAGAACAAGTGGAATGTGATCTTTAGCCGCCACCAACACAATGGCCAGATCGAACTGGCCACCGGCTTGGCCCAGCTCACGCCCGGCGATCTGATTAATATCGTCGGTTCACCCGAAGCTGTCGAGCGCGTCACTGCAGCCTTGGGCGAACCTAACCCCGAACAACTCGAACTCGACCGGCATACACTCGACTACCGCCGCATCTTTGTCTCGAATCCGGCGGTAGTGGGGGTGCCATTGCGCGACTTGCATCTGCCTTCGGCGATGGGGGCCGTAATCACCCGCATCCGCCGCGGCGATGCCGAGATCTTACCCCACGGCGACACCACCCTTGAGCTTGGCGATCGGGTGCGGGTTGTCACCCAGCGCGACAATATGGAGCGCGTGACTCATTTCTTCGGCGACTCGTACCGTTCGCTGGCCGAGGTTGATGTGGTCTCGTTGGGGTTGGGCATGGCGCTCGGCATGCTGGTTGGCCTAATCCCATTCCCGCTCCCCGGCGGCGGCAGCTTCTCGCTTGGGTTGGCCGGCGGGCCGCTGATTGTCGCCCTCGTGCTCGGCTGGCGCGGGCGCACCGGCCCGATCGTCTGGAGCCTGCCTTACAGCGCCAATCTTACTTTACGTCAAGTTGGCATGACCCTCTTCCTCGCCGGCGTCGGCACCCGATCCGGCTACAGCTTCGTTACCACCCTCACCCAAGGCAACGGCTTGCTGCTCTTCCTCGGCGGCGCGCTGATTACCGTCCCCGTCGCCTTCGCCACCCTCTTCATCGGCTACAAGCTGCTCAAGATTCCGTTTAGCCTGCTGGCCGGCATGCTGGCCGGCCTGCAGACCCAACCGGCTGTGCTAGCCTTTGCCAACGAACAGACCGGCAACGAAGCGCCCAATATTGGCTACGCGATGGTGTATCCGACGGCCACGATCGTCAAGATTATTCTGGCCCAATTACTGCTCGGCGCCAGCTAAGCGGGTTGGGTGCTGTGCAAACACATCATGCGGCAGTCAGCCTGCCGCATGATGTGTTCATAGCGTGATATGTGCGCAATCGGGATTTGACACGCAGTGGCGCCTCCTATGGCGTGCAGCAGTCAAACTGCCGCACGCCATACAGATCTCACTTGACAACCTTTTTGATATAAAGTATCATTTTAATACTGTCGCCTGAGCGGCATCTCTTTTCGCTCGAAATAACTAATACCTTGTATCACTATGAACCAAAACCTTCCTCCATCCCAACCCTTGCCGGTGACGGTGATCTCCGGCTTTCTCGGCAGCGGTAAGACTACCCTGCTCAATCACGTGCTGGCCAACCGCGCCGGTCTGCGCGTAGCGGTGATCGTCAACGATATGAGCGAGGTCAACATTGACGCGCAGTTGGTGCGCGCCGGCGAAGCGACGCTCAGCCGCACCGAAGAGCGGCTGGTTGAGCTGACCAATGGCTGTATCTGTTGCACGTTGCGCGAAGACCTCTTGGTTGAAGTAACCCGTCTCGCCCGCGAAGGCCGCTTCGACTATCTGTTGATTGAGTCGACCGGGATTGCCGAACCGTTACCAATTGCCGAAACCTTCACTTTCCCCGGCCCCGATGGCGCGACGCTGGGTGAGATGGCCCGCCTCGATACGATGGTGACGGTCGTGGATGCGTACAACTTCCCGCACGATCTAGCGTCACTTGATGAGTTGCGCGATCGTGATCTGGCCGCCGATGACGACGACGATCGCTCCATCGGCGATCTGCTGATCGAGCAGGTTGAATTCGCCGACGTGATTGTGCTCAATAAAGTCGATCTGGTCGCCGCCGATGATCTCGACCGGCTTGAAGCCCTCTTGCGCAAGCTTAACCCTACGGCGCGTATTATTCGTAGTGCGTTTGGAAATGTTCCACTCGACCAGATTCTCAACACTGGCCTCTTTAGTTTCGAGCGCGCCGCCCAGATGCCGGGATGGCTGCAAGAGCTGCGCGGCGAACACACTCCCGAAACCGAAGAGTACGGTATTAGCAGCTTTGTTTTCCGATCGCGCCGCCCCTTTCACCCGCAGCGCCTCTGGGATCTGCTGCACGACGAATGGCCGGGGGTGTTGCGCTCGAAGGGCATCTTTTGGCTGGCGACGCGCATGAATCAATGCGGCATCTGGTCGCAAGCTGGCGCCGCCTGCCGGATCGAGCCGGGTGGCTGGTGGTGGGCCGCCAGCGACGAGCAACCGGATGATCCTGCTGAACAAGCGGCGCTGGCCGCGATCTGGGACGAGGAATGGGGTGATCGGCGCCAAGAGCTGGTGCTGATCGGGCAAGAGATTGACGAAGCAGCGTTGCGCGCGCAGCTAGAGGCCTGTTTGCTGACCGATGCCGAAATGGCGCTTGGCCCGGCTGGCTGGGCAGCATTTCCCGATCCGTTCGGAAGCTGGGCGATCGCCGTTACGGCAGACGATAGCGACCTCTGACATGCGGTACAATCACAGCGTCCGTTTCACAACCTCTTTGTATCGAAAGGGAAAGAGATCATGAAAGTCGCTTACATCTTCGCCACCTCCGGCCACACTGCCAGCTACAAGCTCGGCAAGATGATTCTGCCCCAGCTCGAAGCCGGCAACCACGGCGCGCAGGTCGTAGGCATGTTTTTCTTCGACGACAACACCTACTTGTTGCGCGCCGGCGATCCTATGGGTGAACGGCTAGCGAAGATTGCCGCCGAGCAAGGCATTTTGTTGATGATGTGTGACCAGTGCGCGCTCGAACGCGGGTTGGCGGTGGGTGAACCCGGCAATTGCCATGTAACCGGCACCGTGGCCGGGGTGCAAGTTGGGTGTTTCCCCGATCTCTACGCGGCCTTGTCGGGCAACCCGCCTGAGCAAGTGATTACGTTATAGGAAAGGCGCAGAGGACGCAAAGGCGCAGAGGGTGCGAAGAGCGCAAAGATTTTGACATGGCATCCCCAAGCGTGTATGAGACATGCCTTCTATAACTCTCTGCGCCCTTTGCGTCAACTAGATTTACCCTGTCGTGCGCAAGCCAGCGGCAATCGCATTGACCAACAACAACAGATCGGTCAACGTCTCTTCGGCAGCCGGATCATTGACCGCTTGCTGCGCTCGCCATTGCCGGATCAACGCAATTTGGCGGCGATGCAACGGCTCCAATCCAACCTGTCGTCGCGCTAACGTCACTGCCACCTGTGGTCGCCGCTGCGCGAGCGGCATGCCGAAAATGGCGGTCAGCGCCGCTTCCGTACGCTCAAATTCAGCGTCAATCAGATCGAGAAAGTGCTGGCGGATGCCGGCGTCTTCCACCAACTCGGCGTAGGCATGCATCGTTTCGCGATGGGCCGTCTGCAAGCTAGTTGCCACATTCGCCAAGAGATACCGCAACGGCGGCCATTCCCACTGTTCGGCGCAGAGCTGCTCCCATGCCGCTAGATTGGTTTCCTGCAACGCGCTTAATGCGCTGCCTACGCCATACCACCCCGGCAAGTAGAAGCGTGACTGGTTCCAGCTAAAAACCCACGGAATCGCGCGCAGATCGGCCAGCGTCGCTTGGCCCGTCCGCCGCGCCGGACGCGAACCGATCCGGCTTTGCTCGATGACATCAATCGGGGTCGCCTGCCGGAAGAACGTAATAAAACCCTCACGTTCGATGAGATTGCGATAGGCCGCAAGCGCCTGTTGGGCCAGCCAATCCATCACCGGCTCCAGCGGATGCGAATCAGCCAAGCGTTGGCGATGCAACAAGGTATACGTGGTCGTGCCGGCAATGAGCAATTCTAGATTATAGGCGGCAGTCAACCGGTTGGCGTATTTCTGCGCAATCACCTCACCCTGTTCGGTCAAACGCAGATCGCCGTTCAACGCACCCGGCGGCAACATCGCGATAAAGCGATTGGTCGGGCCGGCGCCGCGGCTAATCGTGCCGCCGCGCCCGTGGAAGAAGCGGATCCGCACCCCCCGCGCCCGCCCTACTTCGGCCATCGCCCGCTGCGCCCGGTAAAGCGCCCACTGGCTGGCCAGAATGCCACCGTCTTTGTTGCTATCGCTATAGCCAACCATCACCTGCTGTACCAACTCGCCGCCCTGAGCCTGCGCCATCAAGCTCCGCCGCGTCATCGGATGATCGAGAATATCGGCCAAAATCTGCGGGCTATGCTCAAGGTCTTCGATCGTCTCAAAGAGCGGCACAACCGGTAATCGACACACCAACCCGTCTGGCGTTGCATAAGCCAATCCAGCCTCGCGCGCCAGCAAATATACTACCAGCACATCGGTCACATCACGGGTCATACTGATAATCAGCGGGCCAATGCCAGCCAGACCATAACGAGCGATATGCGCTGCCAACACCCGGTAACAACCCACCACCGCCGCCGCTTCCGGGCCGAGCGGCGTATCAGGATGGGCAAACGGGCGCGGCGAGGCCACTTCGCGTTCGAGCATCGCCCGCCGCCGCTCAGGGTCGCCGCTGAGCAAATCATCCGCCGGCAGACCGGCTGCCGCCAGCAACTGGGCCAACGCCCGATCGTGGAAATGGCTGTTTTGGCGAATATCAAGCGTTGCCAGATGGAAACCAAACGTCTGCACCAGTTGCATCAACGGGCGAATCTCGGCCTCGGCGAGACGATCGGCGCCAATCTCACGCAGATAACCGGCCAGCTCGCGCAGATCGGCCAGCAACTCAGCAGCATCACGATACCGGCCGGGTTCATCAACCAACCGGGCCGCTTCCGCCGGCGAATCATCAATCGGCAGTCGCGCCAACATCAGATTCAGCGCCTGCCGCCATGGTTCATTGGGGTTGCGAGCAATCGCGCGCTGGCCACGTTCGCCCAAGCCGGCAGCCAAACGTTCTATCTGCGCCGCTAACCCAGCCGGCGCCGGGAACAAGATATCTGAAATACTTAGATGGCTCGCCGCTGTGCGTATCCGGCGGCGCAACAACCGCAATGCCTGCAAACGCAGCTCTTGCAACGTTTGCGCCGTAATTTCAGCGGTCACCAACGGGTGGCCGTCGCGATCGCCACCAACCCACGAGCCAAAACTCAAGCGAGGCCAACGATCAGTTAACAATTTTGGATCAAACCCAGCCATCACCCAAGCGTAACGCAACTGGGTATCGAGCACCGGCAACACATCGGGAAAGACATTCACCAAATAGTGCAGCACATTCTGCACTTCTGATAGCACGGCCGGCTTATTCAGAAAGATGTCGCCCGTGCGCCACAACCGTTCCAATACCGTCTCAATCTCAGACTCTATTTCCGCCTGTTCGGCCGGCGACCAACGCTGGTTCTCACGGCGCACCATTAGCAAGTACAATTCTCGATTATGCGCCAGTACCGTCGCCCGTTTCACCTCGGTCGGATGCGCCGTCAACACCGGTTCCACCGCAATTGCAGGCAATTCAGCTACAATCTCGGCGGCGCTCAAACCGGCCCGCTGCAACTTCTGCAACGCATCGCGCCAGCGCCCCGTCTCCGGTCGCAACTCCGGATCGCGATCGGCAATGCGCCGTTGCTGGACGGCAGCGTTCTCTTCGGCAATATTCAACAACTGGAAAGCAATGCCAAGCGCTCGTACCAGCGACCGGGTTGAGACTGCCGAATCGTCAGTCGCTGCTCGCAGCCATGGCAATGCCTCAGCCACACTCTGTTCGCCCACATGTTTCAGGACGGCGCGAAAATGCTTCAGCAAGAAGCTAAAATCTTGATCGACCTTTGTCTGATCAAACGGTTGCATTGGCAATGACCTTTCCCTAACACCGGTTCTGGTTCAACGCAGAAACCAGCGGGAACGCAAACCGGACAGCGCAAACTACGGATTACCCATATCATACCACTGGTGGAACAGCAACGAACAGCCGGCTGCCAACCGGCGCAATCATCGTAGCAGAAATCACGCGCCATCGCGCCTAGCGGCAAAACAAACGACACACAATCGGGGCAGCTCATCGCTGCCCCGATCATAACGACGTGCTGTGTGCTAACCCACGTGATTAGCGAAGCACCACCGGAACGAAAACTGAGGGCGGCGCAGTGGGCGCAGTGATCGTTATCGTGCGAATAATTCCATTCGGCGACGAGATATTCTCACCGCGGTTGTTGCTGCGTCCCTCTGCGTCTTCACCAACGAAGGCGTTGTAGTCAACTACAATCCCGATATCATACGTGCCCGGTGTGCCGAAGATGTTACTCCAGTTGGCTGGCTGATTCGAAAGATCTTTCCATGCACTGCGCGGTACGGTATAGGTCGCATTCACCTCCATAACGTCTTTGGCCACCTGGGCCGTGACTATGGCTCCATTGTCACATGGCGGTACTGCATCGGGGGGGGCATCCGGATCGGGCGCTGGCATTGCGGTTAGAGCCGGCGTGCTTGGATTTGTCCGCCGGACAATGCAGAGATCAACAAAGAAGCTGCCACCGCCGCTTGCCGCCACCACGCTGCGCGTCGCAGCAGGGTCATTCCGGCGCAAGTTACGCAAGGTCAAGGCAATGGTGGTGAAACTACCGTTGTTGGTCTGCACCTCGAACGTCTGAATCCAGACATCCGGCTTCACCGCCACCTCCTTCTCCACCGCAAAGTAGTACAGCTTCGGTGAGTAGGCTCTGTTGCCGGGATCTTGAATAAACTGCGCCCGGTACTGCATACAGGTCGCTTGAATCTCCTCGTTGGGGAAGGCATCGCTCAAGCTAATGCTATTCTCACCATGCCGTGATCTCAAAACCGATTCGGAGTCGGCATCGAGATCACGCCAGCGCTCAGGATTTGTAGGCGACGGTGACGGATCAAAATCGCTTTCGCGACAGGTGCCGCTGGTAACCGCCGTGCGGATCTGAATGCGAATATCGGCTTCAGGATTACTGTCCAGACGATCTAAATCAGCTAGCCATTTGATCGACAACAAGCGCGAGGTTTCACCATCGGTCAACACCGAGAATGGATGCGAATAGTACCAGCCTTCAGGAGCGCGCGTCGTTCCACTGGATTCATTCGCGCCGCCGACGCCACCGACAAAGATGGTGTCGGTCGGCTGATTTCTTTCGTTCGATCCGCCAACCACGTACACCCACGCCGCATGGATTTGGGTCGCGCTGTTCTCTGGCGGCGTCGCCGGCACAAGCGCAACTGAGGCATTTAACCGCTTATTCGGTAGCGGAAGCACAAAATCATTTGCCTCATTGGTTCCTACAAAATAGGAACCAGAGTTCGTCAAATCCTCTAGCAAAAACTGGTCATTATACATTGCCACCGGAATCGTCCCCGTCGCGCCGGCAGCGCCGGGTGATCCGGTCGAGGTCGAACCGGTCACGTAGTAGAGACGGTTGTTAAAGCTGAGACCGGTAACGCCTTGGCGTCCCTGAATGTTAATCGCTTGGGAACCGCTATTAGTCTCAGCCACCGCATCGGTCCACGTTAAGGCGCCATCGACAGGATTCACGTCAGCCCGCAAAACCGCGGTGTTCAACGTAGTGCAATCAACATCTGTGCAGCCGCCAAGCAAGAAAATCGCCTCCTTCTGTACCGGCGCACCGCCTTCCAGCCGCGTGGCATAAGCTGCAATCGCCGTGCCGGAGTGCAGTCCAAACGGCAGGTCAGCTAACCTTGCCCAGACCGTCGCCGAGCTTGTGGCGGTAGGGTGGACCAAATCGCCGTTAGCGTCAACTTTCGTGTAGAAGACGTAAGGATAGATATCTTCTTGTTGCAGGGTCTGTTCGGGAGCAATGCTCAAGCCGCCAATCGCATAGATAAAATCGTTGCCGGCGCTCGTCCTAACATAGACTAACTGTAGATTATGCACCCCACGGATACCGGGCGAATTAGTATTAGTAATAATGTTGCCGTTCGCGTCCAGCGAAGGGAAACGCCAATCATCAGGCGCGCTCCAGCCAACGATATTGCCGTTGGCATCAACAGTGGCTCGCTGCACGATATTGGTGGAAAAGTCGTATTGGTCGCAGTCTGAATCATACATGCTGCCGCCGACAATGAAGATATAACCTAGATTAGTTCCAGTCGTCGCTGGCACCGCCACTGCGCCGGCCCGCGAACGTCCAGCCATTGGCAGATCGCAGATAGGACCGGGATCAACCTCTGGCATAGAGAAGGCAGAAAAATACGTGTTACCGGGAGGACTTGCGTTTATCTGTTCAAACGTACCGTTCGTTTGATTAACGACCCCGCGATAAATATAACTCGAACGGTTCTCTTTCTCTTGCTCTGGATCCGGGCTGGTTGCGCCGCCAATCACAAACAGATAGCGGCCTAATGTCACCACTGGCGCATCGCTGAGCGGTTGGGGCAATGTAGCGGAAGAAAATCGCCAATTAGAGCGATTAAGAACGCCGACCGGCGCCAATTCGATCGCGCCAACCAAATCATCCGACGCAGTGGGCGTCGCCGGCGCCGCCGACACGACCGTGCGTTGGAACGTGCCGCTGGCAAAATCGGCTTGCGAATTATCGATTATTTGGAGAATGCCGGGTTCATCTGCCAATACGCCGGCTGGCGCCGGTAGCCACGCCGGCACCAGCAACGCAACCAACACAAACGCAGCCATTAGCGCAAAGGGGCGGCGAAGGCGAAAACTCAACATCATCGGAAACCTCCCCAGACCTAGGTGGATTCGCTATGCCGGTATCACTCCGGTGCACTCTACCTTGGTCACCGCATCTTACCGAGACACAATGCCCCTCCCCTTCTGGGAGAGGGCATTGTGCAGAGACCTAGTTACTCACTGCACACACATTCCCGTTAAGCCGCAGACGCAGATTCTGCTCAACAGTCGCGGTAAACCCAACCTGCGTGGCCGGATCAAGCACGACCACCATATCCGACTGGCTAGAGCCATTAGTAAAGATCTGGCTATACATCCGTGGCTGAGCCGTCGGCGGATCGAGCGGGTGGCGGTAGAAGAGATACGCCTGCATCCGGTACATCCCGCGCGGGAGGTTCTCGAACGTATAGCGCACCCGGCCATCGGTGCCGGCCACGATCGGCGTCCGATAGGTCGTGTTAGTTGTGAGATCCTGCAAGATCACTTCGCCGACGTTCGGATAGCTGAGACCGCTTATCGATTGGAAGTGATTGCCCGGAATGGTGCCGCGCCACTCGCCGTCGCTGCCACTAATACATGGCCCTTGCTCGACTTCGGCGTTGATAGCTAACATGATGCGATCAACGTTGTTCAAACCATCAGGCCCACGCTCTAACGTTTCCGCCATGTAGAAGTGCCGTGGCGTCGAAGCTACGCCATCCCGCAAACCGAGCGTCGGCACTGCCGAGATACCCACCACATAGATGTCAGTTTGCACCGACTGATCAGCCTTGATTTCGTTCGCTACCTGCACCATTTGCGTAATCGGGCGGTCGTAGCCTTGATAACGCCCGCCAATCTCAGTCGTCTGGCAAGGCGCATTGTCGAGCACTTCCTTGCCTAGCAGAAAGCATGGATGCGTATTCGGGCCGCTTTGCGGGGTATAGGTTGAAGCATTGCTGTGCGGACCCTGCAGGTTGGCATCATTCCGATTCATCATAAAGTTAGAGAGACCGTCGGTAACGAAGATGACAACACGGCGATACTCCCAATCACGGTTGTTGTACCTAATGGTGCGCGGCGCGCTCTGCAGAATTTGCTGTGCGCGCAATAGCGCACCAGCGCCATTTGTACCGCCATTTGCCAAATACGGGTCGCCATCAACGCTTCCTGCATCCAGCACTGCTTGCTTCAACTCAGCCGGATTCGAGCTGAAACCGCCATCGGAGGGGAAGCGGTCAGTTATCGGCACCGATTCACGGAACCAGACCAAGGCCATTTGGTCACTAGGACGAGTATTGTCATAATCTTGGTTGCCCGGCATATTCATCTGATCGATCAGTAAGCGCACCGCCTCTTTGGCGACGTAGATGCGTCGCTCTTGCACTGTCGGCCACGCATTGGATGCCTGACCAGTGCAGTGCGGACTGGCTGGACGCTCGCCAAACGGGTCGTTAATGCATTGCGCCAATATTACCTGATTACCACTCCGATAGCTGCCCTCGCCACGGAAATTCATGCTCATCGAGCCGGTAACATCTAACACTACCACGTAGTTTACCGGGCGGCGCAAGTTGTTTACAATCTGATACTCTGGCCACAGTTCAACACTACCGGTCAGGCGCACGACATTTCCATTCGCTGGCGGCGGCGGCGTCGCCAAGCAGGCAGTGCCTTGGCGATCCGGATCGCCGAGGAAGATGAAATCCATGTAAGGGCGATTGCGCTCGCGGCCATACCCGGTCAGCACGAAGAGACCGAAGCGCACCACGCGGAAGGCAGCATTCGAGCCTTGGCCAACGGCCACATCATAGATCGGCAGCACCATGCGGGTGCCGTTGGCAATGTGCGCATCTAGTGCCTCGCGGCGATCATTGCTGGCGGTGAAACCTGAGCTACCGTACACCCAGTCACCCACGTTCAGCTCACCGGGCCGTTCGGGATACGTTGCCGGACGCGGCAGATTAGGCGCCGGCCATGGCACTACCTCCATAAAGCCTTTCGAAAGAGTGCCGGTGCCAGTCAATGACAACTCCAGCTCTTGGGCGCTGTTCGCATTTGCGCCGCTCACGCCTTGGCCATCGAGCCAACGCAACCAGCCAAATTGACCGGGCAAATTACCATCGGTCGGATACAGGCGCATCTTGGTGTAACCACGGTAGGGGCCGCTGGTCAGACGTTGCCAGTTGTTATCAGGTACACCATCACCATTGGCATCACCCGGGTTGCGAAACTCATTGCCACTGATGTGATCGTTATTGATTCCAATCGGATAAACGCCATCAGTTGGCGGGCAGGTGCCGGCGTAAGCAGTCGCCCCGAACGGCAACTGATTTTGGTTAACGACCCGAGCGAAGAGCGTATCAACATCGCCTCGCAGATTCACCTGAATATACGAGGCATTGTCGGGGGCAATCGTACCGTCACGGGTGATGCGCGCGCCACCCGGCAGCGGCTCTCCGCGAGCATCCAAGTAGAAAGCTTCCATCTGGACATTCGGATTATTTTCAATATCGATCCCATTTGAGCGCAGCGAATTGACAATCGCGTCGTAGATGACAGTGTTCGTTGTCCCGGCCGGCCGGCGCACATACGTATTCATCGCCGATAATGAAGCGGCGTTCGCGGCGGCGACGGCACGGCGCTCTTCAGAAAAGGTGCGCCCGACATCGACTGAGAGCGCCACCATGCCAACCAACACGACGATCATCAGGGCCAGCAGGGGAATGCTTTGGCCACGCACCCGTCGTAGCGGGCTTGAGCGCATTAGGTAACGAGTTGCCATAGGTCTCCTCCGTTGTAACGCAACTACGATGATGGCAGAATGCAATGTGCTTTAATTAAACTTGGCCGGCAATCACGGCTACCCGATAAACTGGCTGCGAATCGGCATCGTGAACGTCACCGGCAAGATTATGTCCCGGCCTAACGCAAAAGGAAAGAAGAACTGGTAACGATACCGCACCGTGACCCGAATCCAGCAGTTCCGTCCGGCGTTGCGCATATCGACTTGCGGGGTTGTTGTGGCGCACGCACCGCTCAAACTGGCCGGATTAGGCCCTCTTGGGTTCTCAATAATGACAAACCCATTAGGATTCGTCGGGTTGCTCGCACTGAACACAGCGGATTGGTTGGCATCGTCAATCCCATCGCCGTTTAAGTCAAAGAGATTGACGATGCCTGACGGATTAGCGCCGCCAGAGAAGCGAATGCGTCTAAAGATCTCTTGATAATTCAAGCGCACCTCCGTCACTTGCCCGCCATTCGTCACCACTATCGGATAACTGCCATAGGTTGCGCCCTCCTGCGCCGCCGTGCGCAGCGCCTGCAAGGTGAAGAAAATCAGGCCGAGATCAACGGCGGCTGCCAGCAGGAAAAAGATTACCGTCGCCGCGAGGGCAAATTCGACCAGCGCTTGTCCAACTGTTTTATGACGCCGTTGCTTCATATTCCCCTCGCTTACCGTCATCTGCCTTGCTGAATCTCGCGCCAATCGGCCACATCACGCGCGCATGCCACCCCGCGCGGTCTCGAAGGATCAACGCCAAGATTCTCTATTGAGCGGCGTTGCACAACTCGCAGGTTTAACGTGCCGTTGCGCCCGATCATATTGAATAACGGCGTAATGCCGCGCACTGGATAGTTGATTTCGATCTCGATTGGCCCACGATCGTTCAGGTTGCGAGTCTGGCCGCCATTGGGATACCGAATAACGACGTAATCCTCAATGCGGCGGCCTTCGTTGGCTTGGCCATCAAACAACACCACATCTGACCGGATCGCTTCCATTATCCCGCGCACACATGCATCGGCAGTGAAGCCGGGGTAGCCGGACGGCGGATTATTGCGCAGATCGAGCCAGCTTTGGTAGGGCGGCAATTGAGCAGCCACTTCAGCGCCATTGCGCGCAGCCTGCGACACCATCGAGTAGGCGAAGATGATATAGCCAAACTCGATAATGCCAAAGATGACCATCAGCATCCATGGCAGCAAGAGTGCCATCTCAACGAGCGATTGTCCGCGTTTGGGTTTCATGGCCTGCACTCCCGCAATACTGCTACTCTGGCTATCAGTATATTGCCAGCTTTTGCCGGGCGGAATAGTCCGAAAGTACCGGGTTTTCAAACAGCGTTATGCCGCATTACAAAAAGATGTATCGGCTTGATCGCGCCGCAGCGGCGACATACGCCGCCCCTGCCAAATGACTGCTCAATTATGCCCGCCAATGTACTGCTCGATCATCCGTTGCCAATAGGGCCAATCGTGATACCAGCCATCCCAGACCCGCAAGGCATTGCCGATCCCCTTGGCCCATAATTGGCTCGACAACAATTCATTTGACCATGCCGACGGGTCGTCGCGCCCTGTTACGAGAATGATGTCGGTTTCGCGCAAGCGGTCGATCGTCCACGGATCGTTGAGACTGGGCACGAAATCAACCGGATTGTGGAAGTAAACGCCCTGCGTATAGTTGGTAAAAAACCGCTTGAGATCGTACAACCCGGAAAGACCGATAACACGCCGTACCAAGCCGGGATGACGGAGGGTGAAGATCACCGCCTCGCTGGCCCCAAACGAACAACCGGTGGCTATCAAGAACGGGTTGGGATTGAGGTGGCGCACCAGCGGCAAGACTTCGGTAATTAGATAGCGCTCATATTGCTCTTCTCGCCACATCCGCGCATCGGCATCAGCGCCATAGTTATACCAACTTTCACTGTAGACGCTATCGACGCAAACCAGTTGAATCCATCCTTGCTCGAGGTGATGGCCAAGCGCCGCCACCATCCCGCGATCTTCGTATTCGTAGAAGCGTCCGTGTGAGGTGGGGAAGACCAACACCGGCGCACCGGCATGGCCGAATATGAGCAATTCCATCGTTCGATTGAGAGCAGGACTGTGCCATGCATGGTATTGTCGTTGCATATTCCGAACGTGTGCATTTCAAATTGGCGATGACAATAGGTGAAATGATAGCCTGCACGCAATGGTCTGTCAATGAATATGAATGAGGGCATAACGGAAATGCTATTTGTGCTCGGCGGAAAGGGAGGATTAGGCAATGCGCTGCATAGCCCCAACCTGCCCTCGTTATGGGTTCACCCCCTGTGATCGCATTGCATTTGACAAGGTTTATTGGCATGACAACCCTCACCGCTCATTACGCGCATGAGCTGACATAGCCCCAACTGTTGACACTGGTCTGGGGACGATGGCTGGTCAGCCTCGCCTTCCGCATGGTCTATCCACTGTTGGGGTTTTTGGCTACCGGCTTTGCGGTTGATCTGACCACCGCCAGCCTGTTGATCACGGTTCAAGTAGCGGCGTCGCTGCTGAGCCCGCTGGGAGGGATACTGAGTGATAGCATCGGCGAGCGGGCCACGATGATTTGGGGCGGGGTCATCTTTACGATCGGCGCGGCTCTTTGTGCGCTGAGCGCCGCCTTTATCCCGTGTCTGTTCGGGTATGCGGTGATTGGACTGGCCATCGCGGTGGGCATGCCGGCGCTGCAAAGCTACGTTAGCGCGCGCAGCCGCTACGAACGCTGCGCGCAGATGCTCGGCGTACTGCTGATCACGTGGGGCGCGGAACGATGGGGGATCGCGCCGATCTTTGCCAGCTTGACCATAGCTGGCGTCGTGATGGTCATATCGTGTATCATGTTACCGAACGATGCCCAACCGCCAACCCGCCAACCGCACCAGCCAGCATCTACAAATCAGCTCTGGCATCTCTTACGGCAACCGAGCATTCTGGCTGCGTTGGGGTTCATCTTCATCCAAATTAGCTGCGGTTGAACTGATCTTTGTCAGTTATGCCGGTTGGCTGAGCAGCGCATTTAGTGCCACAACCGCCGAGCTTGGATTCGTCTTCGGATTGCTGGGCGTGGTTGAATTGATGGGGTCGCTTGGCGCCACCCTCTTCACTGACCGGATCGACAAGCGCCGAGCGATATTGGCGGATTTTTGCTCGTCGGCGTCTGGCTGCTGCTCTTGCCGCAGAGCGGATCGTGGCCGGTCTTTTTGGCCCTGCTGTTGGCATTTGATCTGTGCTTCGAGTTTGCGATCGTCTCGACCTTCCCGCTCATAAGCGGCCTCAGCGCGCAGCGGCGCGGCGCGCTGCGCGCGCTAATGACCGCTTGCATCGGCGGGGGGCGGATTGTTGGTTCACTGGCCGGGCCATGGATCAGCACAACCACCGGCTATCCTATCACTAGCACAATTGCCGGCATACTGGTGTTGATCGGGTTTGGGAGCGGAGTTCTCTTCATAAAGGAGGGTGATGCCTGACAAAACGCCGTGTAACCAACACTCCTGCGGGTGCATCTGATAGATAGCAATTGCAATGATTATGGCGTGAAAGGAAACACACCAATGGCTCTGATGCAGGAAAAAGATCGCAAGGCAGTGCGGGAGGCGTTCGCTGGTCTGAACCGTCCAGTTGAGCTCGTGCTGTTTACGTCGGAAGAGAGCGGCGAATACAGCGATGTTACCCACGAGCTGCTACAAGAAGTGGTAGCCCTCAACCCGCTGCTGCGCTTGAGCGTATATGATTTGGACAAAAACGGCGCGTATGCCGCCGAGCTAGGCGTTGACAAAGCGCCCGGGATCGTCTTTTTGGTTGGGGAAGAACGAAAAAATCACGGCCTGCGCTTCGCCGGCTTGCCCAGCGGCTACGAGTTTGCCTCGCTGATCGAGGCGATTCGCTTGGCTGGCGGCGCCACCCAGCCTGATCTGCAGCCGGCGACGATGGAATTGCTGGACACGATCAAGGCGCCGATGCACTTGCAGGTGTTTGTGACGCCGACCTGCCCCTACTGCCCGCGGGCAGTGGTGATGGCCTACCGGCTGGCGCTGGCCAACCCATACATTACCGCCGAGGGCATTGAAGTGACCGAATTCCCTGAACTCGGCGATCGCTATGCGGTGATGGGCGTGCCGAAGACGGTGATCGACGATTTGGTGCATATCGAAGGCGCCGTGCCAGAGGGGATGATGGCCAACAAACTGCGCGAGGCGATTGTCGCCGCGGCGTAATGCGTCGTTGGGTGCCCGGTCGGCGGCGCTACAGAACTGCCATCGTAGACGTGATATACTGAATCTATGCCATCACGTCTACGATGGAGGAACTGTTGTGCCGGGACCAATTATTGACCTCTCACTCTATGACGATGAACAGGCCTTGCTCGCCGGCTTGCGCCGCGGCGACCCTGATGCCTGCACCTGTTTTGTCAAACGCTTTGCGCCGCTGGTCTACGCGCGCGCACTGCACCTGCTCGGCGACGCCGACGATGCCGAGAACGTCTTGCAGACGACGTTCATCAAAGCATGCGCGGCGCTGCCGGAATATACTGGCGCTGGCAGCTTAAGCAGTTGGCTCTACCGGATCGCCTCAAACGAAGGGTTGATGCTGCTGCGCCAAAAGCGACCGCAAGTCGCGCTCGATGCGGTTGGCGAACTGGCGCCGGACGAGACGGCGTTGCCTCATAAAACGACATGGGCGATCGATCCGGCGCAGAACGTGCTCGATGGCGAATTACGGCGCGAGATTGCGCAGGCGATTGCCGAATTGCCTGATGCGTTACGGGCCGTGATTGTGCTGCGCGACATCGAGCAACTCAGCACGGAAGAGACCGCCGAGCGGCTCGGCATTAGCCCCGGCGCAGTAAAGGTGCGGCTGCACCGCGCCCGTCTGCGGTTGCGTGAAGCGCTAGCGCGCTATGTCGAAGCGTCGAGTAACAATAGATAAGGACGACGCCACTCTCGCCCGCTTGCGCTGGGATCAGCTCGGCAACGCAGAGGTTGCCCCAACCGCGAGGATGCCAATGGAACGTAACGATCACGATCACTGCCTCGACCTGATTGATCGCTTGAACGACTACCTTGATGGCGAACTCAGCGCCGCTTCGCGCGCCGAGTTGGAAGAGCATCTGCGCCAATGCCCCGAATGCCAAGAGTTGCTGGCGTCGTTACAACAGACGGTCGACTGGCTGCACCATCTTGACGATCTGCCGCCGCCATTGCCGCCCGCTCTCGAAGATCGGCTCATTCACCAGATGCGGCAACAGATGCAATTCAGACAGCATTAGCGGCCATAGTGGGTAATCAGTAATTGGCGAAACGCATAGGCCACCGGCGAGAGCGGGCGCGCCGCGCGCCACAGCAGCCGTAACGTGCGGCGCAGGGGCCGGTCGGTGATCGGGATGGGATGCAGCGCCCCCACCTCTTGTTCGGCAGTGATGGTGTAGAGGGGCAAAATCGTCAGCCCCGTGCCGATCATCACCATTCGCTTGATCGACTCAAGGTTATCAAGTTCGGCAATAACGCGCGGCGTGAGCGATTGTTCGCGCAATGCCTGCTCGAGCCACGCACGGGTTTGGCTGTTCGGCTGGCGCATCACCATCGGCTGGCCGGCCAACTCGCTCAGATGCACCTCCGCGCGCCCCCACCACGGATGGCGCCGGCCTACAATCACGTATTGATCAAACTCGCGTAACGGCTGCTGCTGAATATCGGTGTCAGCGTCATCGAGTTCACCCTCAATCGCGCCCAAATCGAGCATACCAAAGCGTAATTCGGCCACAATCGCCGGCGACGTGCCGGTTTGTGAGCTTACGGCGAGGTTGGGATAACGCTGGCCAAACATCTGCACCCATTCGGGCAACAGATAGGCGCTGACGCCGGGGGTAACGCCGATCGTCAACTGGCCGGCCCGCAAACCAGCGACATCAGTGACGGTCAGCTCGGCCTCGGCCACGATCCGAAAGATGCTTTCGCAATATGACAGCAACCGCTGCCCAGCCGGCGTCAACTCCACCCCGCGCCGGCCTCGAGCGAACAACTCGGTGCCCAGCGCATCTTCGAGCGCGCGAATATGTTGGCTTACTCCCGATTGGGTCATGTGCAATTGCTCAGCCGCCTTGCTGAGGCTGCCGGCAGCCACCACGCGGGTGAAGATATCGAGTTTGTACAGATCGAGCATCGTTGCTCTCCCGGTTTGAAGCTATCTTGTGATACACCACGAAAGCTGTCGCAATCGTTTGCAACGATCATCCCGCTATTGGCATCCCAGCGCACCACCGCTAGGGGGCTAGCCACGTTCATTCTTTTGCGTAATGATCATCCATCACGACAGCTATAAGTTTGCACTAAGAGATAGTATAAGCAAGATCCGGCTTCTGCCAAGGGGCTAATTTTGTTATCCTGTGTACAAACAATCCCAACACTCTCGACAAGCGGTTGGCGCCAACGCTGCGAAAGGGTAATGTTGCCCCTTCCAAGGCGATGCAAGAACAGTGAAAAGAAAGGAACGAGAGCGATGTTGCTGAAGTACTTCTACGATGAGATGCTAGCGCAGGCTTCTTACCTCGTCGGGTGCGCCAAGACCGGCGAGGCGATGGTCATCGACCCCATGCGTGATGTCGAGCCGTATTTGCGGGCAGCGGCGAAGGAAGGCTTGCAGATTACCCACGTGGCCGAGACCCACATTCATGCTGACTTTGTGAGCGGGGTGCGCGAATTGGCGGCTCGCACCGGCGCGCAGATGTATCTGAGCGACATGGGCGACGAGAATTGGAAATATGCCTACCCCGAAGTGAGCAAAGCGGTTTTGGTCAAAGATGGCGACACGTGGATGGTCGGCAACATTAAAGTGCAGGTTATTGCCACTCCCGGCCACACCCCTGAGCATATCGCATTCATGATTACCGACACGGCGGGCGCTGACCAGCCGATGGGCATTTTCACCGGCGACTTCCTCTTTGTTGGCGACGTGGGCCGACCTGACCTGCTGGAAGAGGCAGCGGGCATTGTCGGCACCAAAGAGCCGGGAGCGCGCCGGCAATTCCATTCGGTGCAGCGGTTCAAGTCATTGCCCGATTACTTGCAGGTGTGGCCGGCGCACGGTTCGGGCAGCGCCTGCGGCAAGGCATTAGGTGCGATCCCGTCGAGCACGCTTGGTTACGAGAAGCGGTTCAATCCGGCGTTCCAATTTGACGACGAAGATGCATTTGTGAAGTGGCTGCTGCACGGCCAGCCTGAGCCGCCGCGCTATTTCGCCCGCATGAAGCACGTGAACAAGGTCGGGCCAGCGCTGTTGCGCGATCTGGCTACGCCGGTCGAGATTGAGCGACCGGTGCTCGATAAGGCCATCGCCGAGGGTGCGATCGTGTTCGACCTGCGCAGCGCCGCTGAATTTGTCGCCGGTCACGTGCCGGGCAGCATCAGCGTACCGATCCGCAAGATGTACAGCAGCTACGTGGGTTGGTTCGTTGACTTCACCAAGCCGACGTACCTCGTGGTGCCGGATGACGCCGATATGACCGAGATTTTGAAGGATTTGCGAGCAATTGGCGTTGATGATATTCCGGGGTATGTGCCGGCATCGGCGCTGGGTGGCAATCTGGCCCAACTGCCCACCGCGACAGTGGAAGACCTTAGCGCCGCGCTAGCCGGCCAATCGGCGGTCATCCTCGACATGCGCAACCTGACCGAATATGAAGAGATCCGCCTACCCGGCGCGCTGCACATCCCGGTCGGCTACCTGCCGCGTCGATTGAATGAAATTCCGCGCGACAAGCCGATTATCGCCCATTGCGCTACTGGCTACCGCTCGCAAGTCGGCACGAGCTTACTGCGCCGCCTTGGCTTCACCAATGTTGCCACACTCGTTGACCCGCAAGGCACATGGCGCAAATTGGCCGAACCGGTAGCAGTCTGACCCTTCACGACCGCCCCCACGGCAGGCAATGGTTATCCTGCCGTGGGGTGAAGCAATCCATCGCGAGTGATTGGCTTTGCTCGCCAGTGAGCGGGCTCAACACGCAGGAAGGGCTATGACACACACGCAAACGAATGGGACGCCAACCGCCGAGATGCAGGCGCTCGATAACGGTCACATCGCCGAGCTGTTGACCCAAATGATGGAGCGGATGGATCGGCTCGAGCAGCATCTGGCGAAGGTAAACACGCTGGCCGACGAGGCGCCGGCATTATTGGCCATGGCGACCGATACCGTTGACGGGTTGTATCGCGATGCAGCGAGCGCTGGCGTCGATATTGACGAGCGGTTGAAGGTGGGGTTGCATGCGCTGGAGCGGCTGACCGAACCGGCGACGCTGCGCGCACTGGCTGGGTTGAGCGAGCAACTCGTCACTCTCGAACAACTGGCTCGCCAAGCGCCCGGTTTTGCCGCAATGACGGTTGACATGATCGACGAGCTGTACGCTGCGGTGAGCAAGCAAGGCGTCGATATCGAAGGCACAATCCGCCAAGGCTTGGCCGCGCTGCGCAACCTCCTGACCTTGATGCAATCGGAAGAGGTCAAGGCGCTGATGAGCTCAGGCGTGCTCGATCCGAAGACCTTGCAAGTGATGGGAGCCGCAGCGCACGCGCTGGTGAGCGCGCAACGCGAGCCGCGCCGGGCCGGGCCAATGGCGCTGTTTGGTGCGCTCTTTAACCGTGACGTGCAACGCTCACTCGGCTTTGCGCTCAATTTCGCTGAACGGTTTGGGCAGAAGCTGCCGGGGTAAGTCAGGGATAAGCTGCTCCTTACGCGCATTAGAAGCACTAACCGGCGGCCAACGAGCCGCTGAGACGACAGAGAGGGAATTACTATGGCCAAGAGCCACTATCAAGTCGTAATCGCCGGCGGTGGCACTGCTGGCTTGACTGTTGCCGCCCAACTAATGGATCAGCCGAATCCGCCAGAGATTGCGCTGATTGAGCCTTCAACAGTTCACTACTACCAGCCATTGTGGACGCTCGTCGGCGGCGGGGTCTTCCCACGCGAACAATCAGCCCGGCCCGAAGCTGACTACATTCCGCCGGGGGTGACGTGGATCAAAGAGAAGGTCACCGCGTTCGACCCAGATAATAGCAGCTTGACTCTCAGCAATGGCGAGACGATCACGTATGACTTTCTAGTGGTATCGCTCGGCATTCAGATCGACTGGGGCAAGATTAAGGGCTTGCCGGAGACGCTGGGCAAGAATGGCGTCTGCTCGAACTATTCGTACGATACAGTCGAGTACACGTGGCAGAACATCCGCACCTTCCGCGGCGGCAATGCTGTGTTTACCCACCCCAGCACGCCGATCAAGTGCGGCGGCGCGCCACAGAAGATCGTCTATCTGGCCGACGACTACTTCCGCCGGTCGGGGGTGCGCCAGCAGACCCAGCTCAATTTCTACCACGCTGGCGCGGCAATCTTCGCGGTGAAGAAGTATGCCGATGCCTTGAATCGGGTCGTGGCGCGGAAGGGAATCAACGTTCACTTCCAGCATGACCTGATCGAAGTGCGCGGCGAAGCGCGTGAAGCAGTCTTCCTTAACCTTGCCACCCGCGAGACGGTGACAGTTAATTTTGATATGCTCCATGTCTCGCCGCCGCAGAGTGCGCCGGATGTGATTAAGAGCAGTAAGTTGGCCAATAGCGGCGGCTGGGTGGAAGTTGACCAATACACACTCCAGCACAAGCGCTATCTTAACGTCTTCAGCCTTGGCGACTGCTCGAGTTTACCGACCTCGAAGACAGGAGCAGCGATCCGCAAGCAAGCGCCGGTGGTAGTGGCTAATCTGATGGCCGCCATCGCGAAAGAGACGTTGCCTGCGGCTTACGACGGCTACACCTCGTGCCCGTTGGTGACCGGTTACGGCAGCCTAATCTTGGCCGAGTTCGACTATACGAACCAGCCCAAGGAGAGCTTCCCGTTCGACCAGTCGCAAGAGCGCTACAGCATGTACGCGCTGAAGGCGTATGGCTTGCCAGCGATGTATTGGAACGGCATGTTGCGCGGACGCATGTGAGGGCACAGCACGCTGTGCCCGTACAAGGGCAGAGCGCGCTAGGCTTATCCGAGGGCAGAGCGCGCCACGATAGAGGATATTTTCCTGATCTCCTCCCTCCCCACATAGAGACGGCCTAATGGGCCGTCTCTATGTGGTTTAATAGCGTTGATCGCTGACCGAAATGCGCAAGAGCAAGCCAACAATCAAAAAGTTGATAATAATCGACGAACCGCCATACGAGATAAACGGAAGCGTAATGCCGGTGAGCGGGAAGAGGCGAAGATTGCCGCCCAAGATGATCAACGACTGCACGGCAATAATCGAGGTCAGCCCCACCACCAACAACTGCTCGAAACCGCGGAAGCGACCGGGAATGGCTAGCGCCAGATGGTAGCCGCGGAAGATGAGCAGCAGATAGGCAATCAAGACGGCCAGCGTACCGGCCAAGCCCATTTCCTCGCCGATCGCCACAAAGATAAAGTCGGTATGCACGGCAGGCACGTATTCGGGCACACCGCGCCCCAAGCCGGCGCCAAAGACGCCCCCCGAAGCTAGCGCGTAGATAGCTTGCACGATCTGGTAGCCCGACCCTTGGGCCGTTGCCCACGGATCGAGCCAGACCGACACGCGCAAGCCAACGATTGGCAAGAACCGGTAGAGCAGGTAAGCGCCGCCGGCAAAGGCAGCCATCCCTACCATCACGTATAGGCCGCTGCCGGTGGCCACGTACAGCATAGCCAGAAAGATGCCGAAAAGCAGCAGCGCGGCGCCCAAATCGCGCTGAAAGACGATAGTCAGCATCGCAATGCCCCACATCCCGACCAGCGGCGCTAAGTAGGGCAACGGCGGCAGTTTTAGCGGGCCAAGCCGGTAATTTGACTGCACCACCTCGCGGTATTCGTTGAGGTAGGAAGCCATGAAGATGACGAGAATGATTTTGAGCAATTCCGACGGCTGAAAGTAAAAGAAACCCAAATTGAACCAGACTCGCACCCCGCTGGCGTTGGGATCGACCCCGAAGATGAAGGTTGCTAAAATCAGCAGCAGGCCGAGTGATAGCCAGAGATAGCGGTAGTGATCGAGCACATCAATGAACGAGAGGCGGAACAGCCTGATGCAGATGCGATCGAGCGGCGTGAAGAGGATCGCCGCCATAATCATCGCTCCGAGCGTCACCCACAACGTCTGCTTAGCGGCGATCCCTTCGTAGCACGGGAACCGCTCGCCAGCGGCATTGCTGCAAAAAGCGATCTGGTTCAAGCCCGGCTCGAGCCGCGCGGTCATCATGAGACTCAGACCGGCCAGCAACGCAACCAGCGGCAAAATCAACTGGTCAGCGGTCGGACTGCGCCACGACAGACCAAGTGAAATCGCGACGAAGAGCAGCAACGGCAGGCTGGAGGGCCAGAGGATGCTAACCAACCCGCTGAGGGTGGTCTGCAACTCGCTCTGGCCAGTAGCAACTACCACCAGCAGATAGCCGGCGGCAAAGAAGAGCAGCACCGTCACCAGCAATTGCAATTCGACAGTGCGTAAACGGCGGAGCTGGATCAAGGCAGCGCGTAAGGTTGCCATAGATAATCCTGAGTCAACAGAGTGGCGCCTTGATTTTATATCAAATTGGCCAATTCGACTCGCGCTCGCAATGGAAACCGGCCCGCTCGAGCGACTCGATCACCGCTTGGGCATGGTCTTCATCGCGCACCTCAAGGATCAGCTCGACACCGGCGCGATCGATCGGCACCCGCCACATCCCGCGGCGGTGGAAGAGATCCATCACACTAGCGCCGGTGGAAGCGACATGGTTCACCAACGCCGCCAAGCCACCCGGACGGTCGTCAACACTGGTGCGCAGCAAGAGGTAGCGGCCCTGCCGCACCAACGCAAACTCGATCACGCGCATGAGCAGGTTGGCGTCGATATTACCGCCACAGAGCACGGTGGCGGTGACTTGATTTGGTTGCACCTGCGCCTTCCCGCTGAGCAGGGCCGCCACCCCGGCTGCGCCGGCTCCCTCGACGACCAGCCGGCTATGTTGCAGCACATGGGCAATCGCCATCACAATCTCTTCATCGTCAACCGTCACCACTTCATCAACCAACGCCTGAATCATGGGCAGGGTCAACTCGCCGGGACGTTTGACGGCAATACCGTCGGCGATAGTATGGACCGCCGGCGCAGTAACTGGATGGCCAGTGGCGAGGGAAGCGGGCACTGGCGCGCAGCCGGCGGCTTGCACGCCAACAATCCGCACGTGGGGCAGAAGGGTCTTGACAGCGAGCGCAATCCCGCTAATCAGGCCGCCGCCGCCAATCGGCACCACCAACTGGTGCAGATCGGGCAGCGCTTCGACCAACTCTAGCCCGATAGTACCCTGCCCGGCAATCACTCGTGGATGATCGAAGGCGTGAACATAGGTCAAGCCGCGTTCTTCCTTAAGCGCATAGGCATAAGCCACCGCATCATCGAACGTAGGCCCATGCAAAATAACCTCGGCGCCAAGGCGACGGGTAGCGACCACCTTGGTCAACGGGGCGCGTTCGGGCATGACAATCGTGGCCTTCACCCCCAGCAACTGGGCCGCTTGCGCCACACCTTGGGCATGGTTGCCGGCGGAAGGGGCAATCACCCCGCGAGCCTGCTCTGCGGGAGAAAGATGGACAATCGTGTTATAGGCGCCGCGGATCTTAAACGAACCACTCTGTTGGGTATTTTCGGCCTTGTAAAAGATCGGCCCGCCCAACTCGGCGCTCAGGCGGGTCGCCGGCAACACCGGCGTGGGCAAAATGATATTGCGCAGTGCGCGCCGCGCGGCCTGAATATCGGCCAACTCAATCGCAAATCGGCTCATGGAACGTCGTTGCTCCTCTTGCATTCAATCGCCCTCATTGGCGACATCATCATTCAAGCTCAAGATTCCCTTGAGGATCTCGTTTGAAGTACATTGGGGCATCATCGACTGTTATGCAGAAATGTTCATCTGTTATCGCAAACTTGATAGGAGAAAACGACATTGGCGCATCGTTTAACACATGAAGTATTGGCAGCTTAACATACTTCTCAATAAACCTATTCATTATATCACCAGCGGCTTGCGCAAGGTGCTGCCAAACAGCTTCACCGATATACACCATGCCTTGTTCGCGCCGAAAGGCTTCAGTTAAAGCTTCAAGCTAGGGATTAGGGGTAGGATCAAACACAATGAGCACTGGAACATATCCACTCATCCGGCAATCTACTGGGAAATCGTTCTCCGCTTGCCATCTTCCTTGCCCAGAGGCTGCGATTGTCACCCGCATTTTGATCTCATAGGCAAACTTATCGCGAATACAATCGACTTGCCGACCACGCGAAGGATCGCGATGGCGCCGGATCGGACTCTTTGCGGCGCTTAACGAGACACCGCCAATAGCGTTAGCGATAACTGGCTCAAATAGATAGCCAGTCTCTTGCGCAGCACAATTATCAAGGTCATACAACCATTTTCGCCAGAGCAAGAAAGCGGCCAACGCAGAAGGAGTCATTTGACCGTACTGCAACAACGCACGCGGCCCTATCTGATCAAGAGTAGGGAGAGGTTGATACGAGACAATGCGCGCATACTTGAGGCGACTTTTGTGCAAGGCAGCAAGGCACACAAAGTAGGTATCGGCGTCGGGTATCAGAGAGACAAGACGCTCGAATAAGGGTATGAACTCTATCTGAGGCAGTGAAAGACGTTCAAGATCCGGATCAGAGAAAAACTCAGGTAGTGACACCGCTTCTAGTTCCGGAAATTTATCGAGGATTTCTAAATCGCGAATGATAGTAGCGACCAGAAAACTACAGACCGGATCACTTAACTCAACTCCAAGTGTACCGCCACCTGCCGCCCGTACACGGGCAATGAGCGCTTTTTGCGCTTGAGTCAAAGCCATAGTGATAACTGCTCCTGCACACAATACGACTGAAAATAACGATTTCGGATCAGCGAATCGACTCGTTGCAATACTGGAATCATCCCCGTTCTATTGGATGAACGAATTCCATCAAGGCTCCCGAAGTGATGGTACTAGCGGGCTGATCAAAACGTAAACGGCGCAAACCAAATGGCGCACCGCCACGCCGTTCGGAAGGCATCCCATCGCGCACCCGCCGGAAGGCGCGCCGGCGATAGCTTTCGTGCCATAACGATACTGGTAAGTCCTTCATTGATTGTCCGGGTTGTAAAAGAGTAATGCGTTGTTGATCCAATGGCGACAGCTCACGCACCACGTGGCCCTGTGGCTCACCCGGGGCACAAGCGCCGGCGGCGGCAAATCTGCAAGCGCATCTGACAATGTGGGGCAAAGCGGTAAATGGTGAAACGCATTGGCTGCCCCTAGCGCACCAAAGGCTTGATACGTTGGCGGCAGGAAGGTTGGATCCCACCCAAATCCTCCGAGCACAATAATGCGCTTGCGATTCTGAGGAACACCATAATTAGCCGCATTCACCTTACGCAATGGATACGATAGCCGGATTCAATGAGTGGATCTAATAGATCAAGTAATAAATTACCGTTATCTATCGTTAAAAATTCTTCAACATTTTCAAACACAAAAGCATTTGGTTTTATTTTAGCAACCAAGTTAGCAAATACTCTAATCAGGGAATTTCTTTGATCATGCAATCGACGTAAACCGGCTGAAGAGAAGCCTTGACAGGGTGGCCCACCAATAACAACATCTGCGTATGGCAGATCCGTTTGGTTAGTAATATTAAAGCAATGAACATGATCACCTAAATTTAATTGATATGTTCTGACAGCATACTGATCATGATCAGCCGCTAGAACACATGTAAATCCAGTTCTATGAAGCCAAGTGAAAAACCGCCTGCACCGCAAAAGAGATCAATAAAGGTAAACCCTGACATATCAGCAACCCCAATACAATGAAAACGATCATTCCACGAAGTTTTATGACATAATTGCCACCCGATGCTAAACTTTATAATGCAATGAGCCAGCCTGTAAAAAATGAAACGAAAATGGTTAGTATACAGGGACAACTGCATAGCATTGCCCTGCACACTCACAAAGACCAGAAAGCCCTCCCGATGCTCATCACTAATCCTCGCCGGCAATGATTTCTTGGGCATTGGCCGCCCGCGCCGCCAGCACGCGGAAGCGCATTGCCGTCTCGCGGTCGCGAGCGTGCTCGGCGGCGCGCATGAGCACGCCGAGCGCCAACTGCAACCGGCGTAACTCTTCGCGGTCGCCGGCCAATTGTAAGCGAGCCAGCTCTTGCTCGCAATACTGGGCAATTTGATCAATCGTCAGCATCGCCAACCTCCTCGTACCCTTTACCCTTGCGCCTTGCTTGGCTGTCATTGTACCATTGGCAGGAAATAGGGAGCAGGGAATAGGCAGTAGGGAAGAAATAGAACGTTCTGGGGAAGAGAGCAGTACTCGCTGATCTTACCCCTATGTCACCATCTCCCCACTCACTACTCCCCATACTGAAAGGAGCGCCCTCGATGCCGATGAGCATTGCCGAACTGACCGATGCGATCAACCGGTTTGTGACCGACAAAGGCTGGTACGCGCCGGAGAGCGTCTTCCCGCAGACGCCGCGTAACATTGCGATTTCGGTGGCGGTGGAAGCCGCCGAGATCCTCGAACATTTTCAGTTTCAGGATGAGCCGCGCAACCGCGAGGCGCTGGCGGGCGAGCTGGCCGATGTCGCCAACTATCTGTTCCAACTGGCTTACCTGCTCGATATTGATCTCGAACAGGCGATTCTCGCCAAGCTGGCCGAGAATTACGGCCGCACGTGGGAGGGATAGCGGTTGTTCGCACCCTCTTTCACAATCGTGTAACCGTGACGTAACGACGGGCGTTATAATGTATTCTACCTGTTAAATATTTAGACCGTGCTCGTCACGTTCAACGAGGAAACCGGAGAAACGCACATGGATCGTGCCGAACAGATCAAGCAAATTGCCGAGAGTTGGAACTCGCCCCGTTTTGCCGGCATTGTGCGCCCGTACACGCCGGAAGAAGTTTACCGGTTGCGCGGGTCAGTGCAGATCGAGTACACGCTGGCGCGGATGGGGGCCGAACGCTTGTGGGACTTGTTGCATACTGAGCCGTACATCAACGCGCTGGGCGCGTTGACGGGCAATCAAGCGATGCAACAGGTGAAGGCCGGGTTGAAAGCGATCTATCTGAGCGGATGGCAAGTGGCGGCTGATGCCAACCTTGCCGGGCAGATGTACCCCGATCAGAGCCTCTATCCGGCGAATTCGGGGCCGCAGTTGGTGCGTAACATCAACAATGCGCTGCGGCGCGCCGACCAGATCTATCACAGCGAAGGGCGCGACGATATTTACTGGTTTGCGCCGATTGTGGCTGACGCCGAAGCCGGTTTTGGCGGCCCGCTCAACGTGTTTGAGATTATGAAGGCCTATATCGAGGCCGGCGCGGCGGGCGTGCATTTTGAGGATCAGCTTGCTGCCGAAAAGAAGTGCGGTCACATGGGTGGCAAGGTGCTCATCCCGACGCAGGCCGCGATCCGCAATTTGGTGGCGGCCCGGCTGGCCGCCGATGTGATGGGGGTGCCGACGATCATCATCGCCCGCACCGACGCCAATGCGGCAACGCTGCTGACCAGCGATGTCGATGAGCGCGACCGGCCTTTCTGCACCGGCGAGCGCACCAGCGAGGGCTTCTACCGGGTGCGAGCCGGCCTTGATCAAGCGATCGCGCGCGGCTTGGCTTACGCGCCCTACGCCGACCTGATCTGGTGCGAAACGAGCGAGCCGAACCTCGAAGAGGCGCGCCGCTTCGCCGAGGCCATTCACGCTCAGTTCCCCGGCAAGCTGCTGGCCTACAACTGCTCGCCGTCGTTCAACTGGAAGAAGAAGCTCGACGACGCGACGATTGCCGCCTTCCAGCGCGAATTGGGCGCGATGGGCTACAAGTTCCAGTTTGTGACGCTGGCCGGCTTCCACGCGCTCAACTACAGCATGTTCGAGCTGGCGCGCAACTACCGCGATCGCGGGATGGCTGCCTACAGCGAACTGCAACAGGCCGAGTTCGCCGCCGAAGCTTACGGCTATACGGCAACCCGCCACCAGCGCGAGGTGGGTACTGGCTACTTCGATGATGTGGCGCAGGTGATCGCCGGCGGTGAGAGCAGCACCACGGCGCTGACCGGCAGCACCGAGGAAGAGCAGTTCCATTAGAAGGCCCGCACTGCTGCTTTTAAAGGCGGATATCTGCCCAGAACCCGGCCCTAAAGGGCCGGGCTATGGTTACGAAGCCCGCTGCGCGGGCTGCTGGCCCTCGC
>NZ_DAOTWH010000022.1:0-10773 GCF_034435895.1 Chloroflexus sp.
CCGTGAGCACGACTTTGTCGCCGGCAGCCGTCGCCTTGCGCCGCGCTGCTACCCCGGCCTCGCCAACTAACGAACCGGCGGCGGCGACCTTCCGCCGTGTCGCCGAACGCGAATCGGCCCCGGCCCCACCGGCGCAAATCGTTGCACCGCCAACCCTCGAATCGCAGCCTGTGCCGGCCTCCTTGCCGCTACCCGCCATCGAACCGGATCAACCGCCGTTCGAGCTACCGCCGGCGCCGGCTCCCGGTGTGAGTGCAGCCGATGTTGCCGCGCAGCAAGCCGCGCAAGCTCAGGCCGAAGCGGCGCTGGCCGCCGCTGAAGGGCCGGAAGCCTTGATGGCCGCTTTTGCCGCCGCGCCGCCAACGATAAAGGCCCAACACGCTGCAACATTGGGCAGCGAGACCAACCGGCTGGCAAAAGAAGAACAAGCCGCGTTTAGCGCCGGACTGCCCGATCTGCATGCTCAACTCACGGCACAGGTTGAAACGCCGCCGCCGCTGGCCGTCGTCTCGCCAGATGCCCGCCCGCTCGAGCTGGATGTTGAAGGGACATTGCCGCAGGTCGTACTGCCGCCAACCCCTGATCCCGGTCGCTACACTGCCAACGATCGCGTCTCTGCCGATGTTTCGCGGCTGCTGAGCGGCGAAGCCGATGATCGCGCCGCCAGCCTTGCCACCCAATTGCGCGCAGTGCAAACCAGCGATGCCAGCGTTGCGACCTCGCCCGGCGCGCCGCCGCAGGTGCCGTTAACCGGGGGAGCTGACCCGGCGCAACTTGACGAACAGATTACCGAAGGCGTCGCGCAGTCGCGTCAGATGCGCGACGAGGCGGCGCAGGCGGTGATCAATGGGCCGGGGCCGGAACAGGCCCAACCGATCGCGCTCGCTGAAGCGTACCCAGTGGGTGAACTGGTGCAGCCGGAGATTGCCGCGCCGGCAATGCCTGCTGAACCGCAAGCGTACCTTGAGCTGGGCCTGCCGCCGGAGGTGCAGACCGCCTTCGATCAGCAGCAACAGGCGGCGATGGAGGCGAGTCTGGCTGAGGCGCGCACGCAGGTGGATGAAGCGAGCGCCGAACGTGATCAGCAGCGGGCCGAGGCGGTGGCCGAAGCGCAAACGCAGGCGCAAGCGCAATCGGCGCAGGCTGATGAGCAGCAGCGAGCTGGCGTAATCGAAGCCCGCGCGCAGATACAGGACGCGCGGCAAGAGACGCTGGCGGCGCAGCGAGATGCCGTTGCCGATATCGAGCAGCAGGCAACAACCGAACGGGTGAGCCGCCGGCGTCAGATTGACGAGCGGGTGCGGGCCGATGAAGCGCAGATCGAGCAGCACTACGAAGCAGCGGAACGCGATGCCCGCGCCGAGGTGGCCGATGGCGAGCGGCAGGCTGAAGCGGAACGGCAGCGATCCGAACGCGCAGCCGTAGATCAGAGCTGGTGGGATCGGGCAGTCAACTTCGTGCGTGATGCTTTCGCTGCCCTCACCAGAGCGATCGGCGCCATCTTCGACGCTGTGCGGCGCGCGGTGAACACGATCCTCGATGCGGCCAAAGCGTTGGCGATGCGGATCATTGACGCCGCTGCCGCCTTTGTCAACGGCCTGATCGCCGCCTTCGGCGAACTGCTGAAAGGGCTAGTCGACGCCCTGATCGGCGACATCTTCCCCGAGCTGGCAGCGCGGCTCAATGCCGCCATCGACGACGCAGTGGCCTTCGCGCAGCGTGTGGTCACTGCCGCCGCCGAGGGCCTCAAAGCCGGTATCGCTGCGCTGGTCGAAGGGTTGCGCGCCGGCCTCAATGCGATTATCAATGTCTGTCAGGCTGCGATCAACGCGGCGCTCAGCATTGCCCAAGCGGTGCTGACCGGCGATTGGGCGGCGCTAGCGCGCATGGCGCTCGAAGCAGTGCTGAAAGTGGCCGGCATCGAACCCGAAACCTTTTACCAGTTCATCGGACGGGCGCAAGAGACCTTCCAGCTCATTCTCGACGATCCGGGTGGGTTTGCCGGCCATCTGGTCGATGCCTTCCTCAACGGGGTGCGCCGCTTCGCCGATAACTTCCTCACTCACTTGCAGGCAGGCATCATCGGCTGGCTGACCGGCGCGCTCGGCGGGGCGGGGATTACGCTGCCCGAACGTTTCGACCTCATGGGAGTGCTGAGCCTCATCCAGCAGATCCTTGGGCTGACGTGGGAACGGCTGCGCGAGCGGGCGGTGCGCCTGATCGGCGAGCAGGCCGTCGCTGTGATCGAGTTTGTCGCCAGTTACCTGCGCACCCTAATCGAGGGCGGTTGGGATGCGCTCTGGCAACGGATTCGCGACGATTTGGGCAGTCTGCGCGATATGGTGCTCGAAGGTATCAAGAGTTTTCTGCTCGAACGGATCGTCATGGCAGCGATCACCCGCCTTGCTACGATGTTCAACCCGGTCGGCGCGATCGTCAATCTGATTCTGGCCGCCTACAACCTCTTCACCTTCCTGCGCGACCAACTAGCCCGGATTATCGAAGTGGTGCAGACGGTTGTCAATGCGATCGGCGACATTGCCCGTGGCATCATCCAACCGGCGGCGCAGCGGGTCGAAGAGACGCTGGCGCGCCTGCTGCCGCTGGCGATTGACCTGCTGGCTCGCCTGCTCGGTTTGGGCAACGTTGGCAACAAAGTACGCGAAATCATCGAGCGGGTGCGCGGGGTGGTTGATCGTGCGCTCGACCGGTTGATCGACCGGGTGCGGAATCTGTTCAGAGGGGGCGGGGCAGAACGCCGGGAGGCAGCGGAAATTGCGCCGGCGCGGGAGGCGGGAGCATTGACAATTCCCTTCACCGCTGCCGGCCAACACCACCTCTACGTGCGCATTGTCAACCGGCGAGCAGTTATGTCGGTGGCCAGCGATGAACAAGACTTTGACCGTTTCGCTAACGATTTGGCGCAACGGATTCAGGCGTTACCCGATAGTCCCAACAAAACACGTCTTAGCCAGCAGCTTGCACAGGCTCGCCAACTGTCTACCACGGTCGAAACGCAGCAAACTCAGGCAGCTACCCGCGCAGCGCAGGCGCAAGGCGTTGCCGGGACGGGTATGCCAACAGAGCAGAATATCCAACGTCAGCTCGACCAACTCATTGTGGCATTGTCGGGTGTGATGGTTTGGGCCAGCAGCGTGCCACGTGATTTTACACCGGGCCACATTCAGTACAACCCACAAGGTGATCGGGCGCGGCGCGCGCATGGATGGCTTGGTCAGAAAGCGCACCGCGCACCTGAAGATCAAGCCCGTGTGTCAGAGCCGCTCAATCGCGCAATGACAGATTTGCAAGCCCAAGGTGTCACCATCAATGCCCGATTTGATGCTGGTCACCTCATTGCTAGTCGCTATGGCGGCGATGGTAGTTGGCGTAACTTAGTGCCGATGGAAGCGCGGATGAATCGCAGTTGGTTTAGCGCCTTTGAAGCACGAGTGCAGACGCACGTTGATGCCGGTGAAGCGATCTACGCCGATATCAATGCTAGTTACGGCGGCGATGCGTTTGCGCGTCTGATGAGCGAAACCGAGATTAGGAGTTTGACGCCGTTGCAGCAACTTACCGTTGCGCCGGTCTTTGAACGTATCCCTCAAGCGATCACAGCGACGGTTGGTCGCCGTACCAGCGATGGCCGCGATCAAGTGGTCTTTCAGCAGACGTTCGATCCACGCCAGCGTTTGGCTTTTACCATCGGCCAAGCACGGCGCGAGGGGTTAGTTGGCGGTGAACAACCGCAGCGATCACGCGACCTCTTCGTCCGGCGTGATGAAGAATCATCTAAAGGATAGGCGTATGCCCGCACCTGCTCGCCAACTCCAACCCCAACTTGATCAACCGCTGCGGGCCAGCGTGAGTCACGTTGCCCACCCCCTCGACCCCGCCACTCGCGCCCGCTTCGAGCCGCACTTCGGCTACGACCTGAGCGGTGTGCGCGTCTACCACGATGCAACTTCGGCTGCGTTGGCGGCCCATCTCGGTGCGGCGGCGTATACCGAGGGCCGGCACATCCACTTCGGCGCTGGGCAGTATGCGCCGCACACTGTTGCCGGGCAACGCCTGCTGGCCCACGAATTAGCGCATGTTGTGCAGCAGGCCGAAGGCGTGCAAGGGCGCAGCACCGCCGCGCTCGAAGCCGAGGCTGACCAACGGGCCACTGCTAGCGCGCCTACGCTCGGCCCGCTGCGCCTGTTGCCCGCGCCAGCCCAACCGCTGCTCCAGTGCTACCGTGTGCCCGGATCGTTGTGTTGCAACGAGGTGGTTGATTGGCTGCGCGCCAATTCGCCGTATGCCCCGGAATGGGCTGAAACCCGCTGCACCTACGCCTTTAACGGCGGCGTGCAGACCCGCAGTGAGACTCTACGTGACGGGCGGGTGCGGATCACGGCGCGCGGTACGCCATCTGCGACGGTGACGGTCGCTTGCCCGATCGATCGTCCAGAGTGGGAACCGGCTGAACGTTCTAACCGTGTCGCTGAGGTGGCGGCGTGGAACGCGATGCGCGCTGACCTCGACGCGCACGAAGCCGAACATCGCCGCATTGGCCAGCAATGGCGAGTGACGCTCGAACAACGCTTTCGCAGCGTGAATTTCACCGTCACTGGCAGCGATGCCAGCGACGCCATGCAACAGGCGCAGGAGCGCGTGGCTGCGCTGCAACAGCAGTGGCAAGCTGAGGCGCAGACGTCCCAAGATGCGATCGATCCGTTTCGCGGCGCAGTGTTGCGCTGCCCATAGTTGGCAGAGGAGACCCTATGACCACGTTTCCCCGTTCGCCCCGCCTGCTCAAGGGTGCGCTAGTCAGTTTCGATCTGCCCAACCCCAAGCCGGCGGTGATCGTGTTTCAGTACAACCCTGATACGTTGTCGCGCACGCTCGAAGCCCAAACCGGCGGCGAGGGAGTCGATGCGCTGCGCATCAAGGGCGCGCCAGTCGAGACGATTAAGCTCGATATCGAACTCGATGCTACCGACCAGCTTGAACAAGGTGCGGCGGCCACCGGCTTGCATCCGCAACTGGCGGCGCTCGAGGTGTTGATCTATCCCAAGAGCACGCTGGTAATCGCCAATACTGCCCTGCTCAATGCCGGCACGATCGAGATTCTGCCGCCGCAAGCGCCTTTCACCCTCTTTATCTGGGGGCCGAAGCGGGTGCTGCCGGTGCGCCTAACTGAGTTTAGTATCACCGAAGAGGCGTATGATCCTCAGCTCAACCCAATCCGGGCCAAAGTCTCGCTCGGCCTGCGCGTGCTCAGCTATAACGACTTGCCGGCGGCGAATCCCGGCTACCATCTCTTCCTCGCCCACCAGATCGTCAAAGAGACGATGGCGGCCATTGCCCGCACCGGCTCGCTCGACGCTGCCGGCGCTGGGGTGAAGCTGTTGTAACTGCTAACCTGCGCGAAAGGAGCACGGCTGTGCTGCATCCCAATAGTCGCTACTACCGGATCGCAACCGTTACCCTTACGACTGCCGATGGTCGCCAGATTGTCTATCTGCGTCGCCGATTGTTGCCTGCCGGTGCGGCGATGCCGTTGCTGGCTAAAGTCGAAGTCACTGGCGGCGACCGGCTCGACTTGATCGCAGATCGCGCGTTCGGCGATCCCGAACAGTTTTGGCGCATCTGCGACGCCAACGACGCTATGAATCCGTTTGATCTCACCGCTGAGATTGGCCGGTTGCTGCGGGTGGCGGTGCCCACCTTTGAAGGGTAACGTACGATGACCCTGCTCAGTACTCGCTTGACCATCTTGATCGGCCCAACCATTCCGGCGCCGGCGCCGCCATCGCTGCTCGCTGCGCTTGCCAGCGCCGAGGTGACGCACCGCGACGAGGGGCGCTCTGGGTTTCAGGTGGTCTTTCAACTTGGCCGCGAACGTGGCGATCTGCTCGACTATGCCTTGCTCGCCGGGCCGCTGCTGCGCGCCGGCAACCGGATCGTCCTGATCGTCTGGTTTGGCGCGTTGCCGCAGGTGGTGATGGATGGCTTGATCACCAACCAGCAATTGCAACCCGGCGACCAACCCGGTTCGGCGACGTTGACCATCACTGGCGAGGATGTGAGTGTGGCGATGGATCGCGAAGAGAAGTCGGTGGAGCATCCGGCCCAACCCGAAGCGGTGATCGCGCTCAAGATTATCGCCAGCTATGCCCAGTATGGTCTCATTCCACTGGTCATCCCGCCGCCAACCGTTGATATGCCGCTGCCAATCGAGCGCACACCGGTGCAGCAAGCGACCGATCTTGCCTATCTGCGCCAGATGGCCGAACGCTTTGCGTATGTCTTCTACGTTGCTCCCGGCCCCGCTCCGCTCATCAACACCGCCTACTGGGGGCCGCCGGTACGCATCGGGGTGCCGCAACGCGCCTTAACGGTCAATATGGGGCAAGCTACCAACGTGACCTCGATCAACTTCCAGCACGATCCGCTCACTGCGACTACCTTGACCGGGCAAGTGCAGGATCGCACGACCGGCCAGCATATTCCAGTGCGCTCATTCGCCAGTCTCCGTCCGTCGCTGGCCAGCCTGCCGGCGCTGGCGTCGTTTGCTCGCAGCACGATCTTTCGCGGCACGGGTCTCAGTGCTGTGCAGGCGCTAGCCCAAGCCCAAGCTGCGACCGATACCTCTAGCGATGTGCTAACCGTTGAAGGCGAACTCGATACTGGGCGCTATGGCAGTCTTTTGCAGGCACGCGGGCTGGTTGGCCTGCGCGGTGCTGGCTTTAGTTACGACGGTCTCTACTACGTCAAGCAGGTAAAGCACCAGATCAGCCGTGATGGCTTTAAGCAGAGCTTTACCCTTACCCGCGAGGGGTTGGGTTCGACGGTGCCGGTGGTGTTGCCATGAGCCAGTTTTTCGGGAAGTATCGCGGCAAAGTCGAGAATAATCTCGATCCGCTGCAACAGGGCCGGGTACAGGTGAGCGTGCCCGCCGTGCTTGGTGAGGGTCGGGCGAGTTGGGCGATGCCATGCGTGCCCTTTGCCGGCAATGGCGTAGGTTGGTTCCTCATCCCGCCCACTGGCGCCAATGTCTGGGTTGAGTTTGAAGGCGGCGATCCCGACTATCCGATTTGGAGCGGTTGTTTCTGGGGAACCGGTGAGGCGCCGGCTTCGCCGGCAGTGGCCGAATTGAAGGTACTCAAGACGCAGGCTGGCACGATCACGATCAACGAACTACCGGGGGTTGGCGGGATTACGATTGAAACCGCGACTGGGGCCAAGATTGCGCTGACCGCGACCGGGATCGAGATTACGAATGGCCAAGGCGGTTCGGTCAAGCTCACCGGGCCACAGATTTCACTCAACGACGGCGCTTTGGAGGTGACATAACAACGGCTGATAGCCCTGCTTGGCCGGCATGCTCTCGCTGCACATGCGCAGTGGGGGCAGGGAATCAGGGTGACGCATCACCAACGAGGTGGCATTATGCCCGGTTTTCTCTTGCACGTTGGCGCGACTATCCTTTGTGCGCATGGCGGTCAAGCCCAAGCCACCGCATCCAATCCACGGGTGCGGGTAGGTGGCCAACCGGTGGTGACGCTCAGCGCGCCGCATACGGTTGCCGGTTGTCCCTTCACGACCGGCACGAATCCGATGCCCTGCGTGACCGCCCAATGGACAACCGGCGCGATCCGTGTGCGCGCCGGAGGGCAACCCGTGTTGTTGCAAGACAGCCAAGCCACCTGTGTGCCGAATGGTACGCCGGTCAATATCGTGATGACCCAGATGCGGGTTAGGGGGCAATGATGCACATCGCGTTTCCTTATGCGATTGACGGCGGCGGGCGCACGGCGCGCGCCGATGACGATGCCCATATTCGCCAGATGATCGAACAACTGCTCTTCACTGCTCCCGGCGAGCGGGTGAACCGGCCCCGTTTCGGCGCTGGCGTGCGCCAGTTGCTCTTTGCGCCGAATAGCCCCGAATTGGCCGCCGCGCTGGAGTTTTTGGTGCAGGGTGCGTTGCAAGAGTATCTCGGCGAGGTGATCCGGGTTGAGGCGGTGGCGATCGCGGCCGAGGAGGCAACGTTGCGGGTGACGGTGCAGTATGTGGTGCAGCGCACCCGGCAGCGCCGGGTGGTTGAACTGGCAAGTTGAACGATGGTCACGCGAGGGCAGCTCTCTGGCCGGAAAAAAGGCTATCCCCTTCTCTCTGCGCTGCGAGGAGAGGGACGGGGGTGAGAGCGCTACAGCATAACAGGGTAACGTTATGAGTATCCAATTCCGCTGCGTAAATCCGCGCCGGGCGCAAGTGCTGAGCACTGCTGCGATTCCGCTCAACGGGATCGATCTGCTCGAAGTGCTCGATCGCGACGCTCCGGCTGGCGCACCGCCGCAACGGACGCTGCTGGTGCAGATGATCAAGCCGGAACCGTGGGGTCTCGGCTCGGCCAATGTGCAGATAACCGGCGGTGTGCGTGTCTCTGGCATTCAAACGATCTGGGTCTTGCGCGCCGCCGATGCCAGCCCCGCCGATGTTGCCGCCGGGCGTATCACCAATACCGAGCGGGTGTTCTACAATGGTCTGGTCGCCGCTGACCGCACATTGGTCGTGCGGGTCAATCAGGCAGGCGACTTTTCGGCCTACACACTGCGCCTTGTCCGTTCGCCCACCGATCCGATCCCGCCCGCCGGCTTTGATCCCATCCTCAGCCGCATTGAGTTCTCGTTCAGGGTTGAGTGTCCCAGTGAATTTGATTGCGCTCCGGCTGCCGATTGCCCGCCAGAGAGCGATGAGTCGCCGCCGATCAATTATCTGGCTCGCGATTACGCCAGTTTGCGCCAAATGCTCTTTGACCGGTTAGCTGCCGTCTCACCCGATTGGCGCGAGCGCAATCCAGCCGATCTTGGCGTGGCGATCGTTGAGGGGTTGACCTACATCGGCGATTATCTCAGCTACTATCAAGATGCGGTCGCCACCGAAGCCTATCTCGGCACGGCGCGCCGCCGGGTGTCGTTGCGCCGCCATGCGCGCCTGCTCGATTATGCGCCCCACGACGGCGCGAATGCGCGGGTGTGGGTGCAGGTACAGGTTGATGCGCCATTTACCTTGCCGGCCCGTACCCCCGTGCTCACCAAGGTGGGTGGAGCGCCGCCCCGTGTGCTGCCCAACTCAACCGAACTGGCCCTTGCGCGCCAACAGCAGCCGCTCGTCTTTGAGACCATGCATAGCGCGCGCCTTAATCCGGCGCTTAACCAGATCGACTTCTACCTCTGGGGCGATGAAGGGTGTTGTCTGCCCGCCGGCAGCACCCGCGCCGACCTGCGCGGCGATCTCAGCGCCAGTTTGCGTCCCGGCGATGTGCTGGTGTTTATCGAGCGGCGCCACCCCCGCACCGGCTACCGCGCCGATGTCGATCCAACTCGCCGCCACGCTGTGCGCCTCACCCGCGTCACTGCGGCGACCGATCCGCTCGGCGGCCAGTTTGCCGATCCGCCATCCAACAACCCGGTAGCCGTGACCGAGATTGAGTGGATGGCAGAAGATGCGCTGCCCTTCATCCTCGATCTGACCGTCGTATCAGTTCCTCCCGACGATCGTGATGAGAGTGGTGAGCTGCGCCAAGCGGTTAGTGTGGCGCTAGGCAATATCGTGCTGGCCGATCACGGCGAGACCCTCCCCGCCGAGCCGTTGCCGCCGGTGGTCGATCCGCTTCGCTACCGGCCTGCGTTGGCGCGGGCCAGCGTGACCTTTGCCGCGCCATTCGAGCCAGCCGATCGCACAACCCCGGCCTCGCGGTTGGTGAGCGCCGCTGCACCCGCACTGACTCTGCCCGTGGTCGAACTGACCAGTTCCTCTGGTTTGTGGCGGCCCGTGCCTGATCTGCTCGGCAGCAATCGCTTCCAAACCGAATTTGTCGGTGAACTGGAGAACGACGGTCGCCTGTTCCTGCGCTTTGGCGATGGCCGCACCGGACGCGCGCCGGCGGCAGGCGAGGCGTTGGCGGCGCGCTACCGGGTGGGTGGCGGGTCAGCCGGCAATATCGGCGCTGATGCGCTGGCTCACATCATCACCAACGAGAGCGGCATTCGTGGTGTACGTAACCCATTGCCGGCCCTCGGCGGCAGCGAGCCGGAGGCGCTTGAGTCGATTCGCCAGTCTACGCCGCAAGCCTTTCGTCGCCAAGAACGGGCGGTGACACCGGCTGATTACGCGATGATGGCCGAACGCCATCCATCCGTGCAGCGTGCGGTTGCCACGCGCCGCTGGACGGGGAGCTGGTACACGATCTTTATCACCATTGACCGGCGGGGTGGCTTGCCGGTTGATGCGGCGTTTGAAACGGAGTTGCGCGCTTTCCTCGAACGTTACCGGATGGCCGGGCAAGATATTGAGATTGACGGGCCGGTCTATGTGCCACTCGATCTGGCGTTCGTTGTTTGTGTTGAGGCCGGCTATTTCGCCGCCAATGTCAAGGCTGCGCTGCTCGAACGTTTCAGCACCCGCCAGTTTTTTCACCCCGACAACTTCACCTTTGGCCAACCGCTCTACCTCAGCCACATCATTGCCGCCGCGATGGCCATTCCCGGCGTGCGCTGGATCGAGACGGCGGGAACGCGGGTGCGCTTCCAACGCTGGGGGAAAACGCCGCACGGTGAGTTGGCCAACGGCCAGCTTGACGTTGGCCGGCGTGAGATTATCCGCTGCGATAACGACCCCAACCGGCCTGAACATGGCCGGATCGAGTTCATTATGGAGGGCGGGTCATGACCAATCCCGAACAATCCCCGTGCGGTTGCGACGAGCGCGAGCCGTTAC
>NZ_DAOTWH010000023.1:0-14020 GCF_034435895.1 Chloroflexus sp.
TGCCGCGCCACTGCCGCCCGCCGGTTGGCCCGATCGGGTGTGGGTGCAGGCGAACCGGCCCGATCCGCTTGAGCGTAGCCGGCAAGCGGCTGCCCAAGTACTCGACCGGCTGATCGCGAGTGGGCAAGCGTTGCTGGTGACGCCGTTGCCTGCCGAGGCGCGGGTGCGGCTGGTGATGGTGATCGGGAGGTTGCGCGCAGCACGTGTGCAACTTGACGTAAATAATCAACCATTGGTTGGGATCCCGATGTGGCGGCCACGCAGCCGCGATGAACGCATTGTCGCCGCCTACCGGCGGCTGATGCAGCGCCGGTTGGGAGTGGGGTGGGCGCCGGCGATGCTGGACATACCGGTGCGCGAGGTGGCCCGTCTCTATGAAATGTGGTGCGCGGCGCGCGTTGCACTTGCCCTACTGTCCCTCAGCGACTGGCAGGTGCGTGAGCAGGCTCTGCTCGCCGGGCAAACAGTGCAATTGACGGTGCAGCAACCCTTGCTCGTGCTAGCGCATGCTGAGAGGACAACGTTGGCATTACGCTATCAGCCGCGTTACACGCCGGATAGCCAACCGTTCCGCTCGCTTGATGATCGGGTGCGAGTGCCGGATGTGGCGATTGAGGTCACTCATCCGCGGCGCGCGCCGGTATTGATCGTGCTCGATGCCAAATATCGCAGCGAGGAAGGCGCGCTGCCGGCCAACGCCATCGATGAGGGGTACAGTTATCTGGCTGGAATAGGCCGTCATGACGGCAGCCGCGCGGTTACTGCGCTGGGGTTGTTGTTCCCCGGCGCCGGCACACCAGTGTCGTATGCGAGTGGGTTAACAGCGCTGCCGCTGCTGCCGGGCGAGCAGGTGGATGGCTTAACAGCGTGGCTACGAGATGGCATCCTCAACGCCATCATCTCAAGGGTGCGGTAAATACGGCTGCAAGGCGGCTAACCGCTCTTCCACCGGCGGATGGAATGATACTTCATTCCAAGGCAGGTTCATCTCATCAAGCTGGGCTTGGCGCAGGAAGAGGGTTAAGGAGCAGGCGAACCCGTGCTGTGCAGCGTGCCGATCGGCGGCCAATTCGCGCTGGTGAATATAGGAGCGCCACAACGGTACGGTAGCTATAATGCCGATCCCACCAACGAGCGCGATGAACATCCACAATATAATGCGCTGGATAAACTGGCTGAGCCGGGCCGGAACGGTGACTTCGATCCGTAAAACGATATAGCTAAGCGCGCTCAGCAGGCGCACAATGGGGTTGAGCAAGCTCCCGATCAAGCCAATGAGGCGCATGGTAAACGAAACAACCAGCCAACCGCCGGGAATCGTCAGCCGGTGCAGCGCCAGCGCGAGGCGCCCGTCACTGCTATGGTAGTGGCCCATTTCGTGGGCAATCACGGCGACAAGGTGCGGGCTGGCATACAGATCGCGGTGCAAATAGGGGGTGTGGCCAATGACAGTGGCATTGAGGTCAGGCTGATCGACCGTGTAGATGAAGCAAGGCTGGGTGATGCCGCGGTTAGTAAGCGCGCGGAATGCCTCGTCAAGGATCGCTTGCTCGGTGATAGTTGGTATGCGCCCGCGCACCTTCCAGCGCATCATCCGGTTGCCTTCCGGGCCAACCCACGCCAGCAACGAATAGCACGGCGGCCCCATTGCGCCGATGGTCGCCAAGGTGTGAGCGGCGCTGTCGCTTAAGAACGGCGAACTCGCCCAAACAATAACCCAATAGCGCAACCCGACGCCGGCCATCTCAAGGGTGAATGTCAGGCTATAGCGTATGATTCCCCATAACGCTACCCTATCAATTTGTTACTAGATGATGGTCGCTATCCCTGCGGCAGCATTGGCCCCCACATCAACCAAATCACCCCACGCTCGGTTTGCGGTAGATCAACCGCCGGACGATCGCCAATCGGATACCAACGTAATGCCGTCCCGGTCTCGGTGCGCACTAAGGCCACAATACCGCTTGCATCAGGCGCCCAGCGGATAAGTAGTGGCGTTTCACGAAACGGCGGGCGCAGCTTGGTGAGCTTACCATCAGGCGACTGGCGGGTGAGCGTAAAGGTAAACCCGTCGCTCACCCGCTCAACCGCGACAAAGAGCAGGTCTAGCCCACTGCGAAACGGCGCGCGGGCCAGCACCCCATCGGCGCTGAGACGGTTCGCCTGCATCGTCTGCGCATCAACTTGCCAAACGCCGGGGCCTTCCGGCGGCCCAACTATCATGAGGGCCGTCCGGTCGTCGCCAAGCCACAATGCCTCGCCGCACCAGCCATACATCCCATCAGGGACAGTTGGCCGGCGTAATTCTCCACTCTGTGGTTGCCAAAACACGAGTTCGCAATCCTCATAGAAGGTGGCCGACGATGCAACTAATAACACATCGCCTTCCGGATTCCAGAGAAACGGAGCATAGCTGCGGATCGACCGGCTGGGATTTTGGGGGTCATCAACCGGATCATCGGCGCGCACCAGTTCAAGGTCGCCGCCAGTGGCTGGCATCCGGTACAGACCATCAGGAAGGTCACGTACCTCGCGGTTGTTTTGGAAGCGGAGATAGATAAATTGCGCATCGGGCGACCAGCGCACGGTGCTGAGTTGATGGCCTTCCGCAAAGTAAATCACCTGTTGATTGCTGCCATCAAGCGCGGCGCGCACTAAGCGGTCGCCTTTCGCGGCGCCAACCACGTAGACCAAGCCGGCCACCGGATGCAGATCCATATCACTAATCGGAGGAATACCCTCCAGCTCAATGCGTTCACGGGTAAGCTGGCGGCGAGTCGCGCCATCGGTCTCGATCCGGGCAATCTGGCCGCGATCAAGCACATACAACTGGGCTGGCAAGAGCCGTGCGCCGGGGGTAGGTTGGATGACTTCTGGCACTGGTGATGGTGTGGGTAACGCAGGCACTGTGCTGCACGAAGCAAGCACGATGCTGAATAACACGCTCCAAAGTACATGTCGCATGGTGATCCTATGGGTGAAGGAAGCCTGAGGTAAGGATCGTCTCACGAGCTGGGTACGGACTAGATTTGGTCATAACCGTTGTGTATAGTGGAAGCGGCCGCTTCATTATACTATACTATTGGATGCTTAGGCGCAGCGTTCGCCGTGATCGTGTTTCTCGCGAATGGTTCGTACTCAAACATAGTATACGCTATCTTTCGCATGTGCGGTGAGATCTAACTGAACTGATGGCCGGATATATCACGGAATTCATTATCAGCGATTTTGGCGTCAAGCAAGCGGTATGAACCTACGCCAGCTTCTTTCAACCTTCTGGCCGGCTGGCCAGCAGCTCAATCACCTCTTTGCCGATGAACGACAGCGGATTGCGATCTTTCTCTTGCCTGTTTTTAGCTTTCTGGCTGTGGTAGCGGGCGGATTCGCGCTCATCACTCCTTGGCTTTACCCAACGCCACAGATTCCGTTGGCTGCTGCAATCATTATGACGGCAGTGTTTGGCGGCGGGGCTTGGCTTGTGCAGCGTGGCGCCATTCAACTTGCTGGCAGGATGGTCTGTGGCGTGCTTTGGTTGGTGATCACGGTGGCGGTGTTGTTTACTGGCGGTATGCGTAGCTCGGCGATTTTACATTATGTGATTGTCGTGCTCTTAGCCGGGCTGAGTTTTGGCCGGCGCGGCGCGATCGCTGCAGTTGCTGCCAGTGGCGCCGCGATCAGTTTGATTTGGTGGATAGAGCAAAGCGGGCGCTTGCCGGAGGGATCGCTGCTCTCCATACCGCTAGGGTATGCGTTGATGTTGCTGGCGATTTTACTCTTGACTGGCATCATTCTGGTCATTGTTGATATTCAATTGTCAGCAGCGTTTCTAGCAGTGCAGAAGGAAATTACCGAACGGAGTCGCGCTGAGCAACGCTTACGAATGGCATTATTGGCGGCGCACGCCGGCGCGTGGGAATGGGAAGCCGCTGCGCGTACGGTGCGTTGGTCGCCGGAAAATTACCCGTTGCTGGGGCTTAATCCGGATCGCGATATCCTCACGTTCCGACGCTGGCGCGAGCAAGTTTATGCTGAAGATCGCGCTGCCTTACAAGCAGCGATTGATCGTTCGGTCAAAGAACACGCTGATCTCGACGTTGAATTCCGGGTTGTATTGCCTAATGGCTCGCTGCGCTGGCTACGCGGTATCGGCCAACCGGTGATCGATGCTGAGGGTGCGCTGCAAGGGATGTATGGGTTGCAAATCGATGTCACCGCGCGCAAGACGATTGAAGCTGAACTGCGGCGGAGTGAGCTGTATTATCGTAGTCTTGTCAATGATCTGCCGGCGATGGTCTGCCGCTTTCAACCCGACGGTACGCTCACCTTTGTCAACGATCTCTACTGCCAGACCTTTCAGCGTACCCGCGATGAACTGATTGGTTTCAACTTCTACGAACTCATTCCCCCTCCCCAACGCGCGTTGGTGGCAGAAGGAATTGCCAAGCTCAGCCCAACCCAGCCGGTGATGGAGCAAGAACACGAAGTGTTGCATCCCGATGGCTCGATCGGCTGGCAACGCTGGGTCAATCGCCTGCTGCTCGATGATCAGGGGCAACTGGTTGAGTATCAGGCGTTGGGAATGGACATTACCGCGCGCAAGCGGGCCGAACTTGAGCGTGAGCGGCTCATTACCGAACTTGAAGCGCGCAATGCCGAGTTAGAGCAGTTTACGTACACGGTTTCCCACGATTTGAAAAGCCCGCTGATCACGATTAAAGGCTTTGCTAGTTATATCGAGCGCGATCTCGCGACTGGCAAGATTGAACGCATCCCGTCCGATTTACAACGCATAATTTCAGCGGCGGATCGGATGTACCAACTGCTCGAAGATCTCTTGCATCTCTCGCGCGCAGGCCGGCAACTCAATCCGCCGGAACGAATCGGGCTGGGGTTGCTGATTAGCGAAGCGGCGGCCGGGGTGAGCGGGAGGTTGGCGGAACGCAATGTCTACCTGCATCTGCCGCCGAATTTGCCGGAAATCTACGTTGATCGCACCCGTTTGCGCGAAGTGTTTCAGAACTTGATCGATAACGCGGCCAAATTCATGGGTGATCAACCATCGCCGCAGATCTGGATCGAAGCGCGCGCTGATGATAACCCTCAGTTCGTGCTGGTGAGTGTGCGAGATAATGGGGTTGGCATCGATCCTCGCCATACCCAACGGATTTTCAGCCTCTTTGAGCGTCTTGACCAGCGGGTGGAAGGCACTGGCATCGGGTTGACGCTCGTGCGCCGGATTGTGGAAGCGCACGGTGGTAAGATATGGGTGGAATCAGAGGGATTGGGCAGAGGCTCAACGTTTTATCTGACGTTGCCAACGGCGTTGCCAACCTAAGCGCCTGCAGAGAGGTATAGATATGACAAGCATTGAACCGGCTATCATTCTGCTCGTCGAAGATAATCCTGACCATACTGAGTTGATCATCCGGACATTGAACGATCATCGGATTCCGAACCGGATCATCCATGTCATCGATGGCGAATCGGCGCTCGATTATCTCTGGCGGCGCGCCCAATTCGCCGATCCAGCCACTAGCCCCCAACCGCATATTGTGTTGCTCGATCTGCAGCTGCCGCGGCTGAGTGGCTTAGAGGTGTTGCAAGAGATTAAGACCAGCGCCGAGACGCGCCATATTCCTGTGGTGGTCGTGACTACTTCGAGCGCCGAGCGTGATCTGCAGGCTGCCTATCAACGCTACGCGAATAGCTATTTGGTCAAGCCGGTGGATTTTCAACAGTTCACGCGGATGTTGAACGATCTTGGCGATTACTGGTTAGACTGGAATCAGACGCTTGGTGATCGGTATGGTGTTTCTACGTCCTAGTCGTTAACCGTCATCAGCCTAATATCGGGGGGAGTGCTAGGTAGTGACGCTCAATCTCTTATTGGTGGAAGACGATCCAAGCCATGTTGAATTGGCGCGGCGAGCGTTTGAACAAAGTGACGTGATGCTTACGCTGGCCTCGTCGTTGAGTGAGGCGCGCCGGCATCTCGCTGTGCAGACATTCGATCTCATTATCTGTGATCTCTTTCTCCCTGATGGGCAAGGCGATGCGTTGTTGAGCGCTGCCGCGGGGCCATTGCCTTTGCCGGTCGTATTGATGACCAGTCACGGCGATGAGCGGATTGCGGTGGCGGCGCTGAAGGCTGGTGCGCTCGATTATCTAGTTAAAACGCCAGCAGCGTTGTTAGATTTACCCCGGATCGCCGAGCGCGCGTTGCGTGAGCGGCGGTTATTGATCGAGCGCCAACAGGCCGAGCAGACCTTGCAACAGAGCGAGCGTCTCTTCCGGGCAATGATCGAGCGGAGTAGTGACGGCATTTTGATTGCCGACCGCTATGGCCAGATCCGCTATGCCAGTCCCTCAACGCGCAATTTGATGGGGTATGCGATAGACGGGATGCTGGCGCAGCCGGTTAATGGCTTTGCCTTAATTCACCCAGAAGATCGTGAACGTGTTTGCCATTTGTTTGGCGAACTGATCCAGCAAGCCAGCGCGTCGGCAACGATCGAGTTTCGCGTGCGGCATGCCGATGGCGGTTGGCGCTGGCTGGAGGTCACCGGTTCCAATTGGCTCGACGATCCGGCAGTGCAGGGTGTGATCGTCAACTATCGTGATATTACCGAGCGCAAGTTAATGGAGTTACGCTTGCAACACGGCATCTTGCACGATGCCCTCACCGGTTTACCCAATCGCTTGTTGTTGAGCGACCGGCTGGCGCTGGCGATTAAGCGTAGCCAGCGCAACCCGAACTATCATTATGCCCTGCTGTTCCTTGATCTCGATCAGTTCAAGTTCGTGAATGATAGTTTTGGCCATCCGGCCGGCGATCGTTTGTTGATTGCCATCGCCTCACGGTTAAGCTGTTGTCTGCGCGCGGTTGATACATGCGCGCGGTTAGGCGGCGACGAGTTTGTCGTGCTGCTCGATGATGTCGAGTCGCAAGCGGCGGCGATCCGGATTGCCGAGCGGCTTATGCAGCGGTTGAGCCGTCCGCTGGAGTTAGAAGGCCGGATTTTCCATATAGCGGCTAGTGTGGGGATTGTATTCGGTTCGGCAGAGTATCAAGAGCCGGCTGAAGTGTTGCGCGACGCGGATATTGCGATGTACCGGGCAAAAGCAGCTGGCAAGTCGCGTTATGAGGTCTTTCATCCGGCGATGCGCGAAGCGGCGCAGGCGCGGGTGGCGCTCGAAAACGAACTGCGCCGGGCCGTGACGCACCAAGAGTTTCGGGTCTATTACCAGCCAATTATTGACATTAGCTCAGGCATCTTGGTGGGATTTGAAGCATTGGTGCGGTGGGAACATCCAACCCGCGGCATATTGCCGCCGGCGGCATTTCTCGATGTGGCCGAGGAAGCCGGGCTGAATGATGCTATGGGCTGGCAGGTGCTCGAACAAGTCTGCCGGCAATTGGCCGAATGGCGCAGGTCGTTGCCCCAAGCGACGGCTTTGTCAGTCAGCGTCAACTTGTCGGCGCGCCAGTTTATGTTGCCCGATCTTTATCTACGCCTTGTCCAATTGCTCGAGCAGCACCGGCTGCCGCCATCTGCGCTCAAGCTCGAATTGACCGAAAGCGCCTTGATGGAGTATAGCCGTGATGCGGCGGCGGTGTTGATGCGCTTGCGTGAATATGGTGTTCAGATTGCGATTGATGATTTTGGTGTGGGCTATTCGTCGTTGAGTTATCTGGTGCAATTGCCGATTGATCAGATCAAGATTGATCGCAACTTTATCGTCCAGCTCGAACAGGCGCAGCATTCGCAGGCCATCGTCAGCGCGATCGTGAATTTAGCCCGCAGTCTTAATCTCGAAGTGGTCGCCGAGGGCTTAGAGACCACCGGCCAAATTGAGCGTATGCGTGCGGTCGGCTGCCAGTATGGCCAAGGCTATCTCATTGGCTATCCACTGCCGGCTGATGATGCCACGCAGGTGTTGATCAACCGCACAACGTTTCATCCTCCTGCCTAACACACAACCGCTATTCGGTGTATACTCTCAGAGAGTTGTAGTGCGTCCAGCCGAGGAGTCGGCGTTGTATGCAGATCAATGGCGCCATTGCCCAGTCTCCTATCCGTACCCTCTTCCCGTTTGCTCTTAGCGAATATGCGTTGCCCGCCGGGGTGTTGCGCTACGTTGACGAAGGCGCTGGCCCGCCGGTTGTCATGCTTCACGGCAATCCCACGTGGTCGTTCTTTTACCGGCGGTTGATCGCGGCGTTGCGCGGGCAACGCCGGGTCATCGCACTTGACCATCTCGGTTGCGGGTTGTCGGATAAGCCGCAACAGTATCACTATTGCCTCGCCAACCATATTGCCAATCTCGAACAATTGTTGGCGCACCTCAAGCTGGGGCCGGTCGATTTGGTCGTCCACGATTGGGGTGGCGCAATCGGGATGGGGTGGGCCGTGCGCCATCCTGAGCAGGTGCGGCGGATCGTACTGCTGAATACGGCTGCGTTCCTCTCGCCGCATATTCCGCTGCGGATCGCCGCCGGTAAGATGCCGAAGATTGGCGAGTGGGCGATTCGCCAACTCAATGCCTTTGCCCTTGCCGCTACGTTCATGACGGTGGTGCGGCCATTGCCGCCGGAAGTGCGCGCAGGCTATCTCTGGCCGTACCAAAACCCGGCTGACCGGATTGCGATTGCCCGTTTTGTGCAGGATATTCCGCTGCATCCGGCTCATCCCACATGGCCGGTGGTTGATGCGATTGATCGCGAACTGGTTGGGTTGCGTGCCAAGCCGGTGCGCATCTTCTGGGGCGGGTGCGATTGGTGTTTTGATGACCGATTTTTAGCCGGCTGGCTGGCCCGCTTCCCGCGCGCTGAAGTCACCCGGCTCGATGACGCCGGCCATTATGTGTTGGAAGATGCCTCCGACGAGATGATTGGGCGGTTGGCAAGGTGGTTATTGGAGGAACCTCATGAGTGTTGAACCGATTAACCCGCCGGTTGCCGAGCGGAAACGGGTGGTGATCCATCTCCATGGTGATGAGATCGTCGATGAGTTTGCGTGGCTGGAGAATCGTGACGACCCGGCGGTGATCGCTTACCTTGAAGCTGAGAATGCCTACGCCGAAGCGGTGATGGCCCCGGCGGCGGCGTTGCGCGCGCGGCTCTACGCCGAGATGCGGGGCCGGATCAAAGAAGATGACCGTTCGGCGCCGGCGCCGCGTGGCCGCTATCGCTACTATTCACGCACTGAGACCGGCGCGGAATACCCGCTGATGTGCCGGACAGAGGGCGATGATGGGCCGGAAGAGGTGTTGCTCGATCTGAATGCGCTGGTAGCCGGGCATGCCTTTTGCCGGCTCGGCCCTTACGAGCCGTCGCCGAATCAACAACTGCTTGCCTATGGCCTTGATACTACCGGTTCGATTATCTTCACGCTGTTCGTCAAAGATCTCGCTACCGGCGCGTTGATCGATACGCCGATCGAGCAGGTTGACGATGTGGCATGGGCCGATGATCAGACTCTTTTTTATACCGTGTTCGATCATGCCCATCGCGCTTACCGGCTGTACCGCCACGTGTTAGGTACGTCTCCCAGTGAAGATGCGCTGATCTACGAAGAGACCGACGAGCGGTTTAGCCTCAGTCTGCGCCGCACCCGCTCTGGCGCTTACCTGTTGTTGACCTGCTTTAGCCATGGCGGTACCGAGGTGCGCTACTTGCCTACTGCTACCCCCTTCGCCGAGTGGCGTGTGATCTCTTCGCGCCGGCCTAAAGTTGACTATTTTGTCGATCACCACGGCGATTATTTCTTCATCCGCACCAACGACGGCGCCGAAAACTTCCGCTTGCTGCAAGCGCCAGTGGCCGATCCAAGCGCAGCCGTCGAGCTGTTGCCGGGCCGTGACGACACGCTGATCGATTATCTCGACTGTTTCGCTGACTATCTGGTGGTCTACGAGCGACGGGCCGGTTTGCACCAGATTCGGGTTAGCGCGCCTGATGGCAGCGATCCGCGATATGTCGCTTTCCCAGAGCCGGTCTATACCTGTGGCCCGCACGTGAACGATGAATTTGACACTAGCCGCTTGCGGCTGAGCTACAGCTCGCTGGTAACGCCGGCCTCGGTGGTGGAATACGATATGGCGAACGGTACGTGGCACGTGCTCAAGCAGGAAGAGATTCCGTCCGGCTACGATCCGTCGCTGTACCTGAGCGAGCGGTTGGCGGCAACGGCCCCTGATGGGGCGCAGGTGCCGATTTCGATCGTCTACCGGCGCGACCGGCCCCGTAACGGCGGCCCGTGCTTGTTGGTCGGCTATGGCGCGTATGGCTATAGCTACGATCCCTCGTTCGACAGCAAACGGCTGAGCCTGCTTGACCGCGGCTTTGCGGTGGCGATTGCCCATGTCCGCGGCGGCCAAGAGCTAGGCCGGCAGTGGTATGAGCAGGGCCGGATGTTCCACAAGCCCAGTACGTTCAGCGACTTTATCGCGTGCGCCGAGCATCTGATCGCCGAGGGTTACACTGCGCCGCGCCAACTGGCGATCAGTGGCCGCAGCGCCGGCGGCTTATTGATGAGTGCGGTGGTCAATGCCCGGCCCGACCTGTTTCAGGCCGTGGTGGCCGGTGTGCCGTTTACCAATGTCGTGATCGCGATGCTCAAATCGGATCTGCCGCTGACCGTCACCGAATGGGAGCAGTGGGGCAACCCGGCGATCGAGGCCGAATACCGGCTGATGCGTTCCTACGACCCGTATCTCAATCTCAAGCCGGGGCCGTACCCGCACATTCTGGCGACCGCCGGCCTGTACGACCTGCAGGTGCCTTATTGGGATCCGGCCAAGTGGGTGGCCAAGCTGCGCACGGTCAAAACGAATGACACGATGTTGCTGTTGCGCACCAACTTGCAAGCCGGACACGGCGGCCATTCGGGCCGCTTCGCCCGGCTGGAGGAGTTTGCGTGGGAATATGCGTTTATCTTGACTGCATTGGGGATCGCGGAGTAGCATCCGGTGGGCAGGCGACGGTGGTGCGCTGCCCCGCCTGTAAAGTGATCCTTAGAATGTTCGTTGGGCTGCATGCATCGCAAAAGCGGCGCTAGCTTGGTTGGCTTGCTCGCATTCATGGAGCGGTTTGTTAGCAAGGAGCACCCATGGCTTACTCTAACGCGCTTGATCGGCATCGTGCGCACGCCACGCCGGAAGGCGCGAATATCGCCCGCTATCTGCCGTGGATGGCGCAGCATGTGCCCGATCAGACGGCAGTGATTACCGGCGTTGGGCGCGATCGGGCCGGCAAGGTGATCTATCGCCGGCAGAGCTTTGCTGGCTTGCACGCGGCTAGCGACCGCTTGGCGTGGGGCCTGACCGCGTATGGCGTCAGCCGCGGGATGCGGGTCTTGCTGATGGTGCCGGCGGGTGGGCCGTTGATCAGCCTGACCTTTGCCCTGTTGAAGATGGGGTGTGTGCCGATCTTGATCGATCCGGCCATGGGCCGGCGCAATTTGGCCCAGTGCATTGCCGAAGCGGCTCCGGAAGCGATGATCGGCGTACCGCGCGCCCATCTGCTCCGGCTGGTCTTCCCCCGCGCCTGCGCGACGATCAAGCGGGCCGTGTCGGTCGGCCCGGCCCTGCCCGGCGCGGCGGCGTTACGCGAACTAGAGGTCGCCATCAAGACCCCGTTTGCGCTGGCCGAGGTTGCCGCCACTGATCCGGCAGCGATCGTCTTTACCAGCGGCAGCACCGGCACGCCGAAAGGGGTGCTCTATACCCACGGCATGTTCGAGGCGCAGATCAACACCTTGTGCGAGTTGTTTGGCCTCGAACCGAGTGAAATCGAGATGCCGGCCTTCCCGCTTTTTGCTCTCTTCAATGTTGCCCTCGGTATTACCTCGGCTATCCCGCCGATCGATCCCACTCGCCCGGCCCAATGCGATCCGGCAGCAGTGGTTGAATATATTCAGGATGTGGGGGTGACTTCGACCTTCGGTTCGCCAGCGATTTGGGAAAAAGTGACTGCGTATTGCCTTGAGCACGATATTCGGCTGCCGACGCTGCGGCGCGTCTTGATGGCCGGCGCGCCGGTGCCGGCCCATCTCCACGAGCGGTTGCAGCGCATTCTGACCCCGCCTGCCGACAGCTTTACGCCGTATGGCGCCACCGAAGCCCTGCCGGTCACGTCGATCAGCGGGCGTGAAGTGCTGGCGGCCCGCGCCGAGCAGCCGTCGCCACTGGCCGGCACCTGCGTCGGCTGGCCGGCTCCCGGCGTAGAAGTGGCGATTATTCCGATCAGCGATGAACCGATCCGGTCGTGGCAAGAAACGCAGAGCTTGCCGGCAGGCGTGATCGGCGAGATTTGCGTAAGCGGGCCGGCAGTGACCCGCGAATATGTGGGCCGGCCCCAAGCGACCGAGCTGGCTAAGATTGTCGATGGCGAGCGAGTCTGGCACCGTATGGGTGATCTCGGCTATTTCGACGAGCACGGACGGCTTTGGTTTTATGGCCGCAAGAGCCAGCGCGTGATCACGGCTCGCGGCCCGCTCTTTACCGAGCCGGTTGAGTTGCTTTTCAACCAGCACCCCGCCGTCTTCCGTTCGGCGTTGGTTGGGGTAGGGCCAGCCGGCGCACAATTGCCGGTCGTGATTGTCGAACTGCGCCGCGATACCCGGATTTCGCCAGCGCAACTGGTGGCCGAATTGCGCCAATTGGCTGCCACCACCGAAATGACGGCGGTGATTCAAGATTTCCTGATCCATCCCTCGTTCCCGGTTGATATTCGCCATAACGCCAAAATCTTTCGCGAGCAACTGGCGGTTTGGGCGGCCAAGCAGTTGCATGCGCCGGGATGAGGTGTGGCGCTTAGGTCGGTTGTCATTGCGAGGGGGCGCAGCCCCCGAAGCAATCTCCTGCTTGAGCGAGAACAATGTTTGTTTGAGAACGACTGCCAAGAAATAGCACGGACAGGTGACAAGCTCTTTGGTGCAACACAATGATCGCTCTCGTTACCGGTGGCAACGGCTTTGTTGGCCGCTATCTGGTGGAACAACTCTTGGCCCGCGGCGACCACGTGCGCGTGGTAGGGAGGGGTGAGTATCCTGAATTGCAGGCGCTTGGCGTCGAGACGTTTCGCGCCGATCTCGCTACACCCGAAGCGGCGCCAGCGTTGGCCCGCGCCATGCGCGGCGTGACGGTGGTCTTTCACGTCGCGGCTAAAGCCGGTCTGTGGGGCCGCTACGACGGCTTCTACCAAGCCAATGTTAGCGCGACCCAGCGGGTGGTGAAGGCGGCGATCTGGGCCGGTGTGCCCAAACTGGTCTATACCTCGACGCCGTCGGTCGCGATTGGTATGGACGACATCCACGGCGCTGATGAGCAGACGCCGTACCCCTCGCGCTACCTTGCACCCTACCCGCAGACCAAGGCTATCGCCGAGCGTTATGTACTGGCGCAGACCGATATTGCGACGGTGGCGCTGCGTCCGCACCTGATCTGGGGGCCGCGCGATCCGCACATCTTGCCGCGCCTGCTGCGCCGCGCGCGCCGCCGTGCTCTGTTTCAAATCGGCGATGGTACGAACCTAGTCGATGTCAGCTATGTCGAAAATGTCGCCGAAGCGCATCTGCTCGCAGCATCGGCCCTCGGCGAGCGATCGCCGGTGCGCGGCAAAGCCTACTTTATCGGCCAAGAGCGGCCAGTCAATCTCTGGCAGTTTATCGGTGAGATTCTCGCCCACGCTGGCTGCCCGCCGGTGCGTGGGCGCATCGCGGCCCGCACCGCCTACCGGCTGGCAACCGGTTTAGAGTTTCTTTACGCGACGCTGCGCCTGCCCGGTGAACCGCCGCTGACCCGGTTGATGGTACACGAGCTGAGCCATTCGCACTGGTTTAGCCATGCCGCGGCGGAACGCGATTTCGGCTATACACCGCGGATCAGCATTGAAGAGGGGTTGCGGCGCACATTTGCCCAGCAAACAGTGTAACAGCCTTATGGCGTGCGGCAGTTGCACTGCCGCAAGGGTGTCTATGGCGCGCGGCAGTTGCACTGCCGCAAGGGTGTCTATGGT